>JBCCVO010000001.1:0-156142 GCA_039195235.1 Pseudomonadota bacterium
AGAGGATTCGAACCTCTGGCCTCTGCCTTCGGAGGGCAGCGCTCTATCCAGCTGAGCTACGGGTGCCTGTGCTCGGTGGCGAAAGATATCGCCGCGGGCGCGGCGCTTAGCAAGCCAATTGCGGCTCCGCCAGCCAATAATCGCGCATTCTCCAATCATCGCACCGCGTCGGCAGAGTGGTTTAACCAATCGGCAAGTGGTTCCGCCTAATCCATATGTCCATGTCCGCACTTCCACCTGATGATATGCGCATCATGCGCGAGACCGCCGAACGGGCAGACAAGCCCGTCGGCTCCTTGGCTCAGCGCTGGCTGGATCTGCATAGCCAAGCCGAACAACTGGCCAAGCTGGCCGCGCTCTCGCCCGAACCGTTCGACAAAGAGCTTGCCGCCTTTCATTCTCTGCTGGCCAATGCCAGCAAAGCGCAGCACACTCTCGCATCCGAGGGAATCGAGGATATCGATGCGATGATGCAGCCGGGGCTGACCGCCCTGCGCACGATCACGACGCGCGGCAAGGATGCGAGTGCACCTGCGCTGGCACTCTGGCGGGAATTTCATGCTGCGCGAGGCGCTGTTCTGATGGCGGTCGGCGGCGGGGTTGACAAGGATAGGGTCGACGCGGCCTGATCGCCCGGCAGCCATTTGACGCGGCGCTCAATGGCTTGACTATGTTCGCCCTATGTTCCAGTCTTGGAGGATGACCGAGACGATCTCCACCGCACATGATTCGGCTTCACCGGGCACTGCTGCAACATCGGGCGATGTGGCGCGTGGGATCATGCGGCTGTTTGCGCGCAACAACGTCTGGTGCCTTTCCGAAATGCCGCTGAAAAACGGGCGGCGCGCTGATCTGATGGGAATCGATGCGAAGGGGCTGATCGTGATTGTCGAGATAAAGGTCGCGCGCGGCGATCTGCTCGGCGATGCGAAGTGGCCCGATTATCTCGATTATTGCGACCGGTTTTATTGGGGTGTCCCTCCGGGGCTTGATCGCGGCCCGTTGGAAACCGAGGCATACCAGCCTGATGCATGCGGTGTGATCGTCGCTGACAGCTACGATGCCGAGATTCTTCGCCAGGCTCCGCTCGATCCATTGGCTGCCGCGCGGCGCAAGGCGCAAGTCGAACGGCTGGCGCGGGCAGCGATGCGGCGACACACTGGTGCACTTGATCCACATTGCGCCGATATCGACGTCTAGCCGACGGGCATCTCAACAAACCCTCTGTCCCACAGTCCAAAACTGCGTCATACCGTTGGGGATGCTGAGCCCGGACACGCCCATCCCGCTTGCCTTGTTGCTGGTCAGCATTGTGACGTCGGCGATCGTGGCGCTGCGGTACTTTGCTTCGAGCGGAGCCTTCGCCTGGGTGACCCAGAGGTTGCGGCCCGGGCTTTATGATGGGCTGAAACCACAAATTGCGCGTGAGATCCGTTGGTCGCTGATCGCAACAGTCATCTATGGTGCGCCAGCCGGAATTGTGTTTTGGGGCTGGCGACATCACGATTGGACGCTGATGTACATCGACCCCAGCGCTTACCCGTTTTGGTACATGCCGGTTTCAGCGCTGATCTATCTCTTCGTGCAGGACAGCTGGTTCTATTGGAGCCATCGAGCAATGCATCACAAGCGGTTGTTTGGTCTGCTCCATGCAGTCCATCACCAAAGCCGCCCACCAACCGCGTGGACCGCGATGAGCTTCCATCCGCTGGAATCGCTGACCGGCGCGCTTGTGATCCCGCTGCTCGTGTTCTTCGTGCCGATCCATCTCGGCGTGCTGGGCTTTGTGCTGACCATCGCGACAGTGATGGGCGTTACCAATCACATGGGGTGGGAGGTGTTCCCGCGTTGGCTCGTTCATTCATCGTTGGGGGATTGGCTGATAACAGCCAGCCATCACGAGCGGCATCATGAGGAATATCGATGCAATTTCGGACTGTATTTCCGGTTTTGGGATCACGTCTGCGGGACAGACCGCGGCCACTCGAGAAAGATCGTCGAGGAAGCGGGGCACGCCCCGCGCGCACCGGTGTGAAAGGCCCAGTGCTTTTCATCAGCGCTGCTTTCGCAAGCGCTGCCACACCAGCGACGGCGAGCGAAGTCGAGATCACCGTGACCAACCTGCGTTCGTCAGAAGGCGTGGTCAGAGCCTGCATGACCACCAAGCAGGATATCTTCCCGCGCTGCATCAAGGACCCGGGCTCGCACCGCACGGTGGTGCCGGCAGGCGAGACAGTGACGATCCGCTTCACCGGGGTCGAGCCGGGCGATTATGCAATAGCGCTGCTTCATGACGAGAACGATAATGGCAAGGCCGACCGCACGCTCGGTATGATCCCGAGAGAGGGGTACGGCTTCTCCCGCGATGCCAAGGTTCGCATGGGTCCGCCCAAGTTTCGCGACGCTGTGTTTGCACATGGGGCCGAAGCACAAAAGCTCACGATCAAGATGCGATACTGGTAACGAACTGACAGCCAACGAGAACTTGCTGCAAACGTGCCGTTTTGACGGCAGCGTTCTGACGCCACGCCTGCGCCATCGACGGAACGGTCATCCGATAGCAAAGATTGCGGTCAACTTTCCGGCACAACTTAATGGAATGTTTACCACGTCAGGCCAGAACCGCAGCGAAGAACGGTGAAACAAGGGGCATTAATGGCCATGGACACGCTGCGGGGCACTTTCGAATCCGGCGAACCGGCTGATCACAGCCAGGGGTGGGATGCCCACGAAGAAGAAGAAACTGTGCGTGAACTGCCGCCCGAAGCGATCGGTCAGGACGAGCGCCGCATGCAGGTGCGCGCCTACAATCACTGGGCCAGCCTGCTCGACGACCGTACTTTTCCCTCGATCGAAGATCTTGAGCCGCACAACCTGCCAGATTTCGGACCGAACAGCGTGCTGCTCGATTTCTCGGCCGGGATCGATGACCCTGCAGTGCAGTTCCTTGGCGGCAAGTTGGGTGAGGAATGCGGTGCGAAAGGTCCAATTGCGAAGCTTTCGGATGTTCCGCCCCGGTCTTTGCTGAGCCGCATCACCGATCATTACATGCAAATCCTCGCCAATCAGGCGCCGATCGGATTCGAGGCTGAATTCGTGAACCAGCGTGGTTCTTCGATTCTTTATCGCGGCATCCTTTTGCCGTTTTCCAGCGACGATGAGACGATCGATTTCATTTATGGCGTGATCAACTGGAAGGAAATGGCCGACCAGGTGACCGCAGATGAACTCCTGCTCGAAATCGACCAGGCACTCGAAGTCGACCAGCCCGTCGAAGATGAGGATGAGCCGCACAAACACCATGCAGACCCAGTTACCGACTGGGCGGATTCGCCCTTGCAGGATCTGGAGCTCACCAGCGAAGATGAGGTTGAGGACAACGTGGCTGCGCTAAGCAATCAAACGGGCGGACAAGACCTTCATGGGGAACTTCCGATGCCGAGTTTCGGACAGTATTCACTCGACGATGAAGAGGATGAAGAAGACGGCGAAGGCGCGGTGCCCGATTACAGCTTCGCTTCGCTCACCGATTACATCGAGGCTCCGGCCAAAAAGGCGATAGATCTCGATGCGGGAGAATTTGATGCGGCGGATTACGCTGTCAATGTCGAGAGCGAGGGCGAGGGCGAGGGCGAGGGCGCGGATGATCAAACTGAGCCGCCCGGTGTTGAAGGTCAAAACTTCAAGCCCGACAACTCCGAAGAACCGCAGACAGCGCAGCCGAGTGTTGAAGACGCGATCAACCTGAACGCTGAGATCGCCAACGACGCCGATGATGAGAGCCGCGCCGATCCCGTCGAAACCCATGATGAACTTCCCGAAGACGCAGGCCTGTATGATTGCCTCGCCTTGGCCCGAGAACTCGCCCAGAGCGCGCGCGTCTCGGAAGATCGCAGCCGTCACGCTCTCTATGCCGCCGTCGGCCGTGCTTACGACTTTTCGCTCGCTGCCAAGAATGAGCCGCGGGAGTATAACGAACTGATCGAGGAAAGTGGCCTCAACGTGCAGGACCGCGCCCCGATGACTCCGGTAGTCAAGCTCGTCTTCGGCACCGACTATGACAAGACGCGCCTTACCGAATATGCTGCGGTGCTTAGCCACGCGCATCGCCTTGGCCTGGAACGCGGTGCGCTTGCCGGGTTCCTGGGCGACGCGGAAGGCGGATTGAAAGGTGTTGTCAAAGCCGAACGCCGCCTGCGTCGCGAAGAAAGCGGCAAGACGGTTGAGCCCGAAGATGCGGTGCGCCAATCGCTCGCAAAGAAACTGCGCGAACTCGAAGCGCTGACGCTTGAGGCTCTCGCCACCGACGGCCCCGAATTCGGCCTGGTCATGATCCGCCGCGATGAGCGAGGCAATGTCGCCGTGCTCGGCGAACTGCCGGAAGATGTGGCGATGGTCGAGCGCGCAGCTCGCAAGCTCGTCGGCTAGGTTCGCAGTCTTATCCTATCCCGCCCGGTTGTGCGCGCCCACTATACGGGCGCGTCACTGCCCGCTATCGCGTCCCCGCCCGGATAGGCCGGGTGGCTTTCCGGCAGATAGGAACAGGCAAAGGTGCGTAAGATGCTGTGGGCGATCGGCGGTCTCGCCCTTATCCTTGTGGTCGGAGCGGTTGCGCTGCAAATCGCGATCTTGCGCAACGGCCCCGCGGTCCTGTCCGGCGTTGATCGGTTGGTCGGCGGCCATGGCGGCGCCAGGCTGCTAGCGACCATCGCGACCGGCGAACATCCTGCTCAAAAGTTGATCGTGTGGGCACCGGAAGCGGGTGACCGCGCGGATGCTCCGCTCCCTGTCCTGCTGTTTGCCCATGGCGGAAGCTGGCGATCGGGCGATCCGGTCGATTATGGATTTATTGGTCGCGCTTTTGTGCCAAAAGGGTTCATCGTTGTGCTGAGCGGATATCGACTGCACCCTGAGGCGGTCTATCCGGCGATGCTGGAAGACACCGCGCGCTCAATAGCCTGGACGCGGAACGAAATCGCACAATATGGCGGTGATCCGGACCGTATCTTCGTCGCTGGCCACTCCGCTGGCGCGTACAATGTCGTAATGACAGCGCTTGAGCGGCAATGGCTAGGGCGCGAGGGCATGTCGGCAGATGATATCGCAGGGGTGATCGGGCTATCCGGCCCCTATGATTTTCTCCCGTTCGACAGCGAATCGACGATCAACTCGTTTGGCGATGCCGACGACCCGGAAGGAACCCAGCCTATGAGCCATGTGCGCAGGGACGCCCCACCGATGCTGTTGATTCACGGAGAGAAAGACACTCTGGTCAAGCCACGCAACAGCCGGGAACTGGCGAAACAAATCGAAGCTGCGGGCGGCGAGGTGACGCTAAAGACCTACCCGGAGATGGAGCATAACGACCCGCTGATCTCACTCGCCGCACCATGGCGAAGTGGGCGCGATGTCGCTGATGTCATCGCCGAATTCGCACTGACTGCCACGGTTTCAGTTCCGGTTCAGGCCGAAACGCGTTAGACAAGCACTATGCGCCAATTCCATGCTTTGTGGGCTTATCTGCTCGCGCTCGTCGCCAGCTGCGCTTTCGCGTTTCAGCCGGTCGCTGCACAATCCATCCTGCGCGACGCGGAAACCGAGCAATTGCTCAAGGATATGTCGGAACCGCTGATTGAGGCCTCCGAACTGGAACCCGAAAATGTCGAGATCGTGCTGATCAACGACCCCTCGATCAACGCATTCGTGGCGGGCGGCCAGGTCGTCTATATCCATGCTGGACTGATCAACGCAGCCGAAACCGCCAACGAAGTGCAGGGTGTGATCGCGCACGAACTTGGCCATATCACGGCCGGGCATGTCGTGCGCTTTGATGAGCGTGTTCGCAGCGCCAATGGCATAACCATATTGTCGCTGCTGCTCGGCGTAGGCGCGGCGCTCGCTGGAGCGGGTGATGCGGCGCTGGGTGCGATCATGGCGGGTCAGCAGGCCGCAGTGGGCAGCTTCCTTGCCTTCAACCGCAATCAGGAAGCCGCGACCGACCTTGCCGGGGCACGCTATCTTTCGGGTGCGGGCATCTCCGGGCGCGGGTCGCTGAAGTTCTTCGAACGCCTACGCAGCCTCGAAATTCGCCGCGGATTCAGCCAGGCCGACGATGCCGCCTACAGCCGCACACACCCGCTTTCCGGCGACCGGATTGCCACTCTGCGCGAAGTGTATGAAAAAGACCCGGCCTGGGACGCGCCTGACGATCCCGAACTGCAGAAACGCTTCGAGCTCGTCCGTGCCAAGCTTTATGGCTATCTCGCCGAGCCGCATCGCACGCTGAACCTCTATCCCGAGAGCGACACTAGTGATCCCGCGCGCTATGCGCGGGCCTATGCGTTCCATAAGGATGCGCAGGTCGAAAAGGCGCTGGCGGAAACCGATACCCTGCTCGCAAAGGAGCCCGACAACCCGTATTTCCTCGAAGTGAAAGGTCAGGTTCTGCTCGAATCCGGCCAACCGGAGGCCGCGCTTGCACCACTTCGCCGTGCAACCGAGCTGACGCTGAACCAGCCGTTGATCGCATCGATGTTTGGCCATGCTTTGATCGCGACAGAGGACGAAGCGAATTATGTCGAGGCGGAGCGTGTCTTGCGCGCGGCGGTGGCGCGCGATCGCTTCAATCCTTTCGCCTGGTATCAGCTCGGCGTGGTCTATGCCGCACGTGGTGACGTGCCGCGTGCCCGCCTGGCAAGCGCCGAACAGCAGGTAATGGCACGCCAATATCCCGCCGCCCTGCGCAGCGCTCAGGCCGCCGAAGCGTCGCTACCTCGCGGTTCGCCCGACTGGATTCGCGCGCAGGATATATCTCTGCAGGCCCGCGCCGAGCTGGAACGGCTGCGCGACCGGCGCTAAGCTTACGTCCTTCAACACAACCGGACTTTGATTATGGCTTCTCCGCTACGAAACACGCTCGCCACCGCGTTTATGGCGCTGGTGTTCGGCTTTCTCGGCGCGGCGGCTTGGTCGTATTCTGGTCTCGCCGACAATCGCACGCGCGCGTTCCTGCTCGATAATCCCGATATGCTGCCGCAGATGGCCGAAGCCTATCAGACACAGGAAGCCAGCAAACGCCTCGCTGAGCTGGGCGACGAAATCTACATGCCCTTTCCCGGAGCGGTGCTCGGCAATCCGCAAGGATCGAAGGTTCTGGTCGAGTTCATCGATTATAATTGCGGCTATTGCGAAGCGAGCCTTAAGGACGTTGCGCGGCTGATCGACGAAGACCCGGAATTGAAGGTGATCGTACGCGAATGGCCGATCTTCGATGGCAGCGATGACGCCGCGCGCATGGCGCTCGCCGCCGCGCTGCAAGGCAAATACCGGGCATTCCACGAGGCAATGTTCGAGTTTGGCCCGACCAGCGCCGAAAGCATCGAGGCCGCTGCACAAAAGGCCGGGCTCGATCTGGAGAGGGCGCGCGTCGATGCTGCGTCCGAAACCGTCGCAGTAGAACTCGCGCGCAATTTCACCTTCGCACAATCGCTTGGCTTCAGCGGAACCCCAGGCTGGGCCACCAGCGATAAGGCGATTGGCGGTGCTGTCGGGTATGACGGGCTGAAGCAGGCGCTGGCCGAAGCGGGTCGCTGATGTGGCGGCGAATTCCGCATATCGCGTCCGCTTTGCTGGCCGGACTACTGGCAAGCCCGCTCGCTGCGGCACCTGACCTCGACGACGTTGACCTCAAGGTTGAGCGCGCCGCGATTGAGGAATTCCAGGCGGTCGATCAGAGATTGCAGGATATCGGCTGGCAGTTGGCGCGCGCAAATGCCGAGTTTTGCCAAAACTCCATCCCCTCGATCGGGCTGCAATTGCAGGATCTGGCGAGCTACGGCGCACCCGAGATCGCCCGAGCAGCGCTTGATCTGACGGGCGATTTCGCGGTCCAGACCGCCGCGCGCGGCTCGCCTGCATACTTGTCAGGCGCCTTTGCGCCCAACCATGAGGTCACCCGGCTTGGATCGGTTGATCCAAACGGCTGGGAGGCCGGCAAGAGACTGCACTGGGAACGCCTCGCCCGCGCCCACGATCACATCGATGCAGAACTCGCCGCAAATGGAGCGATCACTCTAACCTTCGCCGACCAATCCGAAGTGGAGGTCGCACCGGTCAAGGTCTGCGCTTCCCGCTTTGTCCTCGCGACGGGCACTGACAAGGTGCGCGCCAATGGAAAGCGTGTACTTGTCGGCATTGAGACGCCTGCCGTCGCCTATCCCGAAGAGCTGTTCGCCGCGCTCGTCGCCCATGAACTCGCGCACAACGTTTTAGCGCATAGCGACTGGCTTGATCGCAACACACGCAAGCGCCGCAATGTGAGATTGATCGAGCGCGAGGCCGACCGGTTGATGCCATGGCTGCTCGTAAATGCTGGCTACGATCCACGCGCCGCGATCCGCTTTTTCAAAGAGTATCGACCAAGCAGCGGCAGCGTCCTGTTCATCCCTGGCACGCACGACAAATGGCAGGCCCGCGCAGCCATGATCGAGGCCGAACTGGCCGCAATCTCCCCGCTGATAGCAAGCGAGGGCAAGGCCGACTGGTCGCTGCATTTTCTCCGGGAGATTGATCCGGATGCGGGCGTCAAGGCCCCTCGCGGCGAGTGAGCAAACCATCGACAAACCCTCTCATCAACGCGCTCAATTGTTCGCGCTGTACGCCCATACGCGCGAAAGGCGCTGCTAACCGCGAAAAAATCGGCTAGACGGGAGGACTATGGCTGTTCTGCAACTCCAGCCCGCACCGTTCTTCGCGAGCAAGAACAGGGCATTCTGGAACTTACAGCTCGCCGGCTGGGGCGGAGCATTCCTGCTGCGCGCGCTGTCGGCGCTCGCCAATGGCCTGGCGATCGATCTGCTCGCCGTCATTCTCGTAAATACGATCACCGGCTTTTCGATCAGTCTTATCCTCTCGGTCGTCTATCGCCAGCTGATCAATCGCAAGCCGATCGTGACCTGGGGCGTGACCTTCCTCGTGCTGATCACAGCCGTTATCTTTCACGCGGCGATCGATGCCTGGGTGCAGGGCATTTACTACGGTGACAGTCGCGAAACGAGCTTCGTCCAGCGCGTAATCGGCATCACCTTCATCCCTCTGACGATGCTGGGTGCGTGGAGCGCACTGTACTTCGCGATCAATTACTTCCTGACGGTCGAGAAGCAGGCCGACCGGCTCGAGCGCCTTGAAACGCAGGCGACCTCGGCGCAGCTGGCGATGCTGCGCTATCAGCTCAACCCGCATTTCCTGTTCAACACGCTCAATTCAATCAGCACGCTGGTGCTGCTGAAACAGACCGAGCCTGCCAATGCGATGCTGACCCGCCTGTCCAGTTTCCTGAGGCACACTCTGATCGCCCAGCCGGGCAGCCAGGTAACGCTCGAGCAAGAGATCGAGACCTTGCAGCTTTATCTTGGCATTGAACGGATGCGGTTCGAAGAGCGGCTGCGCACCCATTTCGAAGTTGAAGAGGAAGCCCTGCAGGCCCAGCTTCCCTCAATGCTGCTGCAACCGCTGATCGAAAATGCGATCAAATATGCTGTCAGCCCGCAGGAAGAAGGCGCTCGCATCTCGCTCACAGCGCGCGTGATGGGCAACCGGTTACGCATTAGCGTCGAAGATACCGGCCCCGGCATCGATGGGCCATTGCAGCACAGCTTGCTGGAATATTCACCTGATACGCCAGGCCAGCCGGTGTCGACCGGCGTCGGCATCGCCAACATCCGCAAACGGCTGATGCAGGCTTATGGCGACAAGCATCTGTTCAACACCAAATCCGAACCCGGCGGAGGTTTCTCCGTCCTCATCGAAATTCCCTTTCAACGGGCAAGCGAAAGCGCGAGCGAGCCCGTAAAAGGTCGCGATACTGCAGGCTCACCCGCCACCGCAGCGTCAGGCGATGGCAAAGCGAGAAACGGAAAAGACACCGGCTCCGCAGATACATCGGCGACCATCATCCCCCTGAACACCGCGCGAAAAATGGGATCATCTGCATGACCATCCGTACTATCCTTGTTGATGACGAAAAACTTGCCACCCAGGGCCTGCAAGTCCGGCTCGAGCCCTTCGAAGATGTCGAAGTGATCGACACCTGTTCGAATGGGCGGGAGGCAATCCGCAAGATCAAGACCGAGAAGCCCGATCTTGTATTCCTCGATATCCAGATGCCCGGCTTTGACGGGTTTTCCGTGGTGAAGGGCGTGATGGAGATCGAACCGCCGCTGTTCGTGTTCGTGACCGCATTCGAAGAGCATGCCATCCGCGCGTTCGAAGCAAATGCCGTCAATTACCTGATGAAACCGGTCGATGAAGACAAGCTCGCCGATACGATAGAGCGGGTGCGCCAGCGCCTGTCTGAAAAGAAGAAGACCGAGGATGCTGAGCAACTGCTCGATGTACTCGCCGAAGTCGCGCCAGATCGGGCTGCGCAGTTCTCCGATGCGGTTGGCGACAATGCCGAGCGGTTCGAAAAGCTCATCAATGTGAAGGATCGCGGGCAGATCTTCCGCGTGGAAGTCGATTCAATCGAGCATATCGATGCCGCAGGCGACTACATGATCATTTCCACCGGCGATAACTCGCTGGTCCTGCGCGAGACAATGAAGGATCTTGAGCGCCGCCTCGACCCGCGCAAGTTCCAGCGCGTGCACCGTTCGACAATCGTCAATCTGGATCAGGTTCGCCAGGTGAAGCCGCACACCAACGGCGAGTGCTTCCTGGTTCTGGACAGCGGTGCCGAGGTGAAGGTGTCGCGCAGCTATCGTGATGTCGTGGCACGGTTCGTACATTGATTCTCGCTCGCGGCGAATGCGCGTCGCGCACTGCCTCTGCGGAGGCGGCCTGACCGGCCGACGCGCGGCCGCGCTCTCACTGTGGTAATCGAGAAACAGACGGACCGCCGAAGGGCGGACCGCAAGGGTGATCGCCCGCGCACAGCGATGCGATTACAAGCTGCGTGAGCGAGGAAATAGCGAGTGCGGATGCGCTTGCGGAACACAAACGACTCAGCCACACCCATTCTCATGACCCTTTCTCTCCCCGGCTTCGATCTCGACCACTTCGTCCGCTCGACCTTGGATGAAGACCTCGGCATCGGCCTCGAAGGGGGCGGGCGCGATGTCACGTCCGAGAGCGTTATCCCCGCCAATGCTCGCTTTTCGGGGGTGATGGACAGTCGCGATGCTATCGTAGTCGCGGGCCTTCCGCTGGCCGAGGCGTTCTTTCGCGAGCTCGACCCCGACGTCAGCATTGAAGTGCTTGTGCATGATGGCGACAAGGTCACACCGGGTACCGACCTGATGCGGCTTACAGGCAATGCCCGGGCCTTGCTCACTGCGGAGCGCAGCGCGCTCAATATCGTTCAGCACCTCTCAGGAATCGCTACTATGGCGAACCAGTACGTCACCGCCATGCGCGCACCCGGCGGCAATCCGTCCTGCACCTTGCTTGACACCCGCAAGACCCTTCCCGGTCTGCGCGTGCTGGAAAAATATGCAACCCGAATGGGTGGGGCGCAGAACCACCGCATGGGCCTGTATGATGCAGCGATGATCAAGGATAACCACGTCGCTGTTGCTGGCAGCGTCGGCGAAGCGGTGCGACGCGCGCGCAATGCCGGGGTGGAGCGGATCATTTGCGAAGTCGACCGGCTCGACCAGATCGAACCCGCCTTAGAGGCCGGGGCGCATCACCTGTTGCTCGACAACATGTCGCCCGATACTCTCAAACAGGCAGTCGAGATGGTCGCAGGCCGCGTCCCTACGGAAGCCAGTGGCGGGATCAACCTTGATACGATCGCGGCCAAGGCAGCAAGCGGGGTCGACTATGTCTCGGTCGGCCGCCTGACGCAAAGCGCCCCTGCAGCCGATGTCGGACTCGATTTCAAACCCTTGTGACAGGTGAGCCGTGATACTCGCCATTGGGCCACGTCCGCTTTCGATCAACCTGTTTGCAGGCATCCTGCTTGCGCTTGCGTGCTGGAACCTTACTGTCGCGCTGTTCGACCTGTCCGCTCAGCAGGAAATCCTGAACTCGCTGGGGCTTGGCTTCGAATGGAACCGGGATTGGACCATCGTCACCAGCTCGGCCTGGTTTACGATCGAGCTGATCCCGGTGGCGCTGGTGTGGCTGATCGCCAGCCGGTTTGCGCGCTGGTTCATCACCGCAATGGCCACGATCAAGGTGGCGCTCATCCTAACCAACCTTCCAATGCTCTATGCCTTGCCGGGCGTTTTGGCCGGACAGTCGATCTCTCTGGCGGCCGTGGCATTGTTGTTCATGCGAGGCGCGAACACATGGTTCGATCGCCCTCGAGAGAGCGACGCTCGCGCATTTGACTAGCGCGCGGCGCTTCACAAATGCGCGTTGTATGTTTGTGGGTCCCCGCTATTCTCGCCAGATATAAGGAGAATTTTCATGCGTCCGCAATCGATCGGTATGTTCGATAAGCTCTATCTCGGCGGGCTCCTCGTCGGTTTGCTCAACTACGTCATCTCCTGGGATTCCATCATGTCGGAACTCGCCGGGAGCGGGTTCGGAGTAGCTTTCGCGGTCATCACGGCGTCAATCGGCTACGGGATCAGCCTGCTGCTTTGGTATTTCATTTCGCGAAGGGCAAGCAACATTGCCAAGTGGATACTGGTTGCGCTGACAGCTATAGGACTGGCCTTCATGCCGTTTGGGCTGATCGGCACCCCGATCCTTGAACTCGTACTCTCTCTGGTGATCACCGCGATGCAGGTCGGTGCAATCTACTTCCTGTTCCAGCCGGATGCGAAGGACTATCTGGAAAGCGGCGGTAAAGATCGGATCGACCCATCGACCTTCGAATGAAACTGTCCAAGGCGGCGCTTTTCGCAGGGGCGCTGTTGGCACCATCACTCGCCAGCGCTCAGGCCTACCAGTGCCGTATACCGCAAGTTTCCAACGTCCCTCAGGTTTCACCAGGCGGTCGTCCACGCGAACTGCCCGTCACCGGTTACACGATGGCACTCAGCTGGTCGCCCGCCTTTTGCCGCACGCGTCAGGATAGCCGCATGCACAGGACACAATGTTCAGGCGATAACGGGCGGTTTGGACTGATCGTTCACGGGCTGTGGCCCGAGAGCTCTGGTTCATGGCCGCAATGGTGCTCGACCAGCGGTGTGCTGACCCCGCGTGAGATGCGCCGCAATATGTGCATGATGCCATCGGCACGATTGGTCGCGCGACAATGGGCCAAGCATGGCAGCTGCATGGTCAAGCGACCCGAAACCTATTTCAGGGTCACCCGCATCCTTTGGAACAGCCTGCGTATTCCGGATTACGACCGGATCTCGCGCGAAGAGGGGCTCACTGCCGGCCGCATCCGCAAAGCCTTCGCCGATGCCAATGTCGGTTGGAGCGCAAACCAAATCGGCGTGAAGCTAAATCGGGATGGCTGGCTGGAGGAAATCCGCCTGTGCTATGCGAAGAGCTTCCGCCCGACCCGCTGCGATGCCAGGCGCTTTGGAGCGAGGGATGCGGCGAGCGCGAAGATATGGCGGGGACTCTGACCCAGCGTAACCCTGAGCTTCGACGCCCATTGGCCAAATTTTGACCAATATCAATGATGTGTACAGATTGGCTGGATAGCAATCATCGCGAACTTTGGAGCTTCGTATGGGATTGCTCCCTACCCTTAGCAAAGGGGGGCTGCTCATCGAATTCTTCGGTCAATTCGGACTGGAACCACCCTATATCAGGCTAAACTGGCACGCTAAAATGAAGGCGCTCATTCTCTACTCGTCGCGCAAAGGAACGACAGAAAATTGCCGAGGGGCAGTTCAGCTCCGAGATTGCGAAGTTCGCGAACGAGATGAAATCGCTGGCAGTGGATAGGCGACGTATGACTCGCTCATTGTCAGAGCCGAGAGGGGAGACCTGGCATACCGTTTCAGGAGCAGCACCATGATCGACATCGAACAAATATCCCCCAACGCGCATCGCATGGTCGTTATGGCCGAATTTCGTCAGGACGACGCGCAGCGGATCGTCGACTTTGCCAAGGAACAGCTGGAGGCGGGAAGTGGCGGAAATCTGCTTATCGACCTCACAGCGATGGCAGGGTTCTCGTTGTCCGCCGTGACCGTAGAACTCGCGCACCTGCCAAGTGTGTTGAGATACGCCTACCGGCTGGATCGCATTGCCATTATCTCCGACAAAGAATGGGTCCGCAGCGCCGCGCGGTTCGAAAGCGCGCTAATGCCCGGTCTGACCTACGAGGTCTACGATGAGGACGAAGCGGATGCCGCTCGGGCATGGGTGCTGGAAGAGAACGAAGCCCCACACACCGGAGCGGTCCGCGAACTCGATATCGGCAAGCCCGAAATCGCGGCCTTTGAACTGAACGGACGGCTAGACCGCGAAGAATCCGAACGCGGTGTCGCAATGGTGCGGGCAAGACTGGAAGAACCGGACTGTTCCCGCCTGATGATCGTCATCAGGGGCTGGCATGGCTTCGATGTCGACGCGATGTTCAGCAGCCAGGTGATGGGCGGAAAGCTGGACCTGATCGGCAAACTCGACCGCTACGCCATCGTCGGCGGTCCCGACTGGATCGGCGGCATGGCGAGCGTGATTGGCGCGGTGTTGAAACCGGAAATTCGCGCTTTCGATCTGGACGATCTTGATAAGGCGATGGGGTGGTTGACCGAGGATTGAGAAGCGCGCCGCCTATGAGCGTCCTTACACTAGATCGACCGACTCAAATGCACCGAGGGAATCGCAGCCGAAAACCCGGCCTTGCGGATGGAGTAGAGCGCGGGAAGGTCGGCCACTGCAAACGGCCGGATTTCCGGAATCGTTTTGCTCTTGGAAACCTCGTGACGTACGGGTCGCAGGACGATGCGCCCGCGACGATGGTGTCAGAATGCGTTTCAATCAGGGAACGCTCAAACCAACACGGCAAACTCTTCTTCGGTGGGCGATCAAGCCAGGATTGGCGAGCCGCCACAGTCAATGCCGCGATGGGACTGACTGCTTGTACCGCCGAGCCTAATTGCTCTGTTCGAGAAACGCTTTCCAAACTCCGTAAGGCTCCCAAACCTGTCCGATTGGCGCGCGAGCCTGCGCCACCGGTTCGCCCAGAATTTCGGTTCGATAGCGAGCGACAAAAACCGAAACCCGTGCATTGACCGCGCAATGGACCCAGATCTGGCGCCGCTCATTTGCCCGCATGGCCGCAGCAAATCTGGAGAAGTCCTCCTCGGTTGGGCCAGTGAACACGACAGGGATATAGGTATAGTCCAAGCCCAAGCCGCGCACGACCTCTTCTTCGTTCTTAAGCGCGTTCTCTTTCTCTTGCGGCAGCAGGTTGATCACCGCCTCAAATCCCGCATCGCGAATTGCACCGAACTGCTCCTCCGTCGGCTGGCCGGAGGTGGAGAGCGTTTCAGAGATCTTCACATAGTTGAATATCGATTCGATCTCTGGCTTCCCGCGCTTGAGCCCGAGGTGTTTTGCGATCACCGTTCCGGCAAACACGAACAGCGTCTTGGCAAAATTTACGCGGGACATCGTCGTCACCGCCTTTCTCTGAAGAACTCACGCAGCAATTCCGCCGCTTCGGCTTCGCCTATGCCCGAATAGACCTCGGGCCGGTGCAAACACTGCTCCTGTTCGAACACCCGCGCGCCATGTTCAACCGCGCCGCCTTTCGGATCGCTGGCCGCGTAATAGAGCCGCGCGATGCGGGCGTGGCTGATCGCACCGGCGCACATCGCGCAGGGTTCAAGCGTTACATAGAGATCGCAGCCGGTCAGCCGGTCATCGTCCAACAGCTCTGCAGCCAGTCGCAAGGCTCTGATCTCTGCATGGCCCGTCGGATCGGGCGGCGATCGAGTGGCATTCGCCGCGGTCGCGATGATGGTCTCGCCGCGGACGATCACCGCACCCACCGGCACCTCACCGCCACGCGCCGCGTCGCGCGCCGCTTCGAGCGCGGCCCGCATCGGCTGCGGGATAGGCCATCTCGTTTCTTGCCGAGTCATGTCTTGGCGCTAGCTTGGGGTATCATCACGTGCAACTTGCTTGACGATTCGGCAGGGCAAGGCTATGCGCGCCGCTTTCCGGGATAACCCGAGTTTCAGGACTGCCGAATCACTCGGCCCCGCCAAACTCGCCCGCCACTAGAACGTAACGAGAGATATCATGTCGCGGATTTGCGAACTGACCGGCAAAGGTCGCCAGGTCGGCCACAATGTGAGCCACGCCAACAACAAGACCAAGCGCGTGTTCCTGCCCAACCTGCAGAACGTCACGCTGCTGAGCGAAAAGCTGGATCGCAGCTTCAAGTTCCGCGTGTCGACCAACGGTCTGCGCTCAGTTGAGCACAATGGCGGACTCGATAACTGGCTGCTCAAGACCAGCGACGACAAGCTGTCGGCACGCGCGCTCAAGGTGAAGCGCGAGCTGGTTAAGGCTGACGCCGCAGCTTAAGTCCGGCCGAGAGGTCAATCTGACATTTTGCAAGGGCGTGCGAGGTTGCTCGCGCGCCTTTTGCTTTGCCTGCTATTCGGCCTCGCTGGGTTCTGGCGATAGATCAGACATCACCGGATCGAAGTTCAACTTCACCAGCAGCGTGCGCTGAAAGGCCGACATATTGTCGTCGGAAATCAACCATACATCGAGTGTCCCATCCTCGCGCGGTCTCACGCCCAGCCCTTCGTAATTTTCGCGCGGCACCAAACCTGCCAGATCGAGCGTGATCGCTGGTGCCCAGGCTGCGTTCAGCCCCGCCTCCGGCAAGTCCGCGATCGCGATCTTGCTTTCAAACGGAGGCCAGCCGCCAGCGCCCCAATCGAGGTTGCGCAACAACAGCAACAGGCGTCCGTCCGGCAGCTGCGCCGCATCGGTAACAGCAAATCCTGAAGCCGGATTGCTAAAGGCGATGCTCACCGGATCGCCGCGTTCGACTGGGTCTTCGGAAAAGATCAAGGCCTCTGACCTGCCTTCGGGCAGGACCACAAACCGGCCATCGGACAGTCGCACCATCGCTTCGGCCCCGCCATTGGCGTACCAGCTGACCTCCTCATCGAGGTCGCGCAAGCCGTCGGCTTCGCTGGCTATGGTGAAGCGGTGCAACGTATGCACGCTTTCATACCCAAGCCAGTATTGGCCGGTTGCCGGATCGCGCGTTGCGGACTCGATGTCCCAAAGCTCATTCGCGCGGCCTGGCTCAACCAGCTGACGCACCACATTGCGAGCGGGATTGTGCTTATGCCGCGCGGTGCGTTCGGGTTGGGGTTGATCAGGTTCCGTAAGGGTAAAGCGCGCGCCCCGGTCCGAAAATGCTCTGAGCCGATTGTTGCCGAGCACCAGCATGGCGGAGAATCCGCCGAACATCAGGCTTTCAGCCTCGTACTGCCACACACCTTCGACCGCCCAGCCCGGCGTATCGGTCGCAATCGCGCCCTGCACATTGGCCAAGGCAATATTCCTGGGCGGCGTTCTGGGGGTGTCAGTTCTGAACCAGGTACCGGGTGCGCACGCCAGCGCCACAGCGAGCGCTGCGATCAGCCTGCGTGTGCGCGGCATTTCAGTTCATCGGCCCCACAAACAGCAGCGGATCGAGCCGGGCATCATTCCACTTAAGACCCCAATGCAGGTGCGGGCCGGTCGCGCGACCGGTTGATCCGACATTGCCGATATACTGCCCCTGCTCGACGCTCTCGCCTTCTTCCACCGCGATCTTCGATGCATGCAGGAAGGCGCTGTTAAGACCCATACCGTGGTCAATGATGATCAACCCGCCTTCAAGGCTGAAACCGGTCCGCGCGAGCACCACCACTCCGTCAGCGGGAGCGACAAACGGCACTCCGTTACCAGGCGCGATATCGATGCCCGAGTGATACGAGCCAGGCTCACCGCGATAGATACGCTGGCGACCGAAGCGACCGGAAATACGTCCCTTTACTGGCCAGATGAAGTCCTGTTGCCAGCCATCTGCATCGGTTTCCTTGGCACGGGCAGCGTTGATCGCCTCCCATTCGGGCTTGCGCTTTTTCCACCACGCCTCGCTCGATCCGCCACTGCGCCTTGCCACGTTGACACGCTCGATCCGCCAGTCGCGTGGTGAAACCGTAAGTGTCTGACTGACTTCCCGCCCGCGTCCGGTGGTGGCGGTCAGCGCAATTTCGCCCGCACTGTCGCGGTCGAACGCGGCGAAGAACGACCCATCCTCGGCAATCTCCAAGACTTGATCACCCAATGTCGCCTGCACGGTGTTACTGGGAGCCATTCCGCGAATATAGCCGCCTTGGGTCAGTTCACCGGTATAAGAGAACTGCACTCGGCGATTGGCGATAGGCTCCGATGGGACAGGCTTCTTGATCGGGCGCGCATTGTCGATCGTCGCGGTGTAGGTCTCCGGCGGCTCAGGCGTGACTTCAGCAGCAGGCGCACCCGCCGACGCAGGTTCGGGCGCTGCCGCCTCACTGCCCGCGCAGCTCATCAATCCGCCAAGTCCGAGGGTAGCCACCATAATCGGGGCCCGGCGCACTGCCATGGGCGCTAGTCCTGGCCGAGCAGTCGGCTGGTCGCGATTTCCGGCGTCGCATAGGCCTCTTGGTGCTCGGCACTCCAGTACCGCAATTCTTCAAGCGGGATCACTTCGCCCGAAACGGCGCACAGCACGTGCTGACCGGGTTTGAGGACACGGAAACTGGCGGGGCCATAATAGAGTTTGGCGGCTTTATCGCTGGTCGACATCAACATAGGGCACTCTTTAGCATTCCTACCTTAACCGAACAAATCATCTTGTGCCGGCGAGGCTGCATCGGATTTCTTGGCGGGCTTGCGAGGTTTGGGCTTTGTGGGCGCAGATTGCGACGAAGGCGGGGCATCGCCCACTCTAACATCGAGCATGCCATCCTTGAATTGCAGCGTCAGCGCGGTCTGTGTCTGCGCCTGCGCCTTGCCGGTCAGCGCCTTGCCAGTGGTATCGCGGACAATCGCATAGCCACGCTTCAGCGGCTTTTCGGGATGAAGCTGACTGGCAAGGCGAGTGAGCGCTGCAAGTCGATCCTGCCCGGTCTTGAGCGGGCGTTCGACCAATTGCGGTATTAGACGCGCGCGGTCGAGCCGTCGCTGCGCCTCGCCATGAGCGCGCGTAAGCGTGCTGGGTGAAAGGCGTGCTGCGATTCCGGCCAGTTGCTCACGGCCACGCCCGGCACCATCCGTAAGCCCTCGCCGTAACCGGTCGGACAGGTCATCGAGCCGCTGTGCCTGTGGCTGCAGCAGCACCTCGGGACGAGGCATCCGGCGGACGCGCACCTCCAGCCGCTCCCGGCCCAGTTCGACGGGACGATGCACCGCACGGCGTTGGCGGGCGGCATAGTCCGCAAGTGTCGCGTCGAGATCGACCCGCACTGGGACGGCCATCTCCGCCGCTGCGGTAGGGGTGGGGGCGCGCTGATCGGCGGCATAATCCGCAAGCGTCGTGTCAGTTTCATGCCCCACGGCGGAAATCACCGGAATGGTACATTCGGCGATGGCCCGAACCACACTCTCTTCGTTAAAGCTCCACAGATCCTCAATCGACCCACCGCCGCGAGCAACGATCAGCAGGTCGGGGCGAGCCACTTCGCCTCCCTGCTCAAGCTCACAAAAGCCTCGGATTGCAGAGGAAACCTGCTCTGCAGCACCCTGCCCCTGCACCAGCACCGGCCACACCACAACATGGCTGGGGAACCGATCCGCCAGCCGATGCAGAATATCTCGGATAACCGATCCGGTTGGTGAGGTAACCACGCCGATGGTTTGAGGCAGGAACGGCAAGCGGCGCTTTCGCTCTCTTGCGAACAAGCCCTCAGCATCCAGCCGCGCGCGAGTCTTTTCCAACAGCGCGAGCAAAGCCCCCTCGCCGGCCAGCTCGAGACTGTCGATCACCACCTGATACTTCGAACGCCCGGCATATGTCGTCAGCTTACCGGTTGCGATCACTTCCAGCCCGTCTTCCGGCACGAACGCCAGCCGCCCGGTGTTCCCGCGCCACATGACTCCGTCGAGCACGGCTTTCTCGTCCTTCAGCGCGCAATACATGTGGCCCGACGCCGCGCGCTTCACCCCCGACAGCTCACCACGCAGCCGGACATGGCCGAACCGCTCTTCCACCGTGCGCTTTAGCAGGGTCGAAATCTCGGTGATCGACAGGGCCTGAGCGTTGTCGCCCTGCCGCTCGCGCGCTACCAGCCCTGCTGGATCTGAAGAAGAGGAAGCGCGCGCCATGAATGTCCTTTTGCTCGGCGGTGGAGGCCGTGAACATGCGCTCGCGTGGAAGCTGGCGCAATCCCCGAGCGTTTCCGAGCTTTACGCTGCCCCCGGAAATCCCGGTATTGGGGAAGAAGCCAAGCGTATTACACTGAATACGGACAGTCACGAAGCGGTCGCGCTGTTCTGCCAGGTAAACGAGATCGGCCTGGTCGTGATCGGCCCGGAAGCGCCGTTGGTCGATGGCCTTGCCGACACTCTGCGCTCCGAAGGTGTTGCCGTGTTCGGGCCATCGAAAGCCGCAGCCCAGCTTGAGGGTTCCAAGGGCTTTACCAAGGATCTGTGCGAGCGCGCCGGGATACCGACCGGGGCCTATGTTCGCACCACCTCACTTGAAGAGGCGCGCGCTGCGCTTACGCGCTTCGATCCTCCCTACGTGCTCAAGGCAGATGGGCTCGCAGCAGGCAAAGGCGTCGTGATTGCAGACGGGATCGAGCAGGCTGAAATCGCGCTCGCCGACATGTTTGGCGGCCAGTTCGGCGAGGCCGGAGCCGAAGTCGTGATCGAGGAATTCCTCGAAGGTGAGGAGGCGAGCTTCTTTGCGCTGACCGATGGCGAGACTATCGTGCCTTTCGGCACTGCGCAGGATCACAAGCGTGTCGGTGAAGGCGATGTCGGGCCGAACACCGGCGGCATGGGTGCCTATTCCCCCGCGCCGGTGCTCACCGAAGAGCTGCAAGCCCGCACCATGACCGAGATCATCCATCCGACCGTGCGCGCCATGGCCATCGAGGGAATGCCCTATTCGGGCGTGCTCTATGCCGGACTGATGCTGACGGCCGACGGCCCCAAGCTGATCGAATACAATTGCCGGTTCGGCGATCCGGAATGTCAGGTGCTAATGATGAGATTGCAGAGCGATCTGGCGGAGGTGATGCTGGCTTGCGCAAAGGGCGAACTGCATGGTGTCGAAGTTAAGTTCGCTGCGGAAACTGCGCTCACTGTGGTGATGGCAGCCAATGGCTATCCCGGTACACCCGAAAAGGGCGGGCCGATCGAACTGGGCGAAGCCCAAGCAGGCGGTGCGAAGGTCTTCCACGCAGGAACTGCGGTCAAGGACGGCGCACTGGTCTCGAACGGAGGCCGCGTGCTCAACGTGACCGCGCTCGGGTCAAACGCCACTGAAGCGCAGGGTGCCGCGTATCGCGCAGTCAACGCGGTCAAGTTCCCAAGCGGATTCCATCGGGAGGATATCGGCTGGCGCGAGGTTGAGCGGGAAGCCGAACAGTAAGCCGGACGGCCTTATTCGTGGTCCATCGCTCCATCCGGATTATCGGCAAACACGCTCTGAAACTCCCGCATCAGCCATGCGCGGAAAGCTCTTACCTTTGCGGAGTGTCGTCGCACCTCCGGGTAGACCAATCTGAACTTGGTACCCGGCCAAACCACTGCCTTGCCCACCCTTTGCAGTTTGCGATCTGCGATCTCGGCCGTGAACAGCGTCGAAGCCAGGATCGCAATGCCGTCCCCACTCGCTGCGGCGGCCGCATCGAGCACCTGGGAATCGAACTGCAATCCGCGCGGAACGCTACCGTCATTGATCCCGGCCCGGTTCGCGCAGCGCGTATCATCCCACAACTGCCACCAGGGATTGCCAGGGGAGATCCGGTATTCGTCCAGAATTGACGGGTCTTCAGCCTGCAAATCAGCGTGACGCGCGATGAAGTCGGGACTGGCGAAAGGCGCGATCCCCAGCCGCATCAGGAAATGCGAGACCAAAGATGCAGATACGTCCCGCGACAAGCGGATGGCGACATCGCACTCACCAGCTTCGAGATCGACATACGCATCGCTTACATCAAGACGCACCGCGATCTCGGGATGCTCCAGCTGGAACTTGCCGAGACGCGGGGCGAGTATCTTCGTCGCAAACGTCTGAAAACACGCAATCGACAGCACGGAATCTTCGGCGTCCCCCAGGCTCGCAAACGCGCGCTCCATCGATGTGAAAGCCTGCGCGATACGTGGCGCAAGCGCTTCGCCAGCGGGGGTCAGTTCCATACTCCGGCCGTTGCGAACGAACAGGATGGTGCCAACACGCTGTTCGAGATTCCTGATCTGATAGCTCACGCCAGCCTGCGTGAGACCCAGTTCCTCTCCGGCGCGGGTGTAGTTCCTGTGCCGGGCTGCGGCTTCAAAGGCGCGGATGGCTGACAAGGGGGGCAGGGCTCGCATCGGCAATACATAAGTTAAACTTATGATTATGGCCAGCGTTTGATTGGCCTTCCCACTGAGATTGGATCATCTCTTGTGCATCGAACACAAGGGAGACCGATATGAAGAAAGTAGCATTCGCAGTCGCACTTGCGCTTGGAATGGTGTCAAATCCCGCTTTGGCGGATGGTTCGGAAAAAAGGGCCTTCGCGACCTACTCCGACCTTGATCTGACCAAGGCAGCGGGGCGCGCCACGTTCGACAGGCGGCTCAAAAACGCCATCAACAAAGTCTGTCAGTCTGATTGGTCACGCTCAGTCCGCGTCAATTCCGAAGCCAGGAAATGCAAGGCGAAGCTGCGCGAGAAAACCACCCCCATGCGCGACGCCATCATCGCCAAGGCGCAGGCGCGGGCGAGCCGCAATACGCTTGCGGCAAACCCGCGCTGACCTGAACGACCCCGCCTGACGTTGTCCCTGTCAGGCGGGGTCGCTCAACACCGCGCCGAAGGACCTCGTCGCATAAGCTGAACGCATGGTCCCGGGCCATGAAGTGGCCTTGTCAAATTTGACCTCGATCAATGAAGCTGACGCACGGTTGTGCTCATTGGAAGCATGACACAGCGCCCTTTCCTACGTTCCGCTCTGGTCGCCTCTCTGGCGGCCTTCGCAGCCCTTTTGGCAGCCTGCCAGACCTATGGCACTCCGGCGGCAGAAAGCGCCTCTGCTCAGACCACGGCCAATCCGCCCGCTTTCGTCGAAGCGGCCTGCGGGGGATGTCAGGCGGTGGAGCCACCGTTTCTCTCGCCCAATCCGGAAGCGCCCAGCTTTGAGGCGATCGCCAATCGCGAAGGGCTGACCGAGGCGACGCTCGCGAGCTGGCTGACAGATGCGCACAACTATCCGGAGGTGATGGACTTCGATCTCATGCCCGAGCAGGCGCAGGAAATCGCGGATTACATGATCACCCTGCGGCAAGCCGATTATCGCCGCGTCGAATAGCGGGCTTTCCTACCCGACCAGCGCTGGGTAGCGTTGGCTCGCTCTTTCACATCGTCGGCATCATTCCAGAACGCGCATTTCACTCGTAACGTGTCAACTTCGCCATCTTGTCACAACCCACTCTTTATAAGAGATAATTCGTTCCAAACATCGGGCGACACACTGTCAACTTTGTCAACTTTGGAAGGGGTGTTAATCTTCCTCACCTCATGCAGAGCGTGCAGAAAGCTACAACCTCTCGCTCATCAGCTCCTGCATATTGGCTTCAGGGCGCGGGCCGTAATGCGAGATCACTTCCGATGCCGCGATCGCACCGCGCTTCAAGCAGCTGGTCAATGGCTCGTCCTTGGCAAAGCCCGACAGAAAGCCGGCGGCGAACTGATCGCCCGCTCCGGTCGTATCGACCACTTTGGTCACGGGTACGGCCGCGACTTCGGCGCGATCTCCATGAGCGATGGCAACCGCACCCTTTTCGCTGCGGGTCGCGACCAACACCGGAACCTTGTCTGAGACGGCCGCGATTCCGGCTTCAAAATCATCCTCGCCAGTCAGGGTCGCCAGCTCGCTTTCATTGACAAACAGGATGTCGATCACGCCGTCGTCGATCATCTGACGGAAATCGTCGCCGTGGCGATCGATCACGAAGCTTTCGCTGGCAGTGAAGGCGATCTTGCGACCCGCTTCGCGCGCAACCTCAATGGCGCGGCGCATCGCGCGGCGCGGCTCTTCGGGATCCCACAGATATCCTTCGAGATAAAGGATCGCGCCACTTGCTATCAATGCCTCGTCCAGCGCGCTCGCCGGCAGGTACTGGCCCGCGCCAAGGAACGTATTCATGGTCCGTTCGCCATCTGGCGTCACGAAGATCAGCACACGACCCGTCGCCGGCTCGCCGTCTCGCGCAGGCGTGTCGAAATCGATGCCGGTGGCGTTCATGTCATGACGGAAGACCTTGCCAAGCTGATCGTCTGCGACCTGGCCAATAAAGGCGCATTGCAAGCCAAGTGTCGAAAGACCCGCCAGCGTGTTCGCGGCTGACCCGCCCGAGACTTCGCGCGCGGGCGGCATGGCGTTGTATAGTTCGTCGGCCCGTGCCTCGTCGATCAGGGTCATACCCCCGCGATTGAGCTGCAATTCCTCGATCAGCTCCTCTTCGCACGAGGCAATTACGTCGACCACGGCATTGCCGATGGCGATCACATCATAGCGCGGCTCAGTCACTCAGATCCATCCTGTAGATACGGAAAACACATTATGGGCATCGCCTAGCGGGGTCCGCGCGATTGGCCAAGGGCGCATGACCTGCGCCTGCGTTAAATTTCAGATTGTCTGGGAATGGCGGCCGATCGCGGTTTGACTTGGCTGGCGATATGGGCGCATTCCCCAGAGCCATGACGGCCATTATCGCCTCACTCATCAAAGCCGTCCGACAGCTCGCCGATCCAGCCGTGCTGGGCATCGCGGCAAAGAGCGTTGCGATCACGCTGGCAGTGTTCGTCGCCGGCGGCATCGGGCTGTATTTCGGGCTGGTCTATGCGTTTGAAAGGTTCGGGCTTGAAGGCAGCGGCTTCGCCAGCGCTGTCGCCGCCGCAATCACCGCAATGGTCGCGTTCTGGTTCCTGTTCCGCATCGTAGCGCTGGCGGTACTGCAGTTCTTTGCAGATGAGATCGTCGCTGCGGTGGAGAAACAGCACTACCCAGAAGCCGCGTGCCAGGCTCGCGCGCTACCCTTTCGCCGCGACCTTGCCAATTCACTGCGCGGGCTGGGGCGGGCAGTCCTGTTCAACCTGCTCGCGCTGCCGGTGGCGATAGCCTTGATATTCACGGCGATTGGTCCGGCGATCGTGTTTCTGCTGGTCAACGCAGTGCTGTTGGGCCGCGAGTTGACCGATATGGCATGGTTACGGCATTGCGGCGATGAGCCAGCGAACAGCCCGGTGCCCGCTTTCGACAGGTTCATCCTTGGCGGTGCGATTGCTGCGCTGATGCTTGTTCCGCTTGCAGGCTTGCTTGCGCCGATAATCGGCGCAGCGGCTGGAACACATGTCACCCAACGTGCGATCGGCAATCGATCGCAAGGCGGATTGACCAATGCGTAAGTCTGTCATCTTGTTCTGCACACTGGCGCTGTCGGCCTGCGCAGGCGGCTCTGCCGAAGCACCGATCCAGCGTCCAGTCGCGGCTCCACCCGCACAGCCAAGCGGATCATTCCGCGCGCCGGAAGTACAGCGCGAGCGTGGTATCGACGGAGTGATCGGTGCGCGCGCGGCTGAGCTCACCCGGCGATTTGGCAGCGCACGCATTGACCTTGCCGAAGGGGACGCACGCAAATTGCAGTTCAGCGGGCGTCGCTGCGTGCTCGATATCTTTCTCTACCCCCTCGAACCGGGGCAGGAACCGGTTGCCACCCATGTTGAGGCCAGGCTCCGTAAAGGTGGCGACGAAGTCGACCGCGGCCGCTGCATCTCCGAGATTTCAGGCCAGAATTGAGCTGCATTCAAAGATGGTAACGCGGTCTTAAGCGTGTTCGTGCGATATCATGTGCGAACTAAAGAAGGTTTGACCGGCATATGACCACGCATTTTTCCGAACTTGCACAGCGCGCCGCCGCTGACGGCCAGGTTTCGCCAGAGGAAGTCCTCGCGCTTCGCCGCCAGGGCTGGGGCGATGGCGCGATCCATCAGGACGAAGCCGAGGCACTGTTCGCACTCAACGACTCGCTCACTGAACGGTCCGAGGAATGGTGTGATTTCTTCGTCGAGGCCATCGGCGAATACGTGCTCAACGGCACGAAACCGCGCTTGCAGTGCAGCGATTCAGAGGCCGAGTGGCTGATTGCCAAGGTTGATCACGATGGCGTGCTGGAAAGCATGGTCGAGCTCGAAACAATCGTCCGCATCATCGAACGCGCGGAAAACGTGCCCGAGCGGCTCAAGCAATATGTGCTCGAACAGGTCGAGCGCGAAGTGCTGACCGGCACCGGACCAACCCGTTGTGGCGGCGAGCTGTCTGCGACGCATATAAGCTCCGCTGAATGCCGCATCCTGCGCCGCGTGATCTTCGCCAGCGGCGGCCATGGCCCTGCAGCGGTAAGTCGGTTCGATGCCGAATTGCTGTTCCGACTGAAAGACGCAACGCTGGCCGATGAAAACGCTGAGGAATGGGGCGACCTGTTCGTCGATGGTGTTGCAAACTTCCTGCGAGGTTTTGTGCTCGACAACGCGCAGCTAACTCACGCGCGCAAGGCCGAGCTGGTCAAATTCGTCGAGACGGAAAGCAAAGGTCACGGCGCGTTTCTCGCCAACATGGTCCGCTCTGCCCCCAATCTGAGGCGCAATATCACCTGGGCACGTGAACACCTTGCGGGCACGGACGGCCCGCAAAACGACTACGAAGCAGACGCGGCGGCCGGGCATGAGGTTACCTCGCACGAGCAGAGCTGGCTCGACGGCGCGCTAGATGCCGACGGCCATATCGACGAGCTGGAACAGCGTCTGATCAAGCGGTTGGCCGACGAAGACTGATAAATCGCTGACCGCGAGATCAGTCAGACCATGAAGCTTTCACCGCAGCCGCAGGCACCTTTGGCATTCGGATTCTCGAACACGAAGCCGGCAGTGAAATCATCCTCCTGCCAGTCCATGATTGAGCCTACGAGATAGAGGACGCTCGCGCCGTCGATATAAAATGTACCGCCTGGAGTTTCGATTTTCTCGTCGAACTTGGCCTCTTCGGTGACGTAGTCGACCGAATAGGCAAGGCCCGAACATCCGCGGCGCGGGGTTGAGAGTTTCACGCCGATTGCGTCGTCCGGTGCCTGGCTCATCAGGTGCGCAATGCGCGATTCGGCACCGGCAGTCAGGACAACGGCAGCAGGCCGTTCGCGGGCTTTCATATCGGTCATGCAGCCAACTCCTTTTGCCAGAAAAGGGCATTACCCTTGCTCGGGTCCAGCTGATAGTCACCATAGCCCAAGGAGCCATACAACGCCTTAGCTGGCTCGTTACCGCTCAGCACTTCCAGTGTGACCTTGCAGGCACCCCTCGCAGCGGCCATGGCCTCGATTTCCGCGAACAGCGCCTTGCCAATGCCCTGGCCGCGAAACTCGGCCTTAACGATCACGTCATGAATATTGACCAGCGGCTTGGCGGCGAACGTAGAGAAGCCGACAAAGCAATTGGCGAGCCCAGCTGGAGCATTGTCGGCGTAGGCAATCAGGGAAAAAGCATTGGGCTGATCTTGAAGCCTTGCAGCGAGTGCCTCTTTAGCGTCTGCCGGCAATGGCTGACCGCCACCCATGGGATCGCGCGCATAATAGTCGAGTAGATGTGTCAGATCGGAAGCGTCCGCTTGATCGGAATAGTCGACCTGCCTGATCTTGATGGTCGCCATCACAGCATCCCCAGTTCGAGGCGCGCTTCATCCGACATCTTTTCCGGGCTCCACGGCGGATCCCAGACGAGATTGACCTCCGCATCGCGAATGCCAGGCACTGACGAGGCGCGCAGCTCAACCTCGCCTGGCATCGTCTCGGCGACCGGACAATGCGGCGTGGTCAACGTCATAGTGACCGTGACATCGGCTTCATCATCGACATCGACACCATAGATCAGGCCAAGATCGTAGATGTTGACCGGGATTTCGGGGTCGTAGATTTCCTTCAGCGCATCGACGACCGCGGACTGCAATTCGCTGCCTGCGCCACCAACCGAATCGTCGGCGGGCCTGGCCGCGAGGAAGCCGTCAAGATAGTCGCGCTCGCGCTTTTTCGTAGCGATGGGAAGTTCTTCGTCCGGATCAATCGCGTCTGACACCCGCGCGCGAGGCGGCTTTTGCGTCAAGATCTCATCATTCGGAGCGGGTGCGGCGACAAATTCGCGTTCTTCGCCAAGATCGTTCGACATCTTGTTCATGGGCCTACTCTCTTCCAAAAATCCGGCGCGTGCGGTCGATCCCTTCGAGCAGCGCATCGACATCGGCGTCTGTGGAATACACACCGAAACTCGCGCGAGCGGTCGCGGGAACGCCGAGATAATCCATCAGCGGCTGCGCGCAATGATGCCCGGCCCGGATCGCGACACTGGCTTCGTCGAGGATGGTGCCTAGATCGTGTGGATGTATCCCGTCAATTGCGAAGCTGACAATCCCGGCGCTGTCAGAAGGGCCGAACAGGGTCACATCGTTCATGGCGCCAAGCTCGCGGCGCAACCTGGTGACCAGGGCTGCCTCGATCTCGTGAATGTGCGCCATCCCGATCTCATGAACGTAGTCGGCAGCTGCAGCAAAAGCGATGGCCTCGGTGATCGCCGGAGTGCCTGCCTCGAAACGCTGCGGCGCGGGCGCGTAGGTGGTTTTTTCGAAGGTTACGCGGTCGATCATCGAGCCACCGCCTTCCCAAGGTGGCATCGCATCCAGGATTTCGCCGCGCGCCCACAAGGCGCCGATCCCGGTCGGGCCATAGAGCTTGTGCGCGCTGAAGACGTAGAAGTCGCAATCCATGGCGCTCACATCAACCGGCATGTGTGGAGCAGACTGGCAGCCATCGAGCAGCAATTTCGCACCGACTGCGTGCGCGAGTTCTGCCGCGCGGGGCGCATCAAGCACGCTGCCCAGCACGTTCGATACGTGGCACAGCGCAACCAGCTTGTGCCGTTCGCTCAGCATCTCTTCTGCCGCATCCAAGTCGATCTGATGATCGTCGGTCAGCGGGCATATGTCGATCTCGGCACCGGTTGCATCTGCGACCATCTGCCAAGGCACGATGTTCGAGTGGTGCTCCAATTGAGAGAGAAGGATGCGGTCGCCTGTTTTCAGGCTCGCCCTGCCCCAACTGTTCGCAACCAGGTTGATCGCCTCGGTCGCCCCGCGTGTAAAGACGACCTCTTCCTCACGGCCACCGAGGAAGCTCGCGATCTGCCGACGCGCGCCTTCGTAGGCCAGCGTCATCTCCGCCGAACGCGAGTAAACGCCGCGATGAACGGTCGCGTAATCCTCACCCAGCGCGCGCGCCATCGCGTCGATAACAGCGCGCGGCTTTTGCGCGGTCGCAGCGGTGTCGAGATAGTGCCACGGCGCGCCGTCCCGGCTAACAAGGCCAGGAAAGTCGGCTCGCAGGTCACGATCGATGGCAGTTGGGGCGTTCACAGAGTAGCTCCCTCCAGCGCATCAAGCGCCGCGTCGAGTAGCTTTGCCCGTTCGGCTTCGTCTTCGAGTTCGACGAAAGCATCACCGAGAAAAGCCTGCACCAGCAGACGCTGGGCCAATTCCGGCCCAATACCACGCGCGGCCATGTAATACCGCGCTGCCTCGTCCAACTCCCCGACGGTCGCGCCGTGGGCGCATTTCACGTCATCGGCGAAGATTTCGAGCTGCGGCACGGCATTGGCGCTTGCTCCGGCTTCCAGCAGCAGGCCTTTAAAGTCCTGCGCAGCGTCAGTTTTCTGTGCGTCGCGTACGACCTTGATCTCGCCGAGAAAGTTGCCGGTGCCGGTACCCCAGTGGACCGACCGGACGGTCTGATTGCTGGTCGCGTCGGGTTCTGTGTGAACGGTCTGGGTTACGAATTCGCGCACGGCATCGCCGCCGCCAATCGTAACTCCGCCAAACTCGAAATGCGCACCGCGCGCGAGAGTGACTTCAACCTCGACCCGGGTGTAATCGGCACCTTTGTTCGTCACGAACAGTTCGGCCCGGGCGCCTTCACCTACCGTCAGGCGGATGCGGTGCAGTTCGGGCGCGTCACTACCGACCACCATCGCCTGCCGACGCGTCTCGCCCGCCGCGAGGGTAATCTCATCCCAAGCATCGAGTGCCTCCACGCCGAGACGTTCGAGCGCCGCGATGTCGGCATAGCGCCACACTTCATCGCGCCGGGTCGGGAGGGTCGCCGCCTCAGGCATCAGCCATCACCGCATCGTAGCCTTCGTCTTCGAGCCGCAGCGCGAGATCAGGTCCGCCGGTCTGGATGATCTGACCATCGGCCAGCACGCTGACCTTGTCCGGCTTCACGACGTCGAGCAGCCGCTGGTAGTGCGTGATCAGCAGCACGCCCTTACCGGAAGCGCGCATGATCGCATTGATGCCTTCGCCGACGATCCGCAATGCGTCGATATCGAGGCCGCTATCCGTCTCGTCCAGCACCGCAAAGGCCGGATTGAGAATGCCCATCTGGACCATTTCGGCGCGCTTCTTCTCGCCTCCTGAAAACCCGACATTCACCTGCCGCTTGAGCATTTCCATATCCATCTTGAGCAGGCCAGCCTTCTCCTTGGCGAGCTTCAGGAACTCGCCACCGGTCAGCGCTTCTTCGCCGCGCGCCTTGCGTTGGGAATTGAGTGCTTCACGCAGGAACTGCACATTGGAGACGCCAGGAATTTCGACCGGGTACTGAAAGCCGAGGAACAGTCCGGCAGCGGCGCGTTCATGCGGGTCGAGGTCGAACAGGTCCTGCCCGCGAAACTCAACCGAGCCGGCTGTCACTTCGTAACCTGGCTTGCCGCCCAGCACATTGGCGAGCGTCGACTTGCCCGCGCCGTTGGGCCCCATGATTGCATGCACTTCGCCCGCAGCGACTTCAAGCGTCAGCCCTTTGAGGATTGTCTTGCCGTCAATCTCGGCGTGAAGGTTGTCAATTGTGAGCATTGGGGGTTCCATTGAAATGATCGCGGCGTGCCTGCCGCTTGTCTTCGATGCGCATGCGCATACCGGCAGTGATCCGGTCGAGCACGGCGTCCATATTGTCCATGATATCGGAGGCCTTGATCCGCATCACACGAATGCCGACCGCCTCCAGACTCTTGTCGCGACGTTTGGCGAGGGCCTCATCCGCGTCTTCCTCGTCGATCATGATCGCCATGCCGAGATTGTGGCAGTTGAAGTCGACAATCGCGCTGCCGACGACAGCGTGGCGCTTGAATGTGTATCGGCCAAGATTTGCACCCGCGAACTTCTCTGCAAGCGCCTTATGCGCAGGCGAAGCAAAACGCTTCATCTCGCGGGCGCGATCATGAAGCTCGTCGAGCCGCTTGTCCGAAATCTTCCACCCGCGGCCCTTTTTATTGAGGGCGGGGACTGTGTCGGAGGTATCCTTGAGGCCGAGAGTTTTACGGTTCTGACCCTTCGAAACTCCTGCTTTCAGCGAATATCGCTTGTGCACTCTGTCCACCGGCGTTCCATCGGCGAGCGGAATGCCCAGCGTCACATCATGATCCTCGAAGTCCATCTTCGAGTAGAACGCCAAACCGCCGGTATTGTCGGCGCGGATCGTGGCGTTGATGGCCTTAAGGTCAAGCTCTCGAGCACGGGCCAAGGTCGCTTTAAACAGGCTCGTACCGATCCCGCGTTGCGTCGTGCCCACCTTTGCAAAAGTCGCGACATCGCCGATATCGTCCGGGAGCGAGCCATTTTTAACCAGGGTCTGGAAGCCGATCAGCTCACCAGTTCCGTCATCGACTGCCACCACACAATTGAGAACGAGGGGTCCGATCAGATAAGTGTCTGCAAGCTGTTGAGGCGTGAACGGCTCCTCCAAAGCTGTGGTGCCACCTAGCTCAATGATTTCGTTGAGCAACTCAGCGAGACTAACAGAGTCGGCCGCAGTGACGGGCCGGACTTCAATGGTATTGGCGAGCAGAGTCACCCCACACTCCCTTCGAGCGAGATCGCCAGCAGCTTCTGGGCCTCGACCGCAAACTCCATCGGCAGCTCTTTAAGCACATCCTTGGCAAAGCCGTTGACGATCAGCGCCACCGCTTCCTCTTCGTCGAGGCCGCGTTGCTGGGCGTAGAACATTTGCTCGTCAGAGATTTTTGACGTGGTCGCCTCGTGCTCGATCTGCGCGCCGGGGTTCTTCACCTCGATATAGGGAACAGTATGCGCGCCGCATTCATCGCCGAGCAGCAGGCTGTCGCACTGGGTGAAGTTGCGGACGCCCTCGGCTTTGGGGCCGACACGAACGAGCCCGCGATAAGTGTTGTTTGATTTGCCCGCACTGATCCCCTTGGAGATGATCGTCGAGCGCGATCCCTGACCATTGTGGATCATCTTGGTGCCGGTATCGGCCTGCTGGAAATTGTTGGTCACCGCGACGGAGTAGAATTCGCCGACGCTGTCTTCACCGTTTAGTACGCAGCTTGGGTACTTCCACGTCACCGCAGATCCGGTTTCGACCTGAGTCCAGCTGATCTTTGAGCGGTCGCCCTGGCACAGCCCGCGCTTGGTGACGAAATTGTAGATTCCGCCAACACCTTCGGAATTGCCGGGATACCAGTTCTGCACGGTAGAATACTTGATCTCGGCATCTTCCAGCGCGACCAGTTCAACCACGGCGGCATGGAGCTGATTTTCGTCGCGCATCGGAGCAGTGCAACCTTCGAGATAGGAGACATAAGACCCCTTCTCGGCGATGATCAGTGTGCGTTCGAACTGACCGGTGTTTTCAGCGTTGATGCGAAAATAGGTGGAAAGCTCCATCGGGCATCGCACGCCTTCGGGCACGTAGACGAATGTACCGTCAGAGAAGACCGCGGAGTTGAGCGTCGCGAAAAAGTTGTCACGCTGCGGCACAACCCGCCCGAGCCATTTCTTGACCAGTTCCGGATGCTCCTTGATCGCTTCGCTGATCGACAGGAAGATCACGCCCGCTTTCTTGAGCTCTTCGCGGAATGTCGTTGCGACCGAGACACTGTCGAACACGGCATCTACTGCGACCTTGCGCGCGCCTTCGACCCCGGCGAGCACTTCCTGCTCCGCCACGGGAATACCAAGCTTGTCGTAGACTGCCTTGATCTCCGGATCGAGCTCGTCGAGCGAGGCGAGCTTCGGCTTCGCCTTGGGCGCGGCATAATAATAGGCATCCTGATAATCGATCGCCGGATAGCCAATCTTGGCCCAGTCGGGCTCTTCCATGTCTTGCCACAGGCGAAACGCCTTAAGGCGCCAGTCGAGCATCCATTCGGGCTCGCCTTTCTTGGCCGAAATGAATCGGACGGTATCCTCGTTCAGGCCCTTCTCGGCGAACTCGGTTTCGATATCCGCAGACCAGCCATGCTCGTACTCATCGGCATTGGCCGCTGCTGCGGCTTTGGCATCTGCGTCAATTTCGCGTTCGGGCGCTTCAAAATCGAGATTGTCGGTCATGCCACTTCTTCTTTGGTTGGATTGGATTTCTGTGCGGCGGGGGGCGTGCGCAATTCGGTAAGGGTGATATCGGCCAGCGCGCCGCGCAGAGCCTCATTTATGATCGGCCAGTGCGGCTTCATCTTGCAGCGAGCCTCATGCTCGCATCCGCCGTTCGCTTCGATACACGCAGTAAGCGCAATCGGCCCTTCAACCGCTTCAACAATGTCAGCAACGGTAATCGCGGCTGCCGGTCGGCCAAGCTGCAACCCGCCATGCGCACCCCGAACAGAGCGCAGAAGGCCCGCAGCAGTCAGCTTCGAAACGAGCCGCTGCACCGTCGGCACCGGCAGCCCGGTTTCCGCCGCCAATTCAGCCGCGCTCACTCGTCCATCCCCGCAATGACGCGAGGCCTGGCACATCGTTATAACGGCATAATCGGCAAGGTTGGACAGGCGCATGCGACTCAAACACTAATTCGGACAGATTTGTTCCGAATTAGGAAATAAGACCGATTCGGTCGGATTTCAACGCAAATCCATCTGTTGCGAGTCGTTAGCGTTTTTGCTTGCGCGCACCGTTGACAGCTGCTGCCACCATTGTTTCACCCGGACACAACCAGGCCACATCATCCAATCGCACGAAATTGCTCCAGGCGGTCGAGATTCTTCATTTGCAGCAGAGTCTGGAAGATCGGGTCGGTTGTGCCGCCGAGGCGTGACGGGGTGTATCCGCAATAGGTTCGGATTTCGCGGATCATGTGCGGCTGGTCGACGAACGCATCGGCGATCTCGGCCTCACCTTCATCGCTCAAATCATCTTTCGAAAGCAGCGCAGCGGCCCGGATCGCGCGATACTTGCGCGCAAGCGCCGCTGGTGGAAGTCCGAAATAGCGCTCGACCAACCTCTCGGCATGGCGGCGCGAGTATATCAGGGGCTCGAACAAGCGGTCTATCTCGGGATTGAGTGACGTTCCGAGCCAGCCGATAGTCGTCTCTATCAACCTCTCATGGGCTGGCGGAATTTGCTTGAGCCGCGCACCAATCCAGTTCGCAAGTTCGTGACACGCCTGGTCGCCCGATATCTCGCCGGCACTATAGCGTCTGTTCAGATCGCCGCTGAAATCGACCACCTCTTGTCCAAGGAATTCTGAAGCATGGGGAAAACGATCGATATGCTCATTGGAAGGTTCGCCGCTTAGTGCAGCCCAGCCGAGTGGAGACAACGACGCGCCGATCGCATGCCATGGCCCCTTCATATGGATCGCAGCCGCAGAGCTGAAACCGCTGAACAGGTACGCGCCCGGACCGGCCGGATCGAAGCGATCGCCGAATTGCAGACCACCTTCGCCGCAGGGAAACAGGACAAGCTGTCCTAAAGCGCCTGGGTGGCGATCCTCGATCTGTCCAGCACCTGTAGCAAAGCAGAAAGTCGCCAGAATGTGCCGATTCAGCTCGACGGGCGGATCGAAATAGGAAAGGGAAAAATGGGACGACATGGCAGCCAGGAGCGACCCGCCGCTATGCCGTCCCACATGCCGATGGAACCAAACCCGAAGGGCTCTTTTCAATCGGCTTGTGGTCAGCAATTAGCCGGGAGGGTCGTTTGCTCATTGTATCACAGCGACATTGCGGGCGGTTGTCGACGAGCAGCGCATTATCCGTTTCGGCGCCGCGCGTACCGTCCCGCTTTTGAAGCCTCCACCCAATTCATGACATTCTCTTCCAATATCGATAACGGCACCGGTCCGCTGGTCAGAACAATATCGTGGAATCCACGAATGTCGAAATCGTCGCCTAGCTCTTCGCGTGCCCGTGCCCGCAATTCCATTATCTTCAGCTTGCCGATCATGTAGGCGGTCGCCTGACCAGGAGTGGTGATGTAGCGCTCTATCGCCTTGACGATATCGCCTTGTGGATTTGGCGTGTTATCCGAGAGATAGGCGATCGCCTTCTCGCGGCTCCAGCGCTTTGAATGGATCCCCGTGTCGACCACGAGGCGACACGCCCGCCACAGCTCCATACCGAGCCGCCCGAAATCGGAATAGGGGTCTTGGTAGAAGCCCATGTCCTTTCCCAGTTCCTCGGTATAAAGGCCCCAACCCTCTGTGTAGGCAGTAAAGCCGCCAAACCGGCGAAACGGCGGCAGATTGCCGAGTTCTGTCTGAAGCGCCCGCTGCAAATGGTGGCCGGGGAAGCCCTCATGATAGGCGAGCGCTTCCATTTCGTTCTTGGACATGTCGCGCAGGTTGTAGAGATTCACATAGTAGGTGCCCGGTCGTGAACCGTCGGCTGCAGGACTCTGGTAGAAGGCCTTTCCCGCACTCTTCTCGCGAAACGCCTCGACCGGCTTGATGATCATCGGCGCTTTGGGAAGCACACCAAAAAACTCAGGTAGCTTGACCTCCATCGCATCAAGCTTGGCCTGCGCGTCCTCGAGATAGTCTTCGCGCGTGGTGTAGAAGAACTGGTCGTCGGTTCGAGTAAACTCGAAGAAGTCCTGAAGGCTGCCTTCAAAGCCCACCTTCGCCATGATCTCGAGCATTTCGCCGTGGATACGATCAACTTCGCGAAGACCGATATTGTGGATCTCGTCGGAGGTCAGATCGGTGGTCGTATAGCTCTTGAGCAGCGCATCGTAATACGCCTCGCCCTCAGGCAGACGCCAGATGCCGTCATCAGTCGGTGCAATCGCCTGCTGACGTTTCATTTCGGTAAGGAGACGCTGGTAACCGGGAATTGCCGAGGCCCACCAGGCATCTTTGGCATCGCCATTGATTCCCGCCTTCGTATCGTCGTCGAGATCGAGCCTTTCGACCTTCGCGGCGAGATCAGCGAGCACTGCGTTGTCATCACCAGCTGAAATCAAGTTTTCGAGATCGGATATGACGTAAGGATACACCCAGTCGGGCGGCATCACGCCCGCATCGGCGCGTTCGCGAGCCTCGGCGATCAACGCGTCCATCTGCGGGCCGATTCCCCGAACACGCGACACATACGCCTCGGCGTCTTCAAAGCTGCCAACGCGATGGATGTTGATCAAGAAGGCGGGAATAGAAGTATGCGCCCCGCGCCGGTGATCGAACAGGAAGCCATATTCGCGATAGGGATAGAGCGAGGCACTGCGCTCGGCGAGCGCTTCGAACAGCCGATATGACAGCCCATCCTGGTCTGACAAGTTGGCCGGATCATAGCGATCACGCATCTTTGCTGCAGTGCGTTGCAGCAGCAGATACTCGCGCTCATCGGCCTCGTCGGAAACCTCATTCCATTGGCCATACGCCTCATCACGAATGCCGCGATAGGCTTTGCCGAGCGGGGACAGGCCGAGTTGCGCCTCGTCATATTGTTCGAACAGGGTGTTGATGCTGCTCACGTCGTCCGATTGGTCCGATGCAGCCACGTCGCCCGCTTGAGTGGTGGAACCCGCATAGCTGGCCGTCGCCCCGGCAGCGGTCAGCGCGATCAAAAGGGCGGCGATTGGAGAGAGTCGACTCATGGGTTTTCCCTATTTGGCAGGTCTGGCATCAATAACGCAGGCGCGAGCGAATGGGCTGAAAAATGCCCTACCGGCCGAGCTCGCGGAAGTTCTTTGGGTCGATCATCTCGCTTAGGAACGGACTATCATCATCAGTGAGCCTTGCTGGCGTGCGCCCGGCAAACCGGTTGATCTCGCGAATCATATGCGGCTGGTCGAAAAACGCATCACCCAGTTCTGCTTCGAATTCCGGGGTCAGCGTCGGGAACGACAGCAGGGCTGCGGCTCGCAAGGCACGGTACTTACGCGCCAGAGCTTGCGGCGGAAGCCCGAAATACCGTTCGGTCAGGCGCTGGACCTGACGGTCCGAATAAGCCGCCTTGTCCATCAGATCGCGAAGTTCCGGATTGAGCGATGAGCCAAGCCAGGTGTTCACCAGCCGGATCAAATCGGCATGGCGCTGATTGATCGGCTTGACCTTGCGCCCAATGAACGCCCCGATCTCAAGCGCACATTCGCGCCCGCCAATCTCGCCTGCGCGATAGGCGTTGTTAAGCCAGTGCCCCAACGCCGCGACATCATCGCCGAGAATCTCGCTCGCATCACGCAACCGGTCGCGGTGCTCACCCGCGTGCAAGCCTGTGAGCGCCGCCCAACCGAGTGGGGTCAGCGCTGCGCCAATCACGTGAAACGGCCCTTCGACCACGATCGGCGTTGCAGTCGAGAGCGGAGTGAGAATGGCAGTCTCGTAATTGGGATCGCGATGCCCTTCGCGAAACAGCATCTCACCCTTGCCGTAGGGAAAGAGCGACAGATGCCCAACAGAGGCAGGTTGGATGTCTCGGATCAGGGGCTCGTCGCAACGAAAGTGGTACAGTGTTGTGATGTAGTCACTGATCGCGGCCGGAGGGGCGATATAGTCGACATTGATAAGGGAGGACGAGGTAAGCTCGTGTTCCTCCTCAGCAAATTCCAATCGTTCTGGACTGGATGTCGAATCTTGAAAATCGGTCATGCATGACGCCCCGTAACGCGCCGTTTACGAGATTTTGCCTCGTTTTGACACAAAAAAAGGGCGGCCCAATTACTGGACCGCCCATTTGAGTTGAGGAACTCTTCGCATTGCTGCTCCGAGCCCTTCGGGTCGCAGAGATGTAGATAGCGAGCGAATCGCATTAAGAATTGTATGCAAACGACAAGGTTGCATACGTAACCCATAGCGAACGAATATTTCGTGGATTTCTCAGCAATCCGAATCCCTTACGGAATGCGGGGCTTCCATGTAATATAGTATCAATTGGCAATCCTGCAGCGCGCACTCGACAGCACAATTTTTTTTGGCTTAGGCGCTCGTCATGCTGTTTCGCCTTCTCAAGCCAGCCCTGTTCGCACTCGATTCGGAAACGGGCCACCGCCTCGCGATCGCCTCGTTGAAGATGCTGCCTGTTCGCGAGGCGCGTTCATCGCTCACCCAGCCAGAAGCACTCGCAATCGAGGTAGCGGGTCTGCACTTTCCCAATCCGATCGGCGTGGCAGCAGGCTTCGATAAGGATGCCGAAGTGCCCGATGCACTGTTGGGTCTCGGATTTGGCTTCACTGAAGTCGGCTCGATCACTCCGCGTCCGCAGGCAGGCAATCCGAAGCCACGACTGTTCCGACTGGTTGAGGACAACGCGGTTATCAACCGCATGGGCTTCAACAATGCCGGGGCCGATGCCGCCATCACGCGATTGAAAGAACGTGTCGGCAAACCAGGCATTCTGGGGATCAATATCGGCGCGAACAAGGATTCGGATGATCGCATCGCCGATTACGCCACCATGGCGCGGGCAATGACGCCCTATGCCAGCTATCTCGCGGTCAATGTCTCCAGCCCCAACACGCCGGGCCTGCGCGCGCTTCAGGACGAATCGGCGCTCACGGCACTTATCGATGCTGTGATCGAGGCGCGCGCTGAGGCTGACGAAGGGGCCCGACCCCCAATCTTCCTCAAGGTCGCGCCGGATCTTGAACCTGCTGACATTGATGCGATCTCCCGCATCGCGCTTGATAAGCAGCTCGGCGCTCTGATCGTGTCGAACACCACCATATCGCGGCCCAGTCTACGCTCGCACCATGCGGGCGAAACCGGTGGCCTTTCGGGAGCGCCCTTGCGTGCATTGGCGCTTCAGAGAGTGCGTGACTTCCGCACGGCAACCGGCGGTGCGATTCCGCTGATTGGCGTGGGCGGCATTGCCAACGCCGAGCATGCCTGGGAACGCATCTGCGCAGGGGCGAGCCTCGTCCAGCTCTATTCGGCGATGGTCTATGACGGGCCGGGCCTGGGCGCGCGAGTAGCGCAAGGGCTGGAGAGGCTTATGAAACGCGATGGCTTTGCAAGCATTGCGGACGCGGTTGGAAGCGAATAGCGCAAGGGACATGATGATCAGGACACTTTCGATCGGCCTCGCGGCTGTCGTTTCGCTCGGCGGATGCGCGGAATACAGCGCGCCGACATCCACCCCGACTGCCACTGCGCAGACCACGTCAAACGGCGCAGTCAGCTCAGCCGATCCGCGCGCAACCGCGGCAGGTGAAGCGATCCTTGCCCAGGGCGGCTCGGCCACCGACGCGGCGATTGCGGTGATGCTGGCGCTCACCGTGGTCGAACCGCAAAGCTCCGGTATTGGTGGCGGCGGGTTCATGGTCCGTTCTAACGGCGAAAGCGTCATCACCATCGACGGCCGCGAAACCGCACCTGCGGCGGCAACAGGCACACGATTCCTTGATGCCGATGGCGAACGCCTGCCGCGCGACAAGCGGGTAATCTCCGGCCTCAGTGTCGGCGTACCCGGCAATATCGCGCTCGCAGCCAAGGCGCATGCCGAATACGGCCGACTGCCCTGGGCCGATCTGTTCCAGCCCGCAATCAAGCTGGCGCGCGACGGCTTCCTCATGAACCGTCGATTGAACGAGTCGCTTTCCAGTCGAAAGGACCGAGCGGGCAAGACTGCCGATGCGCGGCGGGTCTTCTTCGGACCTGATGGCGAGGCAAAACCGGTCGGCACCTTGATCCGGAACGAAGAGTTTGCCGACACTCTCGCCGATCTGGCGGAAACAGGACCGGAGGCGATGTACAAGCTCAATGCCGCCAGCCTTGCGGGCTATGTCGCTCGGGAAACCCCACAAGACGGCATAATGACAGAAGCGGATGTCACCTCCTATACCGCCAAGGACCGCGATCCGATCTGCGCGACATACCGCATCTACAAGGTCTGCGGTATGGGTCCGCCCTCATCGGGGGGCATCGCGGTGGCACAGATGCTCGGCCAGCTTGAACGCTTCGACCTCGCCGCGCTCGGCCGGGATAGCGCCGAATTCTGGCACCTGTTCCTAGAATCGCAGCGCGTCGCGTACGCCGACCGTGAACTGTATGTCGGTGATACCGACTTCGTCTCGGTGCCGGTCGCGGGCCTTGTCGACCCCGACTACATAGCCAGCCGCAGTGCACTGATCGATCCGGGCAAAGCCATTGCCGAAGTTACGCCCGGCACACCTCCCGGAGCGCCACTCGCCCGCGCGGATGGCGACGAACCACCTGAGAACGGCACCACGCACTTCTCTGTCGTCGATGCAGAGGGCAACGCGATCAGCTACACTTCCACCGTCGAAGGCGCGTTCGGATCGGGACTGTTCTTCGGCGGCTTCTATCTCAATAACGAGCTCACCGATTTCAGCTCGACCCCGGAAAAGGACGGAAAGCCCGTGGCCAACCGCGTCGAAGGCGGAAAGCGACCGCGCAGCTCGATGGCCCCGACCATCGTGTTCGACGCGGATGGCGAAATCGTGCTCGTGATCGGCGCGGCCGGCGGGCCGACAATCCCTGTGCAGGTGGCGCGCTCGATCATCGGCGTTGTGGATTTCGGCATGAGCGCTCAGGAGGCGCTCGGCCTGCCGCTTATAATGGCGTTCGGCCCAACGGTGATCCTGGAAGAAGGCACCGCGCTCGAAGGGATGCAGGACGCCTTCAAGGCACGCGGACACGAAACCATCCGCAGCTTCTCACCGTCGCTCAAGGCCAACGCGCTGCGCAAAACCGAGAACGGCACATGGGAAGTCGCGACAGATCCACGCATCGCACCGAAACTTGTGTACGAGTAAAATTTTGAAATAGCAGAGAATTCGGCACGCAGTCCACGGCTTCGCCCCCGGTCGGCGCTTGCCGCTGCAGTGTTAAGGCCCTAATTCGGACGCATAAACGAAACATGTCTCGCTCGAAGCGCTCCGTAACGACGGCTAGGCGCGCCCGAGGGAAGAGGAGCCAGTGTCAGTGCATTCCCCAACCGTCCCGCCCAACGCCGCACCAGTCGTCAATCCGGACGACGATCAGCACCTGCAGGATATTGACGCCGCGAATAACCTTGTGGCCCTGTTCGTGATGCGCGCCGATCAAAAGGGCGATGCGCCCTTTCTCGGTCGGAAGAAGGATGGCGAATGGCGGACGCAGAGCTGGTCTGAAGTCGCGCAGCAAGTCTGCCTGCTGGCTGAAAGTTTGCGTCGGATCGGCCTCAATGCTGGCGATCGGGTCGCAATCGTATCCGAGAATCGCCCCGAATGGTGCATTGCAGACCTTGCCATAATGGCTGCAGGCTGCATTTCGGTGCCGACTTACATCACCAATACAGAGCGTGATCACTGCCATATCCTCGACAATTCGGGCGCTCGAGCGGTCATCGTCTCGAACGAGAAGCTGCTTGGTCCGCTCCACGGTGCGATCCAGTCGACAGGGCTCGCCGAGCATGTGATCGGCATTGAAGACCTGCACCGCAAACAGGCGAGCAGTTTCGAGTATCACGATTGGGGCAAGCTGACCCAGGGCGATACTGTTGCCGCACGCGAAGCGGTCGACAAGCGGATCGCCGCGATATCGCGCGACGACACCGCCTGCCTGATCTACACCAGCGGCACTGGTGGTGCACCGCGCGGTGTGAAGCAGCATCACGGATCAATCTTGTGCAATGCGGCTGGTGCTGCAGAAATCCTGATCACCGATTTCGGCATTACCAACGAACGCTTCCTGTCATTCCTGCCGCTCTCACACGCCTACGAACATACGGGCGGGCAATATCTGCCAATCTCGGTCGGCGCAGAGATCTTCTATTCGGAAGGTCTCGAAAAGCTCGCCTCAAACATCGAAGAAGTCCGCCCAACGATCATGGTGGTCGTCCCGCGGCTGTTCGAAGTGCTGCGCACCCGAATTATCAAGCAGATCGAAAAACAGGGCCGCATTGCCAATTTCATGCTCGATAAGGCGATGAAGATTGCGGACCACTCGACCGAGGGCAAAACCCGCAAGCGCGACAAGCCACTCGATTTCCTGGTCGAGAGGACGCTCCGCCCCAAGATCCGCCAGAAGTTCGGCGGTCGGATCAAGGCGATGGTTTCAGGCGGCGCGCCGCTAAACCCGGAAGTCGGCAGTTTCTTTGAAGCCATGGGTCTCACCATGCTGCAGGGCTATGGACAGACCGAGGCTGGTCCGGTGATGAGCTGCAACAGGCCCAAGGTCGGGTTGAAGATGGATACGGTCGGCCCGCCTATGCGCGGAGTTGACATCAAGATCGCGGATGATGGCGAGATCCTGTGCCGCGGTGAGCTGGTGATGCACGGATACTGGCAAAACGAGGCCGAGACTGCACGCACGATCCAGGATGGCTGGCTGCACACCGGCGATATCGGGCATTTGGACGAGAAGGGCCGGATCGTCATTACCGATCGCAAGAAGGATATGATCGTCAATGACAAGGGCGACAACGTCGCTCCGCAAAAGATCGAAGGCATGCTGACGCTGCAGCCAGAAATCGCGCAGGCGATGGTGAGCGGCGACAAGCGGCCCTACGTCGTGGGCCTGATCGTGCCCGATGCCGAATGGGCGCTCGAATGGGCGCGCGCCAATGACGAGAAGTTCGATCTGAAAGCACTGCAGGATCTGCCCGCCTTCAAGAAAGCCGTTCGCGCAGCCGTCGATCGTACCAACAAGGACCTCTCCGTGGTCGAAAAGGTGCGCAAGTTCGAGTTCGCCGCCGAGGCTTTCGGAATCGAAAACGAGGAAATGACGCCGAGTATGAAAATCCGTCGACACAAGATCCGTGACCGGTATCAGGAGCGCATCGACGGACTGTATTAAGGGGGCAGAATACAGTCATGCTTCGCCTGCTCGCGAGCGAGATGCTTGGCACGCTGCTTCTGGTGGCGACCGTAGTTGGTTCGGGCATCATGGCCGAGACACTTTCCGACGGAAATGTCGCGCTCGCCCTGCTGGCGAACACGATTGCCACAGGTGCCATCCTCTACGTCCTGATCACGATGCTGGGTCCGGTTTCAGGAGCGCATTTCAATCCAGCCGTTACGCTCGCATTCTGGCTTCGTCGCGATATCGCTCTGGGCACGGCACTGATATTCGTCGCGGTTCAATGTGTTGGCGGGGTTGCTGGCAGCGTCCTGGCCCACGCGATGTTCGACCAGCCATTGTTGCAGGTTTCAGAGCGCGTCCGAACAGGCGGGGCGCAGTGGTTATCGGAAAGTGTGGCTACCTTTGCGCTGGTCTTTACGATCATCGGGACATTGCGCGCTCGACCGCAGGCGGTTCCAACCGCGGTCGCGCTGGTTATCGTGGCGGGCTATTGGTTCACAGCTTCCACATCCTTCGCCAATCCGGCAGTCACGCTGGGTCGGGCGTTTTCCAATACTTTCAGCGGGATTTCACCCGTGGACGCGCCAGGTTTTGTCTTTGCGCAACTGGCCGGAGCGATCCTGGCCTGGGCCACAGCCCGGTACGTTTTCGGCTGGGAAGCGGCTCCGGAAGAGACCGCCTCGCTTGCTAGGTCGGACGATTAATCGGCCCGCTCAAGCCGCCTCGGCTTCCTCGACATATTCCGGATAGAAGCTCGGTGCTCGGTCCGACCAGCCGGGCGCAGTCGCGGCGGCTTCGCTGAGGCTCTGCAGCAGCATTTTGCGCTGTTCCGGGCGGATCTGCGGGAGGGCAGCTGCCGCGCAGAAGGCCGCGGGAAGATAAGGCCGCACTCCGGGGCCCAGCAGGCGCTCGTATAGGAACCGGAATGCCGAGAAGCTCTGAACCTTTTCCTGCTCCAGATCGAAAACGGTCATGCGTACCAACTTGCCGAGCAGACGCTCGACCTCGCCGATCGCGCCTTCCTGCGGGACAAGATCGCGCAACGCCTTGAGATCCTGATAGGCCACATATTGCCGTCTGATCGCGGTGTTCTCTTGCTCGCTGCGGCCCCACAGCTTGAATGCATCACAGCGCGCCAGCCCGATATCGAGGCTGCGCTTGATATAGCGCTGCTCGCAAGCCGCAAAGCTGGCGAATTCGCGCATCTCACTGATGGTCATGGTCGCGGTGTTGGCAAGTGTCACAATCATTTCCCCCGTTGAGAGGGCATGTGTCGGACAGTTTGGTTAACACGCAGTAAGGGCCGGTGAAAAATAACTGAGCTGATCCGCTACACGTTATTGCATCTCTGTCATTTAGGATTGGAACTGGCACGCGGCGCCGAGATCGAAATCAATCCAGTGCTTGGCACGCGCAGCACCTGAGCGCCTAGCCCGAGATCACGTCCGCCCAGTCCGGGTGACGATCGGCCTGCGCTTTGAAGAACGGGCAGAGAGGAACGATCTTGAACCCCTGCTCTCGTGCGTCGGCAACGACGCGTTCGGCGAGCAGTTTGCCGTAGCCCTTTCCACGAAACACGTCCGGCACACCGGTGTGATCGACGATGATCAGGGTATCCGAAGCACGGGAGTAGGTCAGCTCTGCCTCTTCGCTAGCACCCTCAGGGCGCAGAACATAGCGACCCTTTTGGCCATGGTCTTCCAGTGTGATTTTCGGTGCGCTGGTCATAATCAAATCAGTCCCGCGAGTGGGGAGCTGGGGTCGGCATACTTGCGGCGACCCATGCGTCCGGCAAGATAGGCGTCGCGCCCAGCCTCAACCGCTAGCTTCATCGCCCGCGCCATGCGGATCGGGTCCTTCGCTTCGGCGATCGCAGTATTCATCAGGATGCCATCGCAACCGAGCTCCATACCGACTGCGGCATCCGAAGCCGTGCCGACACCCGCATCAACCAAAACCGGCACATTCGCGCCTTCGACGATCAGGCGGATGGTCACCTTGTTCTGAATCCCAAGACCCGAACCGATCGGAGCGCCCAGTGGCATGATTGCAACCGCGCCTGCATCTTCCAATTGCTTGGCAGCAATGGGATCATCGACGCAGTAGACCATCGGCAGAAAGCCTTCCTTGGCAAGCACCTCGGTCGCGTTAAGCGTTTCGCGCATGTCCGGATAGAGCGTGCGCGCTTCGCCAAGCACTTCGAGTTTCACCAAGTCCCAACCACCCGCCTCGCGCGCGAGACGCAAAGTCCGCACAGCGTCTTCTCCGGTGAAGCACCCGGCTGTGTTGGGCAGGTACGTGATTTTCTTGGGATCGATGAAATCGGTCAGCATCGGCGCCTTGGGATCGCTGACATTCACCCGGCGCACGGCCACGGTGACAATGTCCGCACCGCTTGCCTCGACCGCCGCAGCGTTCTCCTCAAAGTCCTTGTATTTCCCGGTCCCGACAATCAGCCGTGATTTGAACGTGCGCCCGGCTACTGTCCACGTATCGCCAGATGCGCTCTGATGATCGCCGCCGCCTACAAAGTGCACGATTTCCAGCGTATCACCGGCACCCAAAGCGGCCTGTTCCAGCGTCGAACGTGGAACGATCTCGCCATTACGTTCAACCGCAACCTTTTCCGGAGCAAGCTCAAGCTCACGTACGAGATCCGCTATGGTTGCCGCAATTGTGCTGCGCGACTCGCCATTCAGTGTGATGTTCTTGGTATCGGTCATGGTTGCCGAAATAGGCGCATGGGCAGCGCGCGCAACCATCTGTTTGTAGACAATATCGCCCGAGTGCTAGCGCGCAGCGCGTAGATTGAGCAAATGCCCAATTGATACGAGTGCGATACCAATCAGGGTCAGCACAATCTCTTCTGTGCCGTGGGGCACCGCCAAGGCGCCTCCCATGAAAGTCAGGCCCATCATCGCGATAACAAAGGGTGCCGCCTGGCGATGCTTGACCGCGCCCCAACCAATCGCGACAGCTGCGACGATCAGCGCGAGCAAGAGACCAAAGCGATGAATCTCGGGTGACGCCAGAAAATGCCCGCCAAGCCCAAGCGCCGACACAACAAAGATCGTCGCAACGCAATGCAGAGCACACAGACCGGCGAGGCCGATACCAACGTGATCAAGACGTCGACGAATCGATAAAGGCGCTTTCGTGTCCTGCATGGCTGCGGGAGCTCATATGTAACAGTATCACATTTCGCAAGGGCGGTTTGGTCTCAAGCGCATAGTCTTGCGGTTTGCGCACCGAGCTGTGCGGCAAACATGCTTGCAAGAACGCTTCGCCCGGCACACTTAGGCCTTACTATGGCGACAACTGCCCCCTCTACCGCAGCGTTGGATACGCAAGGCGGCATCCGATCACGACCTCTTGTGCTGGCACGATGGTTGGAATTCGTCGCGGCCATGATCGTAGTCATAGTCGTGGTGGGCGGAATAACAAGGCTCACCGAAAGCGGCCTGTCGATCACGCAATGGCAGCCAGTAACGGGCATCCTCCCCCCCTTGAGCGATGCGGCATGGCAGGCAGAGTTCGCCGAGTATCGCGCAACGCCGGAATACCGCTACGAGGCAAGCGTGACCGGCATGACGCTGGCCGAGTTCAAGTTTATCTATTTCTGGGAGTGGTTTCATCGCGTCCTCGGTCGCCTGATCGGGCTGGCTTATGGACTGCCGCTTGCCTGGTTCTGGGTGAAGCGCGCAATCCCATCAGGGTACAAACCGCGCCTGATCGCACTGCTCGGACTTGGCGCCTTGCAAGGCACCTTTGGCTGGCTGATGGTGCGTAGCGGGCTTTCGGGGCAGATGACTGATGTGAGCCATTTCTGGCTGTCGGTACATCTGCTCACCGCTCTGTTTACGCTTGGCGGCCTGATTTGGACTGCGCTTGACTTGCGGCGGCTGGCCAAAGATCCGACCGCACGACCCGCCCCCTTGACCGTTTCGGCCTTCATCGTGTCGGTCGTTCTATTCGTACAGCTGCTTTTGGGAGCATGGGTCGCCGGACTGAATGCCGGTCACGCGGCCTATGACTGGCCGTTGATGAACGGTCGACTGGTGCCGGAGATCGACTGGTCAGGCGGCGTCTGGTGGACTTTGACGCATGATCCCTTCTTGCTCCATTTCCTCCATCGCTGGTGGGCCTGGGTCGCGGTGGCGGCGCTGGTCTGGATTGCCCGCAGGGTTCGTAAGTCCAACCGAATGGCCTCGGTCGCCGTGCACAGCGCGTTCGGGACCATGGTTATTCTCGGCATTGCTACGGTAATGAGCGGCGTCTCTTTATGGATTGCGGTTGCGCACCAACTTACTGGTGCCTTGCTGGTTGCCAGCCTTGCGTGGGCAATGCACGCCGATGGTGTCAGGACTCGCACTGCCCGCGCATGACCGAGACTGTCGCTGCATTGGCCTGGTGCCCCTTTCCTGACCTCGAGAGCGCGCGCGATATCAGCGGGGCGCTGCTTGATGAGAGGTTGATCGGCTGCGCAAATATCCTTGGCGAGATCGAGGCCCTGTTCGAATGGGAGGGCGAGCGATCGCGTGGCACCGAAGTCGCGGTGCTGTTTAAAACGAACGGCGACATTCTTGATCGGCTGATCGAGCGGTTGGGCGAGCTTCATCCCTATGATACACCTGCAATACTTGCTTGGCGTTGTGATGCTGCTCATCCTTCGACGCTGGCATGGTTGGGCGATTTGGGGGCGAAGGAGCAGTCATGAAAGGGATCACGCGTCGGGGCGCCTTGGGCAGCGCTATGGCCGTCGCAGTCGCTGGCCTTGCAGGTCAGGCAGTACCAGCAGGTGCAGCAAGGCCATCAATCATTCCGAGCCAGCCGATGAAACTGGCCAGGCGGATCGAACGAGGCATGCGTGGCGGGGCAATTCTGACGGTCGAGCGCTTCTGGCAGGTCCGCTTTGCACGCCAGGGCGATGGCATTGTCATTACGGGAGAGCAGATCTCCGCCAGAGTTGATGCGCCTCAGGCACTTGCTGCTCTTGCCCACATTGAGGAATCCCGATCGACCACTGGGATGTTCCCGATCCTGCTTTCTGGCGATGGCTCGATCTTGGCGGCGGGGGACTATATACAAGGATCCGATCTCGACGCTGCGGTTGGGCAAGCCGAGACCATGATCGCCAAACGTGCCGTGCCACAGGACGCCAAGGCGCAACTGCTTTATTATCTTTCACAGCTCCAGCGCAGCAGCACGACTTTGCTGGACCGGATGCCACCTGACTTGTTCTTCCCGATCAGCCCACCCTCAAGAGCAGTGCGTCCGGTTAGCCTGCCTGATGGTTTGATGGGCGAGTTCGAGGTCACTTACGAGGCCCGCCCCGCTCCTGGTTGCGACTGGCTGGATCGCGCGGTGCGCCGGGTTATCACGCGCATCGGGAATAGCGAACGACGCTCCAGTGAGGTCTGGTTGCTCACCGATATCTGATGGCCAGTGTCATAGAGGTATTATTTTACCTCTGTCGAAACGCTCGGTTTTGCTTGACTTCGAGACCACCAAACGACAAACGCCCGCCATTACTGCGACGCTCGAATCATTCAGCGATGCACCTCGCCCGATCCACAGCATCGCTGCGGACGGTCGAAACAAACCAGCCAATTTGGGTTAAGGACATTCAGCCATGAAGGCTCTGAGCAAACAGACCCGGTCGATCAAGCCGGCCGAGGTCGAAAAGAAATGGCACCTGATCGATGCCGACGGCCTCGTGGTCGGTCGGCTTGCTTCGATCATCGCCAATATCCTGCGCGGCAAGCACAAGCCGAGCTACACTCCGCATGTCGATTGCGGCGATCACGTGATCGTCATCAACGCCGACAAGGTGAAATTCACCAGCAATAAGGCAAGCAAGAAGATCTATTACAAGCACACCGGCCACCCGGGCGGTATCAAGGAAACCACGCCTGAAAAAATTCTGGAAGGTCGTTTCCCGGAGCGTGTGCTTCAAAAGGCGGTCGAGCGGATGATCCCGCGCGGACCTCTGGGGCGCCAGCAGATGAAGGCGCTGCACCTCTACAACGGCACCGAGCACCCGCATGACGGCCAGTCGCCCGAAGTGCTCGACGTTGCTTCCATGAACCGCAAGAACAAGGTCACCGCATAATGGCTGACGAGAACAAGAACGAAACCGTTTCGGATCTCGCCGATCTGAAGGACATTGCCGGTGATGCGCCCGCAGCAGACGCTGCCGAAATCGCCGAGACCACTGCCGCAAACCCGCCCGCGCCGCTGCGCGAGCAGGAACTTGACGGACAGGGCCGCGCCTATGCAACCGGTCGCCGTAAGGATGCGGTCGCACGCGTCTGGGTAAAGCCTGGCTCGGGCAAGATCACGATCAACGGCAAGGATCAGGAAACATATTTCGCACGCCCTACCCTTCGTCTTATCCTGAATCAGCCCTTCGCAATCACAGAACGTGAAGGTCAGTACGACGTGGTCGCCACAGTGCGCGGCGGCGGGCTCTCTGGTCAGGCGGGCGCCGTAAAGCACGGTATCAGTCAGGCTTTGAGCAAGTATGAGCCGGAACTGCGCTCGACGGTCAAAGCTGCTGGCTTCCTTACCCGCGACAGCCGTGTGGTTGAGCGGAAAAAGTACGGTCGCGCCAAGGCACGTCGTAGCTTCCAGTTCTCGAAGCGCTAGAACGCTTCCAGGCTTTCGAGCAAAAAAGGGCGGGTCCCAACGCGGGATCCGCCCTTTTTGTTGTTCGGTCTGCTTTTGCCAGGGCTCGTGCAGGCGCCTATTTCTGCAGCAGCATAATGCCCCACGAAAGCCCGGTGCCCGCAAGGAAGAGCGGCCACGACCAGAACACCTTGAAACTGTTGCCCATCGCCATCGAATGCACGTCAAGATAGCCGCCGCTAGACCCTTGCGAGCCGACGACGAGGGCCACAGAGTACGTCAAAACCACGGCCAGCAACATTGCTTTCACTACGTCCATACTTACCCCCTTCTTCGCCAAGCTGAGCATTCAAACACGCCAAAACCGATCGCGCAAAAGCACGCGCCGGATTTCACTGACGAACGTCACCAACAATTCGTTACTGTGAATACGCTAAAAAAGGTTAAGAACTCGCTCAGGTGTTTTGCGTGGCATATTTGCCTAGCCGTCTGAGATCGACATCTATCGCTCCACCCGGGCCGCAAGTGAGCACCTGATAGGACGCTGGTTCACCATGGCGCAGCCGTGTGGACATAGTTCCCGCGCCAATCATCCGCATGCCGTGATCGCCCGCCTGCCGGACATTGTCGAACGGGTGGTGGACATGCCCGGAAATCACCGCATCAGCCCCCACAGCAGCGATTGCCGCAAAGGCGCGATCGCCGCCGATAGTCGGATTGCGGCGGCCATTAGCGGGGCCCAGCAAAGGGTGGTGCGCCGTCACTATCTTCGTCCGCGCGTCACTTTTCAACGCAGCCAGCAGACCCAGCGTCTTGCTCAAAGCCTTTCGCGTCACAACCCCGTCAGACCAGGGAAAACGCGGTTGGGCGCGTACCACCGTCTTCAACGGCACCAGCACCACATCGTCTGATTCCAATGTGCTTCCCACGGCTCGCTCCAACCGGCGATAGCGGCGATACGGGTCAGTGAACCGCTCCCACATGTTGTAATACGGCATGTCGTGGTTGCCTGGATCTAGCACCACCGGCACTCCAAGAGAGGCAAACCAGTCGGCCGCGGCAGCATATTGGCCATGCGTCGCACGCTGGGTCAGGTCGCCCGTGCAGACCAGCGCGTCGGGCTTCTCCTGTGCAACCGCCTCAGCGATCTGGATCAACGCATCGCGATCTTCGACCCCGAAATGCACATCGCTCATATGAAACAGGCGGGTTGTCATGGTGCTCAATCCAAAGCGTGATTATCGCGACGCTGCAACGGCAAATACGAATCCGTTCAGACCCGGCCCGATAGGATCAGCCATGCAGCAAGTGCGTTTAGCGCGGTGTAGGCCAGATAGGCCCAGGCCAGCATCGGCCACCCATTGGCCGCCAGCAACAAGGCGGCCAGCAGCACCAGAAACTCCGCCACGAGCGACAACCGTCCGCCAAGCACCTGTACGTACCCCGGAATCTGCCCCATCAGCGGATGCCCGCTTTCGAGCACCGCGCGGTGCAGGGCGAAGTTGCCGATACCCAGCAACGCTATAATCACAACAGCGAAGGTCATACATGACAGTATGGCGTAAACGCCCGTCGGGTGGAAACACCCTTTTGTCGGTAAGATTAGGTCGTCGGTCCTTTTGCTGCTGCATCAATCGAGGCCAATCCACCCGCAATCGAGCAATAAATGATCACGCGAGGAGGTTGGTCTAGTTCTTACTTCGACAGGGCGCCTTTCAACCCCGTTTGACCCCCGATCAAACAAAGGCGTTCTGGCATGGAGGATAACAGAATGAAGACTTTTGCATTGGCAGCTGCTGCTTTCGGCCTTGCCGTGACCGCCACCCCCGCATTTGCTGGCTCTCAAGACAAGCAATCGCTCGACGTGAGCTTCGCCGGGCTCGATTTGTCGACCGCTGAAGGCCAGAAGGCACTGGAAAAACGGATTGAAACTGCGGCTCGCAAATTGTGCGGCGTCGACGCGGTGCGCACGGGCACCCGGATGAAATCACAGTCATCAGTCACTTGTTACAAAGAAGCAGTGGCCAGCGCGAAGCGCCAGGTCGCCGCGGCGGTCGCCGATCAACAGCGCGGCGGCTGATACCAGCTACCCCTGCACCTTTTAGGTGCAAACTGCGGTCCGAGCTTCTCCAGTCCCGAAGTTCGGACCGCACCATTTTTTCCGATTCGTCACGCGAATAGTATCGTCCGCCGCCTAGCGACCGGCCATTGCCTTCACTTTCGACAGGTAAGTTCGCCCGATCCGCAGCGCATCGCCATTCTGCAATTCAGCCGACCATACGCCGAGTCCATCGTGGCGCAGCCCGCGAATGTTGTCGCGGCGCAGGATGGTCGAGCGGTGGATCCGAATATACTCGTCGGGATCGAGCCGCTTTTCCAGGCCTGCAATGGTCTGAAGCAACAGATAGGAGCGGACCTGTTCCGGGTCGCCGACATGCAACCGCACGTAGTCGCGCTCAGCGTCAATCCTATGCACTTCGTTCACTGCGATGCGCAACAATTCCGAACGATGCGGCACCCACAATTCGTCAAGCCACTCGCTCGCTTTTTCCTTGCGCTCCCCTCGTCGCGCGACCGCACGCTCGATAGCGCGCTCCAGCCGGTCGGCTGAAACGGGCTTCAGGACATAATCGATCGCTTCCAGATCGAAGGCTTCGACTGCAAAATGATCATGCGCGGTCACGAAAATCACCGCAGGGGGTGTTTCGCTCTCAGCAAGCTTGCGGGCAACGCCAAGACCATCAAGCTCTGGCATCGTCATGTCGAGCAGTACGAGGTCAGGATCAAGCTTGTCAGCGAGCCGCAGCGCAGCCGCGCCATCGCTCGCGGTACCGACCACGCGAATGGAATCGATCTCGGCACAGATCACCTGGATCCGCTCAACCGCCAAAGGCTCATCATCGACGATGAGAGTGCGCAGTGCGCCAGTTTCTGTCTCGTTATCAACCATGCCTGGTGAGTGGAATCCGGATTTCAGTGAGATAGCCGCCCGGAACAGAGCCTGATGTCAGGGCGATATCGCTTCCAAAGCGCGCTTCAAGCCGGTCGCTGACATTGGCGAGGCCGATGCCAAAGCCATGCGCCATGCCTTCGGGCACGCCGGGACCATCATCTGAGACTGTAACGACCAGTCGATCGAATTCTTCGCGCGCAGTAACTCTGATCGTGACCTCCCGACTGACAGCGGACACTGCATATTTGACCGAGTTTTCGATCAGCGGTTGTAGGATCATGCCCGGAACGCGCGCCTCCTCAAGATCCTCGGGAAGATCGAATACGCAGGTCAAACGTTCGGGGAACCGGACCGCCTCAATATCGAGATAGAGCTTTTGCAGGTCAAATTCGTCTTTCAGCGGCACATCAGAGGTCGGATCATCGGCAAGGCTGTGGCGATAGAAGCGGCTAATCGTCTGGATCATCCGCTCGGCGCGCTCACCTTTGCCCGTCATGACCAGTGCCGAAAGCGAGTTCAATGTGTTGAACAGGAAGTGCGGATTGACCTGATATCGCAGCGAGCGCAATTCTGCGGCCTTGGCGGCGGACCGGAACTGCTCCTCTCGTCGTTCAGCAGCACGCGCCTGGGCGATTGCCAGAAGCGCGATATAGAAGGCGGACCAGGTCAACAGGATGTAATACCGGCTGAGCGCGGAATCGACGATCGGCTGCCACCGCCCGCCTTTGTCTTTGGCGTCTTGCAGGGTGACGGTGATCATCGGCTGCTTCGGCGCGCCCTCCTCGTCCTCCGATTCGACTTCCCAATCAACGGGTTGGGGTATCTCGGCGAGCAGGTTACCGGCTTCGTCGCGGCGGATGCTGAAACCGCGCTCCTCGGCAAACTTGCGTTCCATTTTTTCGTTGATGGGTGCGAACAACGCTTGGTTAAGCTGCGAGACAAGCAAAGCCGCTGGCAAAGCCGCTACCATCGCGACGCCGATCATGATCCAGCGCTTGCGGCCCTCAAACAGGCGTAAAATAGTCCAGATAAAGAGTGTTACACAAACCCCGACTGCACAAACAATCGTGCGCCGCCAGAGTATTTCAAAATCTGCGCCGTATCCGATGAGGGAGCTGCGTGCGCTGATCAGCACGAAATAGAAAGTCCACAGCCCGACCGCCGAAAATATGACGGTCCGCAGGGGCACGCTTGGCTGCGCTTCGACGAGTTGAGCTTTATCCATGGACGAATCGACAGGTAGTCATTCGGTCGGGGATCGCATAGGTCTGCTCCGGCGGATCATCGGACTGGGTCATGCCTTGGTCGAATGCTGGACATATTGGCGAACTATTGAGCCGAAATCCTAGTCTTTGGGCTTGATCATCTCAGCGGGCACGATCCATTCGGCGAATTGCTCTTCACTCAGCAAGCCGAGCTCCATACCCGCTTCTTTCAATGTTGTGCCATCCGCATGCGCTTTCTTCGCGATCTTGGCCGCGTTGTCATAGCCGATATGCGGGTTGAGCGCAGTCACCAGCATCAGGCTCTCATTCATAAGCTTATCGATGCGATCAGTGTTCGCTTCGATCCCGACCACGCAATGGTCGGCGAAGCTGCGGACCGAGTCCGACAGCAGGCGGATCGATTGCAGCACGTTGTAGATCATGACCGGCTTGAACACGTTGAGCTCCAGATGACCGTTTGACCCCGCTATGCTCACGGTGGTGTGATTGCCCATCACCTGCGCGCATACCATCGTCAGCGCCTCGCACTGGGTCGGGTTTACCTTGCCCGGCATGATCGAAGAGCCTGGCTCATTCGCGGGAAGCGATATCTCACCCAACCCCGAGCGAGGGCCGGAACCCAGCAAACGGATATCATTGGCAATTTTCATCAGGCTGACGCCGACCGAATTAAGCGCTCCCGACAGCTCGACCAGTGCGTCATGCGCCGCGAGCGCTTCGAACTTGTTGGCCGCAGTCACGAAATCGTGGCCGGTCGAGGAAGCGACCTGCGCTGCGAACTTCTCCGCGAATCCGGTCTTGGAATTGATCCCGGTGCCGACCGCCGTGCCGCCCTGCGCCAGTTCAAGCACACGTGGCAGGGCGTTTTCGAGCCGCGCGATGCTGTATTCGACCTGCTTGGCGTAGCCGGAAAACTCCTGGCCCAAGGTCAATGGCGTTGCATCCTGCAAATGCGTGCGGCCAATCTTGACGATATCGGCAAACGCTGTTGCCTTCGCGTCGAGCGCGCCATGGAGATGCTGCAAGGCAGGGATCAACTGCTCTGCGGTCTCGCTCGCCGCAGCGATGTGCATTGCCGTCGGAAAAGTATCGTTCGACGACTGACCCATGTTGCAGTGATCGTTGGGGTGCACCGGCTCTTTGCCACCATGCTGGCCGGTCAGAATCTGGTTCGCTCGACTGGCGATCACTTCGTTGGCGTTCATGTTCGATTGCGTGCCCGACCCGGTCTGCCAGACGCTCAAGGGAAACTGGCTCGCCAGCGTCCCGTCGATCACTTCGCCCGCAGCCTGGACGATTGCATCGCCCAGCTTCGCATCGAGCACGCCAAGCTCCATATTCGCCCTGGCGGCGGATTGTTTCTGGATTCCAAGCGCTTTTACCAGCGGAGCGGGCATGGTTTCGGTGCCAATCGCAAAGTTGGCGAGGCTGCGCTGCGTCTGCGCACCCCAATGACCATCTGCTGGCACGGCCACTTCGCCAAGCGAATCGGTTTCGACGCGAACAACGCCCTTTGCACCGAAAATCTCGCCATCATTACGAATGTCGCTCATCGAAGCCTTCCTTCTGCCCGTCGATTGAAGGCTCCCATAAGCATCGCGGATCAGACACGTCAAAGCTCTTGTAGATCAAATGTCATATAGTGGCCGATTACGTGGCCAAATACCTTGGAAGAGCAAGTCGCTGAGGCTAGGAAGGGTTGACGTGCTGTGTTGTGTTACTAATACAGCAATCCGGAGTTTGCATGAACAGTACCGCCAAAACCTTTGATACTACCGCCGCACGCCGGGCGATGATCGACAGCCAGCTGCGGACCAGCGGGGTGAACGAAGAATTCGTTCTCGCGCGAATGATGGCCGTGCCGCGCGAGGACTTTCTCTCTGATGACAAGGCCACGATCGCTTATATCGATCGCGCGGTAACGCTTTCAAATGGCGGACACCTCGCCTCGCCGCTGTTTTACGGCAAGCTTATGATCGAAGCAGCCCCGATGCCGGATGACCGCGTGCTCGTGGTCGAGGGAGGTACCGGTTATCTTGCTGAATTGCTGCGTCCTCTGGTCACCGAAGTGGATGTGATGAGCGCCGCCGACGCAGCGGGTGCGAGCGGATCGAAGGCCAAGACCTACTCGCTCGTTGTAATCGACGGCGCGATTGAGCAACTGCCCGATGAGCTCGCTGGGCAGATTGAAGATGGCGGGCGGATCGTATCTGGTCTGCTGCTGCGTCAGGTTACTCGCCTTGCCGCGGGTCGCAAGATCGCAGGCAACGTCTCGCTGCTGCCTGTCGAAGATATCGGCATTCCCGTGCTTCGTGTATTCGAAAAGCCGAAGAGCTGGTCCTTTTCATGATGAGCCGCAAAGGTCGCCTTTTCGCTCTGAGTCTCGGTGCTGCGTGCTCCGCAATCGCGCTTGCCGCGCCGGTGCAGGCCGATACATTGCGTGAAGCATTGACAAGCGCTTACAACACCAACCCGACACTCGCAGGGGCTCGCGCGGATTTACGCGCAACCGACGAAGACGTGCCGATAAACGTCGCGCAGGGTACGCCGACGGTAACTACGACAGCGACTTACGTCGAATTTGTCCGCCAGTCGGCGAACGCCTTTACCGCCCCCGAACGCAACCTTGGCGTGAATACGCAGCTGCAGGTCCCGATCTATTCGGGTGGTGCAGTCAGAAACGGTATCAAGGCGTCAAGAGAGCGGATCCAGGCGGGTCGCGCGACCCTGCGCGGAACAGAAAGCTCTGTCTTTAGTCAAACTGTCGCCGCCTACATGGATGTGCTGCGCACCGAGGCTTTGGCGAGCCTCGCGCAGAATCAGGTCGACGTTCTGACGGTTAACCTTGAGGCGACCAGTGATCGCTTCGAAATCGGGGATCTGACCCGCACCGATGTCGCCCAGTCACAGTCGCGCCTTGCCGTGGCTCAGGGCGAATTGCGTACCGCGATGGCAAACCTCATTTCCGCGCGGGAGACCTATATCCAGCTTGTCGGCAAAGCACCGACCCAGCTTGAAGCGCCGCCACCCTTGCCCAACCTGCCTGACACTGTCGGGCTGGCGGTGGTTTCTGCGTTGGAAAACAATCCTGATCTGATCGCGGCAAAGGAAAATGCCGAGGCAGCCGGGTTCGACACGGAGGTCGCAGGCGCCGCTCGTCTTCCAACACTGGGCGCATTCGCTAGCGCCGACTATTCGAACTTCTTCGGCAGCCTGGGCGGGCCGATCGCGGCCGATTTCGTGCAAGAAGAAGTCACAGGCAATATTGGCCTGCAACTGACCATCCCAATCTTTCAGGGCGGCCTGACCGCGGCGCGCCAACGGCAGGCCGGCGCACGCGAGACAAGCGCACTCGAACAGGTGATCGCGACCGAGCGAAACGTGATCCAGCAGGTCCGCGCAGCCTATGCCAATTGGCAGGCCTCGAATGCAGTAATCGAAAGTTCCAAGGTTGCTGTAGAGAGCGCCGAAGTCAGCCTCGAGGGCGTGCGAGCGGAAAATTCAATCGGAAACCGCACCATCCTTGACGTTCTCAACGCGGAACAGGAGCTGCTGCAATCGCGCTCCCAGCTGGTGACGGCACGACGCAACGCTTATGTTGCCGGCTTTACCTTGCTCGCTGCCATGGGGCGCGCCGAAGCACGCGACCTTAACCTTGATACGGGCGGGCCGCTCTATGACCCGGTCATCAACGCCGACCGGGTTAAGAACAAGCTGTGGGACTGGGACCGTGATCCGGAGCCTGAGGCAACTGCGACCCGAACCAATGACATTCCAGCGGCAGACGCAATGATCGGGCCACCCGACGAATAAGGTTCTGATGCTGGGTCCCGTTTCGGTACACTCCGTGCTAGACTTGGCAGGTAATACGATTAAGTTGACGCGCCTATGGCACAAGACAGCGAAGCATCGGTCGAAGAAATTCTGGAATCGATCAAGAAAGTGATCGCCCGCGACAATCGCGATGGTGCGATCCAGGCGCGTCGACGTCTTGAAGCGGAGGCTGAAGAAGCGGAAGCGGAAGCTACTCAAACACCACCTGACGGAGCCGTTGAACCGGACACTGTAACAGCCGATGCGGCTGGCGGTTCCGAGGAAGTGCTTGATCTCGCTGAAATGGAATTCGCCGACGAGATCGAAGACGGTGATGACGGAAGAAGCAGTAGCGCCGAAATCCCGCTGATCGCCGAAGAAGTGCGCGGCGCGATGCAGGAAAATCTCGCAGCGCTGGCCATGCTGGCCGAGCCGGGCGCTAAACCGCAAATTGTACGCTCGGGCGAAACCTCACTCGAAGGACTCACCCGCGAATTGCTCCGGCCGATGCTGGCTGAATGGCTCGACCGGAACCTTCCGGGGATGGTCGAAAAGCTTGTACAGGCCGAAATCGCGCGGATTGCTGGCAAGAAGCGCTGACGTCACACGCGCTAAAGCGGTCGATTGTCGCGGTTTCGCTGGCTTAGTCGCACCTCTCCCGTTAAGTCCGTCCCCATGCAAGGGATGCTTAGAATCGTGGCTGCCTCGGCAGTCGCAGCAACCGTTTCGGCGCCGCTACTCGCCGACAACCACACCGTAAGAGAGGGCGCGTCTACCGCTCGCACGATACCTGGACTTTCCGCTCCACCGATGTCCGCCGTGGATCTGGTCACCATGCCACGCCTTGGCGGGCCGACAGTGACGCCATTTGGTCGCTACGCAGTCTATTCTGTCACTGAAACAGATCCCGAGAGCTATGAGCGGACGCGCAATCACTACGTTCTCGACCTCGCGCAACCCTATGCTCAGCCGGTTACAATCGATCTCGGCATCGACGGTCATTCGCTTGCGTTCGGCGCTGATAACTTCCTCTATTTCCTGAGTGTCGAAAGCACCGACGAAGAGGCGGAACTGCGCTCTCGCCTCTGGCGCGTCGCGCTTGAAGGGGCGGGCGATGTCACCGGGCCCATGCCTGTCGCCGATATCCCCGGCACCGATATTGCCGGTTTCAAAATCGCGCCGAGCGGCGACAAGATTGCCCTTTGGGCCGAGGTTTCACGCGATTGCCCGCGTCTAGGCTGCGAAGAGGATGGCACAGCCAGCTTTCCCAGGCCCGGCAGCGGGAGGCTCTACGAAGGCGACGGTGGCTTCTTCCGGCATTGGGACCGCTGGTCGACACCTGACACATTCAACCGTGTATTTGTGTTCGGATTGGAAGACGGAGCGCTGATCGGCGACGGCGTCCCCGCAGATGGACGCGATCCCGCAACCGGAGTGACCGGCAACACACCGACCATGCCATTTGGTGGCGGTGAGGATATTGCGTGGGCCGTAGATAGCTCTGGCGTCTATTTTGTCGCCCGCGAAGCCGGGAAGCAAGAGCCGTTCTCGACCGACTTCGACATCTACTTCTCAGACCTATCGGGGTCCGCGCCGAGCGAAGTGACCGCGGCCAATGAAGCGCTCGATACGGCACCAACGCCTTCGCCCGACGGCAAATACCTTGCCTACCTTGCAATGACGCGCCCCGGATACGAATCCGACCGTATGGTCGTGCAAATGCGCGATCTGGAAACCGGTGAGACACGCGCGCTGACGCAGGATGTCGACCTGTCATTCGGAAGCCTGACGTGGTCCGCTGATGGTCGGTACCTGCTCGCGACCGCTGGAGATGTGCTCGATACACCAGTGTTCCGGATCGATCCGAGAACAGGTGAGACGACCAAACTCGATCTGATGGCAGGCAATGAAGCGCATATCGGCAATCTGACAACACTGCCGGGCGACCGCCTGCTGTTCACGCGCGATTCGATCGGTTCACCAAACGAACTCTTCCTCTCGACTGGATTCACGCAAGCACTGCCGCTGACCGACGCCGTGACCACCCATATGGGCAAGAAGGCCTCGACCGTCACGACACGCTTCAGCTTTGCCGGTGCTGATGGTGAGACCGTCTGGGGGCAGATCACCCGACTTGAAGAGCAGAAGGGGCCGATCCCGGCAATCCTTTACATCCATGGAGGACCGCAGGGTTCTTTCAGTGATCGCTGGTCCTCACGCTGGAACCCGCGCGTGGTCGCCAGTCAAGGCTACGCAGTGATCTCGATCGATTTCCACGGCAGCACCGGATACGGGCAGGCCTTCACCGACGCGATCAACAAGGACTGGGGTGGCAAGCCGCTGATCGACCTTCAGGAAGGTCTCGCCGCCGCGCTGGCACTCGACCCGCAGATTGATGGCACCCGCGCATGCGCGATGGGCGCAAGCTATGGTGGCTATATGATCAACTGGATCGCAGGGAACTGGTCTGACCGGTTCGATTGCCTTGTTCAGCACGATGGCCTGTTCGACATGCGCAGCTTCTACTACTCAACCGAAGAACTGTGGTTTCCGCGCTGGGATTTCGGCGGATCATACAGCGAGGCGCGCGAGGTCTACGAACGCTGGAACCCGGTGAACCATGTCGACAAGTGGCAGACGCCGATGCTGGTGATCACGGGTGAAAAGGACTTCCGCGTGCCTTACAGCCAGGGTCTGCAAAGCTTCACCGCATTGCAGGAACGTGAAATCCCGTCACAGTTGTTGGTATTCCCGGATGAGAATCACTGGGTGCTCGGTGCAGAGAACTCGCTGCAGTGGCACAACACCGTATTCGACTGGCTCGATCGGTGGTTGAGCGAGGGTGCAGAAATCCCCAAAGCCGACGCCGCCGAATAGACTTACTCGTCTTTCTTGCCCGACCAAAGTTCGTCACTGCGCGGAAGGCGGTTGTCGACCGATTCGTCATGCCCGGTTCCGTTTGACAGGAAAACCAGCCCCATCAGCCCACCTGCGAGCAGCATCGTAAAACTGATCCCTAGCGCCACAGCGATATAAAAATGCACGGAAATCATGCCGTTAAAGAAGTAGAGCAGGCCGAGCGCCAAGGCGACAGTAAGCACCGTCACCGCCATCAGCATTTTCATGATCTGACGATAGCGTGCCCAGGCATATGCCGCGTTTTCCGGATCATCGAGTGGGGATTTGTTGGCCATTGACCACACATGCTCCCCGCAAAGGGGCTTTGCAATGGCAATGCAAGCACTTCAGGTTGCAACGAATGTGGATTCGCCTTTTCCGCGCTTCCATGGCACCTTTCTGTTTGAGAGAGGAGGCCCATCATGACTATTGCCAAGATAATAACCGAGCGCTCTGTCGATGATATAATCTCATGCGATGTGGCAACTTCCGTTTCCGATGCCGTGCACATGTTGGCAGGCAAGCGAATCGGTGCGCTGCCGGTCCTGCGCGACGGCAAGATTGCCGGGATCATATCCGAACGCGACGTGATCTACCGACTTGCAGAAATGGGCGGTTCATGCCTTGATCGACCAGTCGAGGAAATCATGACCTCGCCTGCGGTAACGGTTGAGCCGAGTACCAAGATCGACGATGCGCTTGCCCTGATGACCAAGCGCCGGTTCCGCCATTTCCCGGTTGTAGCAAGCGGTGAATTGGTCGCATTCATCTCAATCGGTGATCTTGTGAAGAACAAGATCGACGAGATCGAGCATGAGGCAGAGGCACTGCGCAGCTATATCCAGACAGCATAAGCTTGAGGATCGGCTCCGCGCTTACTAGATAGATTGTATCATGTCCGAGATGCTGACCCTGACCCCCGCTGCTGCAAAGCGCATTGCGCTTATCGCTGAGAAACAGACCAAGCCTGCAATCCTGCGACTTTCGGTCGAGGGTGGCGGCTGTTCGGGCTTTCAGTACAAGTTCGATCTGGCCGAAGCGCCCGATGGTGAAGATTCTGTAAGCGAGACGGATGGAGTGCAGCTTGTGGTCGATCCGATCAGCCTCGATCTCGTCGGCGGCAGCGTCGTCGATTTCGTCGAATCGCTGGGTGGGGCGGCTTTCCGGGTCGAAAACCCCAAGGCGGCGGCCGGGTGCGGCTGCGGATCGAGCTTCGGGATTTGACTTTACCAGTCATGTGATCGGAGCCACCACGTGCCACAATGGACGTGGGCACATTCATGGGCCATGACGGCCGCATGAAAATAGCCACCTACAATATCAACGGAATCAAGGCGCGACTTCCGCGTTTGAAGGAATGGCTCGCCGAAACGCGGCCTTCCGTTGCCTGCCTGCAAGAGATCAAGAGCCAGGACGAAGGCTTTCCCGCCTCCGAGTTCGAAGAGATCGGCTACCACCCGATCTGGCACGGACAAAAGAGCTTCAATGGGGTAGCCATCCTGACCGATGGCGAGGCGGGTTATGAGCCACCCAAGGAAATCCAGCGCGGGCTGGGCATTGATGGGCCGAAGGATGGCGAGGGAGAACAGTCGCGGTATCTTGAGGCGGACATCATTCACAAGAATGGGGACACCGCGCGGATCGTGTGTATCTACCTGCCCAACGGCAATCCGCATCCGGGGCCGAAGTTCGACTACAAGCTCGCCTGGATGGACAGGCTGCGTGCGCGGATGGGCGAAATCTGGGCCGAAGAAGTGCCTGCCGCCGTTCTGGGCGATTACAACGTGATTCCCGAGGATGACGACACCTATTCCGTCAAGGCGATGGCATCTGACGCCCTGATGCAGCCCGAATCGCGCGCGGCCTATGCAAGTCTACTCAGCGATGGCTGGACGGATGCGATGCGGACTCTCAACCCGCGTGGCGGAGTCTGGACCTATTGGGACTACCAGGCAGGTGCATGGCAGCGCGATCATGGATTCCGCATCGACCACATCCTGCTTTCACCCGAACTGGCTGACAGGCTGATGGCTGTTGGTGTAGACCGAGAACATCGTGGGCGCGAGAAGGCCAGCGACCACGCGCCTGTCTGGACCTTGTTGAGGGACTAGCACCCTACCGCGTACGCTCCGGGTATGCGATCCGACCGGTCAGGCCGGAAAGCCAAGCGGTCCGGATGGGTCGCGCCCTGCGCTTGTAGGGTCACCGATAGAAAATATGAGTGTCGATTTGCGCGGTGCGGGTCTTCTTTCGGCTCCATTTCGGACGCACGTATGTCGCGTGGAAATACACTGCATCGGCAGCTTCGGATTCCCACATCCCGTTGTGAGCGATCTTCGCAATTGCGCGGGCTCGTGCCCATGCAGCTGAATTCGTCTTAACCTGCGGCATGCGGCCGTTCTTTACAAATGAGAACTGCGCGCGCTGATAGACCACCCCGCAATAGCTGGCAGGGAAGCGGCGATCTTCGGCGCGGTTGATGACGACACTGGCGACGGCAAGCTGCCCGGCGAGTGGCTCACCGCGCGATTCGAAATAGACCGCACTGGCAAGGCACTGCATCTGCTCGGTCATTTCTGCTTCGGCATCGACGACGCCGACCAGCTCGTGCAGCGATTTCGCTTCGTAGGCGATTTCGGCTGCGTCGGATGCTTCATCCGCCTGCGGAAGAGGCTGCACCACTTCCTCGGATACGAACACTGGCTGCGTGGGAACGATTTCAACCACTGCGTCAGTTTCCGTTTGAGCTTCGTTGGCTAGGGCAAGGGCCACCTCTTCGGTATCGGCCTCTTGCGCGAAAGCTCCGGCGCCATCGGCGCTCGAGAAGCTTAATCCGGCTATCGCGGCCACAGCGACAGCATTCAGTGAATAAGTCTTGCGACTCATGATCTTTTCATTCTGTGCGGTGAGCGAGCTCAGACGCAGGCGCGAACCTGTTGCGATTTTTCGCGGACTTTTATGTGGGTTCGAATTTGCCTGCCGGCCGCCCCCCGTCTGCGTGCCAGTGGGTCGACCGTATTGCCGCACCCGCCAGCCTGCGCATCTGGAAGCTGGCGCGCCAAATAGTCACATCTGAAACTAAGTCAAGTTAACGGGGGAGATTGTCGACGAAGCGTTCCGTCTCGTCGATATCCACTTCAAGAATCCAGATGTCCGGATCCTGAGTGCGTCTGCGCTCCAGATACTCGGAAAATTCAAACGGTTTATCAGGGTCTTGTGCCTTGGTGACCACAAAAGATCGCGATCCGTCGAGCTGCGGCATTCTTTCGAGAAGTTGCGCGTTCTGGCCGCGATTCACGGTTACCAGCAAAATCGTGCCCGCATCGGCCTCACCTTTGGAAAGCACCATGGCAGAGCCGCCTTTGGCCTCCGCCAAACGGATGAAAGCACCCACTTCGAGGTGTGCGGGCAGCCGAGCGCTCATGCGTCAGACATCAGCCGAGGATTCGCTAGCGTCATATCCTTCAAGACTCGAAAGCGCGATCCGCGAGCGCATGAACGTGCCGGTTCCACGTCCGATTTCATCCCCTTCGGCATCAACCAGCCGCGATTCGGCCACGAACACCCGGCGTTTGCCGCTGACCCAGCGCCCGTCGGCCGTGACTTCGCCCGCGCGAACGGGCTTGGTAAAGTGAAGGTTGAAACTGGTGGTCAGCAGGAAACGATCGGTCGCTAACGTGTTCGCTGCATAAAACGCAGCATCGTCGAGCATCTTGAAATAGATCGTCCCATGGGCCGCGCCGGCAGCATGGTAGACTTCCTCATCGACAGTGAAGGTCAGGCGTGACTGGCCACGCCCCACAATCTCCAGCTTCGACGCGAATTTCCGATTCACCGGAGCCGAAGCGTAGAGCCGCTCCAGCGCACGGTGATGCAGATCGGCGCCAGCACTGTTGGCGGGATCGGCCGAATTGTCAGGCGGCATCACGCAGGAACTGGTTTGTCAGGACCGCGTACAGAGCTTCTCTGTCAGGCGCGTCGAACATTTGTTGAAGCATTGCCTCATCTCGCGTTGGGCGTGATATCGCGGCCAGCGCGTGAAGATGCGTCGCCCCGGCATTCTCGGGTGAGACAAGGCCGAAGATAAGCGAAACAGGCATGGCGTCAGCGGCTGCAAAATCGACAGGTTGTTCGAGTTTGAGCAGAACGCCAATCGGACGCTTCACATCCGCACTGCGACAATGCGGGATCGCGACGCCACGACCAAATCCGGTCGAGCCGAGCGCTTCGCGTTGTTCAAGACCTTCGAGCACAGCGTCTTCATCAAGCCCGTAAACTTCCGCAAATTTCTGCGAAAGCTGGGTGAGAACCTCACGCTTCGTATCGATCCGAGTCAGAGCGACGGCTTCAGGCAGCATTCTAAAATTGACGTTCATTATGAATTCGAAATCCCGTTACGAGCTATGTAGGCTCACGTTCCAGCGAGCGCCGCATGCGGGGATACGCGGCTGCTCTTGGATATTCGTGAGTTAGACCTATGTCGTTACCGTTCAACTGTGTGTCAAAAAAACGGCGCTTTTTGTGGTCCTAATGAGGCTCAACCCATCCGATCGATCCATCGGCGCGGCGATAAACCATATTATGCCTGCCAGTTCCAGCATTTTTGAAAAACAGCGCATTGGTGTCACGCAGATCGAGCTGCATCACCGCATCGGCAACGCTGCTGTTAGGAATGTCGATACTGGTTTCAGCAATGACCGGTGGGGCCTCCTCCGTCAGTTCCTCAGCATCATCGTCCGCAGCGAAGATCGTGTAGGCGGCCTCTTCCTCAGCGCGGGCAAACGTGGCTTGTTCGTGATGGTCCTTGAGCCGCCGTTTGTGACGTCGCAACTGCTTTTCGATCTTGCTGGCTGCGTTATCAAGCGCGACATGCGCATCATGTGCCTCGCCCTGTGCCTTCAGGATCAGCCCTTGCTTTACATGGGTCACGATGTCGCAGGTAAACGCCCCGGCACCGCCTTTCCCGAAGGTGACATGCGACGTTAAAGCGCGGTCAAAATACTTTTCGACGATATCATCCAAACGGTCGGCCGCGTGTTCCTGCAAAGCGGCACCTGTCTCCACCTGGTGTCCCGAAACCCGGATATCCATTGTCGCCTTGCCTCCTACGTCGGTGTTGACTGACTGTACGCGCGAGGCGCGGACAATCAGCGCGCCCAGATCGAGTTTTCGATCCCGGACATGAATTCCTGGTGCCGCGCAAGCTCCTCCGGCAGAGGTGCATGCGGGCGCGGTTCACGGCATGGGCGGCCTGTCGCTTTTGGCCGCGAACCATTGGCATTACCAACTCGCTCGCCCTGTGCCGCTGCGGCTTCTGCTGCAGCGAGTTCCAACCCGATCTGTCGTCCACCAGTCAGTTCGACATAAACCTGCGCCAGCAATTCTGCATCGAGCAGCGCGCCATGCTTCACCCGATGGCTGCGATCGATCCCGTAGCGCGTGCACAGCGCATCAAGCGAGAGCTTCGCGCCGGGATGCCGCTTGCGTGCGAGGGCAACTGTGTCAATCATCCGATCCATGCCCACTGGCTCACGGCCAATCCGCTCCAATTCTGCGTTGAGAAACCCAAAATCGAACCCGGCATTGTGCGCCACCAGCGGGGCGTCACCAATAAAGTTGATCAGCTCATGCGCAATATCGACAAACAACGGCTTGCCTGAAAGGAAACTCGATGAAAGCCCATGCACCGCTTCTGCCGCGGCAGGCATGTCACGCTGAGGGTTATAATAGGCGTGGTAGGTTTCACCGGTTGCAACCCGGCCAACCATTTCGACACATCCTATTTCTACCATCCGGTCCCCTGTTTTGGGGTCTAGTCCGGTGGTTTCAGTGTCAAAAATGATTTCCCGCATTGAAGGCACTATCAACCCAAGCGGTCGATTTCGCAAGAGGCTGGATGTACCGGATCGGAGCTATCCTTGCGTTCCGGTCAATTTGGCGATCAGGGCCGCGACCTGTGCCTCGGTTTCTTCAAGCGTGGTGCCAGTTTGGATAATGTGATCGGCGCGTTCGCGTTTTTCGGCATCGGGCACTTGCAGTTCGAGAATGTGATCGAATTTCTCGACTGTCATGCCGGGCCGGGCAAGGACGCGTTCGCGCTGAATCTCCGCGGGGGCGGAGACAACGACGGTTGCATCAAGCGTTTCGTGTCCGCCGCGTTCGAACAGCAAGGGAATATCGAACACCAGCACCGGTGCCTCTGCATTGTCAGCCAGGAATTGCGCCCTGTTCGCACCGACAGCGGGGTGAACAATTGCTTCGAGGCGTTGTAAAGCATCCTTATCGGCAAACACCTGCTTGCCCAAGGCATCGCGATCGACCCCGGCTGGCCCGGTCGATCCAGGAAATGTCGCTTCGATAGCGGGCAGCAACGCGCCGCCTGGACCCTGCATGGCGCGCACTTCAGCGTCAGCGTCAAACACCGGAATACCGGCACGCTCGAACATATCGGCGACCGTGGACTTGCCCATTCCGATTGAGCCGGTGAGGCCAATCATTAATGGTTTGTTCTCTTGCTTGCTCATCCGCGCAGGATCTCCAGCAATTCTGCATCGAACTCGCGCGGAGGGGTTTCGCCGAAGAACTTCTCGAACGAGACCGCCGCCTGTCCAACGAGCATGGAGAGGCCGCCAATGGTCGAGAAACCGGCCCCACGCGCTTTTTTGAGGAACGGTGTCTCCAGTGGATCGGTGACGATGTCGTAGGCGATGCTGCCAGGTGGGGCGTGGCTCCAGTCGAAAGCGAGGGCAGGGCTCCCGCGCATTCCCAAGGGCGATGCGTTAACGACCAAGTCCAGGCACCCCTCGCGATCATCAAAAGCGAAGTCAGTGGCTTCAGCAAAGTGAGTCAGGGGGGCAGTGTGGTGCTCGCCGTCGGCAGCCAGCTCATCCAGCAGCGCGCGAGCTTTCGCTTCGTTACGGCCTGCCACTACGAGGGTGAAGTTGTGTTGTGCCAACGCGGCGATGATGGCCCGCGCTGCTCCGCCCGTTCCAATAATCCGCGCCATGCGGAACAAGTGATCGCCTTTGAGTGCGTCGGTAAGCGGCTCAAGAAAACCCGGCGCATCGGTGTTGGCGCCGATCAAAGCGCCTGCGCCATCGCGATAGACGGTGTTGACTGCACCGACCGCTGCGGCGTCCGACTCCACATGATCGAGCAGCGGGATTGCCGCCCGTTTCAGTGGCATGGTGATATTGCATCCACGCCAATAATGATCGCCCCGGCGCTCATCGAAGTACCTTTCAAGGCCGTCTGGCGTGACACGTTTGGAACCATAGCGCGCCGCAATTCCCAGTCGAGTGAGCCAGAATCCGTGGATCAGCGGAGATTTCGACTGGCTGATCGGATCGCCGATCACCTCGGCATAGAGCATGGATGCCTCATCGCTCATGCAAGCAGCATCCCCTGTTCGCGAAGCGCGCCTAGCAGAGGTAGCAATGGCATGCCGAGCACTGTGAACTGGTCACCCTCTATGCTTTCGAACAGCTGTACACCCATCGCCTCGATCCGAAACACGCCGACAGTAAAGCCGACCTCGGGCCATTCGCGCTCGAGATAGTGATCGATAAATGCGTCGGAGAGTTCGCGGACATGCAGGGAAGCGATGCTGGCTTGGCTCCACTCACAAGTGTCGTCGCGGACCAGCGCAGCGGCGCTATGCAGTTCGAGAGACTTGCCGGAGAAGAAACGCAAATGTTCAGCGGCGTTGCGGCGTGAACTGGGCTTGTTGAACCGCTGCCCCTCGACAACCACGAGTGAATCGCTGCCCAGCACCAGTGCATCGGGATATACGGTCGCAAGAGCTGCGGCCTTGGCGACACTCAGTGCTTCGGCAACTTCAGGCGGAGTGGCGCCTGCAAGACCTTCCTCAATAGCCCGCTCATCAATATCCGCAGGGATCGCCTCATAGAAGACGCCCGCCGCATCAAGCATCATGCGGCGCGAGGCCGATTTGGAAGCCAGGATCAGACGCGGCGTACTCATATCGGTTTCGAAACTCCATCAACCGGCTTGTCACGACGCTCGCGTTCCTGCGCCAGCCGGATGATCGCTGCTGCGCTTTCCTCAATCGAGCGGCGAGTCACATCGATCACCGGCCAGCCATTGTCGGCAAACATCCGGCGGGCGAATTGCAGCTCACTCTTCACCCGCTCATTGTCGACATAGGACGTCTCAGTGCCCTCATTGAGCGACAACAGCCGGTTGCGGCGAATCTGCACCAAGCGCTCAGGCGCGGTTGTCAGGCCCACAACCAGAGGGTGACGCAGTCCGAATAGGGCCTTTGGAGGAGGACTTTCGACTACGAGTGGAATGTTGGCGGTCTTGTATCCGCGATTGGCGAGATAAATGCTGGTTGGGGTTTTTGATGTGCGCGAAACCCCTGCGAGGAGAATATCCGCCTCTTCCCAGTCTTCGTGACCAACCCCGTCATCATGTGCAATCGTGTACTGGATCGCGTCCACCCGCTTGAAATAATCGGCGTCCATGGAATGTTGACGACCAGGACGACCATGCGCCTCCTGCCCCAGCTGCGCTTCAAGGGCAGCGGTCACGCCGTCGAGCACCGGAACGGCGGGGAGGCCAAGATGGCGACAATGCTCCTCCAGCCGCGATCTTGTATCGGGATTGACGAGCGTGAACAGCACCAACCCCGGATTGTCAGCGAGATCGGGAACAATCCGGTCGAGATGCTGGCGCGAGCGTACCATCGGCCAGAAATGCCGGCTAACCGTCGGATCGTCGAATTGCGCCAGCGCCGCTTTCGCAATCATTTCAAGTGTCTCGCCCGTTGAATCCGAGACAAGGTGCAGATTCAGGCGAGTCATGAAAGGTCCGGTACGGTTTCGATCGACTTGTGGATAGAACCCAGCATAAACCACGGGAGAGAATGGTCGACAAGCAGGGGATGCAATTTCCTCCTCGTTCGCGGGTATTTGCTCTGGGTATTTTTCACCACAGGACAGCGTCTTTCGACAGGCTGGGGAGAGCGGGGATAGTTCGTGCTTGACTGCGCAGGATCGCAGATTCGCACCCTTATTCAGGGCTGTTCAGCTCAGGAGAAATCGGGCAGTAGCCGGGAATTCCCGCTATCCACAGGGCCAACAGTCTCCATCAAACCTTTTAATAAATATTAATATTTGATTAGAGGAGCGCCATGCCTGGCCCATTGCTCGATACTCTCAAAGGTCTGAAACAAGACATTCCTCCCGTTTGGCTAATGCGTCAGGCTGGGCGGTATCTTCCCGAATATCGCGAATTGCGTGCGGAGAAAGGTGGGTTCCTTGAACTTGTCTATGACAGCGAGGCCGCAGCCGAGATTACGGTGCAACCGATCCGCCGATTCGGATTCGATGGAGCGATCCTGTTTTCCGACATCCTGATCGTGCCGCATGCGATGGGGCAAGGGCTGGCCTTTATGGCAGGCGAGGGGCCTAAACTGAGCCCGACCCTGCTTGAAGGCGCGCTCGCGGATTTCACTCCGGCGAAGGAGCGGTTTGACCCCATCTACGAGACGGTACGACAAACGCGTGCGCAGATCAGCGATGCCGTTACTATGCTGGGCTTTGCAGGATCCCCATGGACGGTCGCGACCTACATGATTGCGGGTGAAGGTTCAAAGGATCAGGGACCTGCGCGTCTGCTGGCCTACCGCGATCCGGCCCAGATGCAGGCGATCCTCGATGCGATAATCGGTGTGTCGATCGAATATCTGCGTGGTCAGATTGATGCAGGCGCGGAAGCTGTGCAATTGTTCGATAGCTGGGCTGGCAGCTTGGCCCCCGATGAATTTGAGCGCTGGGTGATAGCTCCTAACGCGATCATCACGGCCGCAATCAAGCAATCGCATCCCGATACGCCCGTGATTGGTTTTCCTAAAGGGGCGGGAGCCAAGCTCCCCGCCTATGCGCGCGAGACAGGCGTCGATGCGGTCGGTCTGGACGAAACGCTCGACCCGGTCTGGGCGCATGCAAACCTGCCGGAGAACATGCCTGTGCAGGGCAATCTCGATCCTTTGCTGGTCGAAGCGGGCGGCCCAGCTCTGCCGAAACGTGTCCGTACGATTGTTGAGGCGTTCGAAGACCGTCCGCATATCTTCAATCTGGGCCATGGAATCGGGCAGTTCACGCCGATTGAGCATGTCGAACAATTGCTGACCGCGCTGCGGCAGAGGTAGGCGACGCGTCATGCAGGATGCGCTTCTCGCAATCTATCCCTGGCTGAAGATCGGCCATGTGGTCTTCATGGTCTTCTGGCTGGCCGGACTGTTCATGCTGCCGCGCCAGTGCATCTACATGCTCGATCACGCGCCAGGGTCTGAGGGTGAGGTAAAATGGGCTGTGCGGATGGGCAAGCTGCGCAAAATCATCCTATCACCCAGTCTGATCATTGTCTGGGTTCTGGGCTTGACGATTGCCTATTCCATCGATGCGTTTGCTCAAGGCTGGTTGCACGCGAAATTGGCGCTGGTGCTGGTTTTGACCGGCTATCATGGCTGGTTGGTTGGCCAGACCAAGAAAATGGCGCGCGGGGAGCGTCCTCTTACCGAAAAGCGCCTTCGTATGATCGGTGAGGTTCCCGGCCTGTTGCTCGTTCTGATCGTTGCGCTGGTCTATCTCAAACCGTTCTGATCCACGTTTTCGCATGCAATCCGCACATCTTTGATTGACCTCGCCGCAAGGGAATCATATTTTGCTCGCATCAACTCGGCGATGGTAGCGCGCAACGCGGTGCCAAGTCTGCTTTCTCCAAGCCCAACCCTGCCGACTTTACTGTCCTTTCTAAGCAGGGTGCCTCATCTACAAGAGGTACTGACGATCCGCCGGCCACCCTTTACCTTTCGGATAATTTCATAATGCATCTCAAAGACCTAAAACAGAAAACCCCGGCCGAGCTGGTCAAGATGGCGGAAGAACTCGGCGTCGAAGGCGCATCGACCATGCGGCGTCAGGACCTGCTGTTCAGCATTCTGCGCGAACTCGCCGAAGACGAAGAATATGAAGAAAAGATCATGGGCATCGGCACGATCGAAGTTCTGCAGGATGGCTTTGGCTTCTTGCGGTCCCCTGAGGCGAATTATCTCGCCGGTCCCGATGATATTTATGTTTCGCCCAACCAGATCCGCAAATGGGGTCTGCGCACCGGTGATACGGTTGAGGGTGAAATCCGCGCTCCCAAGGATGGCGAGCGCTATTTCGCGCTAACCATGCTGACAACGGTCAATTTCGAAGACCCCGACGCAGTGCGGATGCGCACCAATTTCGACAACTTGACGCCGCTCTATCCAGAGCAGAAGCTCAATCTCGATACGCTCGATCCTACGGTCAAAGACAAGTCCGCGCGGGTGATCGATATCATCTCGCCGCAGGGTAAGGGCCAGCGTGCTCTTATTGTCGCGCCGCCGCGCACGGGTAAGACGGTGCTGCTGCAGAATATCGCTAAGGCAATCACCGACAATCACCCCGAGGTGTTCCTGCTGGTGTTGCTGGTCGACGAACGTCCTGAGGAAGTTACGGACATGCAACGCAGCGTGAAGGGTGAGGTAATCTCCTCAACCTTTGACGAACCGGCAAATCGCCACGTTCAAGTCGCTGAAATGGTAATTGAAAAAGCGAAACGCCTGGTCGAGCACAAGAATGATGTGGTGATCCTGCTGGACTCAATCACTCGCCTTGGCCGTGCATACAACACTGTTGTTCCCAGCTCTGGCAAGGTGCTGACCGGAGGTGTTGATGCCAACGCCTTGCAACGTCCAAAGCGCTTCTTCGGCGCGGCACGCAATATTGAAGAGGGCGGCTCACTGTCCATCATCGCCACCGCACTGATCGACACTGGCAGCCGCATGGACGAGGTTATCTTCGAGGAATTCAAAGGCACCGGCAATTCGGAAATCGTGCTCGATCGCAAGGTTTCCGACAAACGCATCTTTCCGGCACTCGATGTCGGCAAGTCCGGCACGCGTAAGGAAGAGCTGCTGGTCGAGAAGGATAAGCTCTCGAAGATGTGGGTGCTGCGCCGTATCCTCATGCAGATGGGCACTGTCGATGCGATGGAGTTCCTACTCGACAAGATGAAGGATTCGAAAACCAACGAAGACTTTTTCGACACGATGAACCAGTAGGATGGGCCAGGGTATGCTCAGCCAACATCTTTATATCAGCACAGCACCCAGCCTTTCACGCGAGGAGGTTGACGCCATTCTCGCAAGCAGTGCACGTAACAACCCCGAAAACGGGATCACCGGGCTGCTGCTTTATAACGGTCGCAACTTTCTCCAGCTGCTTGAGGGCGAAGAGGATAGCCTGAAGGCACTGATGCTGCGGATTGCGAACGATCCTCGGCATACCGGTGTTTCGGTGCTGAGTCACAAGTCGATACAGCAACGTGTATGTCCCGATTGGGCGATGAAGCGGGTTCTGATTGCAGAATCAGTCGATTCACGACGTAAGATGCTTGAGGCGGATCTTCCGCAAGGATTGAGCGATGAAACTCGCAAGATCATCACGAACTTTGCGGTGTTGAACTAGCTAGGTCGGTATTCGCCACTCGAATTTAAGGCGTTAATATTTCAAGATTTAATCTTGAAGTACCGCTTCACAATTCTGTGCAAATGACTCAATTCAGATGCTCGTCAAAGAACGCCGCAGTGCGACTATCAGCCAGCGTGGCGGCTTCTTCATCGCGGCGCTTGCCGACCTCGGTTGCGAAGCCGTGGTCCAGACCCTCATAGTCGAACAGAGTTACGCAAGGGTGGTCGTCTAGCCCTGCATGCATCGCAGCCTGCGTTTCCTTGTCGACAAACCCGTCCTCGGTTGGGATGTGGAGCAGGACCGGATTGGCGATGGCTTCCTTCTCGCCAAGCAGTCCATCGATGCCAACGCCATAATAGCCGACAGACGCATCAACACTAGTTCGTGCCGCGGTCATGAAAGCCAGCCTTCCGCCAAGGCAGTAGCCGACGCAGCCGACCTTTTGGATTCCGTAATGACCACGCAAGTGGTTTATGGCAGCCTGAATATCTTCAATACCCTTATCCTGATCGAACTTTCCCATTAAATCAAGTGCTTGATGAAATTCGGGTTCGATATCCGGATCGAGTTCAACACCGGGCTCCAAGTGCCAGAACAGGTCGGGAGCAAGGGCGAGATAGCCATCAGCGGCCAGCTTATCGCACTTCTGGCGAATCCCGGGATTTACACCAAATATCTCCTGAATGACGATGATAGCAGCCTTGGCATCGCCCTCCGGACGAGCAAAATAGGCGGAAAACTCACCGTCATAGGCGAGGGAGGGGATGCTAACGGTTTCAGACATCGTGTGTGCGCTCCTGTCAGAATGGGACAAGTGTGTTAGGCGTGAAGGTCTATCCATTGCGTTTGGTGATTGCCAAACCCAAATACCATAAAGTGATAGCGGAGTGCGTTGATGAGCGCTGCGCATGACGGGAGTAGACCTTTTGAAGATCAACATCGAAATCGATTGCTCACCTGAAGAAGCGCGCAGCTTCATGGGTCTTCCCGACGTAAGCCAGGCGAACACCGTTTATGTCGACAATATTGCCAAGGCGATGAAGGGTGTGAGCAACCCTGATCAATTGCAGGAATATGCGCAGGCGCTGGCTCCGATGGGGCAGGTGGGGCTCAAGCTGTTCCAGAGTTTTGTCGAAGGCGGCATGCGCGCTGGCAGTGGCTCAAGCGGATCATCGTCGGACAAGGAAAAGTCGGACGACTGATTTCATCCACGATTGCTGAGTTGGCGTATAATGGCGCATGAGGCGACCATCTTTGCCGTTTCGAGCGGTGCCGCGCCAGCTGCAATCGGTGTCGTCCGAGTAAGCGGTCCAGACGCGGCAGGGGCGCTTCAGACCCTTACCGGCCGATCTTTCACTCCGCGGCGTGCGAGCCTTGCGAAACTGCGCGATATCTCGGGTGTTTTGCTCGATCAGGCCTTGGTCCTATGGTTTCCTGGTCCAAACACAGCGACAGGCGAGGATCTGGCGGAATTGCACTGCCATGGCGGGCGAGCTGTGCTGGCCGCTATTGAACTCGCTCTGAGCGAAATTGCCGGTTTGCGCTCAGCGGAACCAGGTGAGTTCACTCGGCGCGCTTTTGCCAATGGTCGAATTGATCTGGCTGAGGCGGAAGGTCTGGCCGATTTGCTGTCCGCCGAGACCGAGCTTCAGCGTGCATCGGCTATCGCCAATGCTAGCGGCGCAATGTCGGGGGCAGTGGAGGCCTGGCGCAGGGAATTGCTGAGGCTTTCCGCTCAAGTGGAGGCGGCTCTCGATTTCTCGGATGAGGACGACGTTACCGATTTGCCCGAAGGTTTCACAAGGAACATAGATCAGCTCGTTGAAGAACTTCACACCTGGCTTTCTCGCCCACGATCGGAGAAGTTGGGGGAGGGGTATCGGGTCGTGCTGGCTGGGCCACCGAATTCCGGAAAGTCGACACTTTTCAATGTATTGACTGAGAGTGAAGCGGCAATTACCTCGCCTATCGCGGGCACTACCAGAGATGTGATCGAACGCTCTGTGGCAGTTGGTGGTGTGCCCTTTACCTTTGTGGATACGGCTGGGCTCCGGGAAAGCGAGGCTGATTCGATAGAAGCGATCGGTATTGACCGCGCTAGAGATCAGCTGGATCGCGGCGATGTCGTCTTGTGGCTTGGTGACGAAGGTTCGGGGCCAGACGACGTGTGGGAAGTTTCAGCGCGGTGCGATGCACCCGATTTCGCAGAAAAACGTCATGCGAAGGCGGTTGTTTCCGCTGTCACAGGTGAGGGCATTGAGGATCTGAAGGCGGCCCTGATCGGCACGGCGCGCGGGGCGTTACCCAAGCCTGGGGAAGCGGCACTCAATGCGCGGCAGCATGCCCGCGTGGAGGAAGCCGTTGAAGCCCTTCGGTCTGCGCAGTCCCAATCGGATCTTCTGTTGGTCGGGGAAGAGCTTCGCCGCGCCCGAGTTGCCTTCGATCGCCTGATCGGCCGCGCAACAACGGAAGACATGCTTGACGCGCTTTTTGGACGCTTTTGCATCGGGAAATAGTCTAGAGGCGCTACAACATAGTGTTTCACGTGAAACACCCCTAAAATCTGCGTAAGTCAGGCTTTGACGGACCAGATGCCAACGCTTATCTGGCCGATTATGCAATCGTTCGATGTTCTTGTAATCGGCGGCGGACATGCCGGGGTCGAAGCCGCTTGCGCGGCTGCGCGCATGGGTGCGCGAACGGGTCTCGTAAGTTTCGATCTGGATGCGATCGGTGCGATGAGCTGCAATCCCGCGATCGGTGGCCTCGGGAAGGGTCATTTGGTGTGCGAGGTCGATGCGCTCGATGGAGTTCTGGGCCGGGCCGCCGATGCCGGTGCGATCCATTATCGCATGCTCAACCGTTCCAAGGGTAGTGCGGTGTGGGGTCCGCGGGTGCAAGCGGATCGTCAGTTGTTCAAGGCCTCAGTGCAGCGTCAGGTGCATGCGCAGGAAAACCTGAGCCTGATTGAAGGCGAGGCAGCTGCTCTGATCCTTCAGGGTGGAATGGTTGCGGGCCTTGAGCTTTCTGACGGAGCCAAGCTTCATGCACCGCGCGTCATTCTGTGTACCGGCACCTTCCTGGGTGGAGTGTTGTTTCGGGGCGAAGAACGCTTTGAAGGTGGGCGCATCGGCGAGAACGCAGCGACGCGCCTGGCAGAACAGCTTCGTGGGGTGGATCTGCCAATGGCGCGGCTCAAGACAGGTACGCCGCCGCGACTTGATGGTCGAACCATCGAATGGGCTGTGCTGCCCGAGCAGCACTCTGACGCGGACCAGTGGACAATGTCGCCGCTTACCACCGAGCGTTCCAATCCTCAGGTCTTTTGCGCTATTACGCGCACGACCCATGCCGCGCATGATGCGATCCGTGCCAACCTTCATCGCTCTCCATTGTTCTCCGGTGCGATCGATGCTGCGGGGCCACGGTATTGCCCCTCGATCGAGGACAAGATTCATCGATTCGGAGATCGGGATGGCCATCAGGTGTTTCTTGAGCCTGAGGGTCTGAACACTCATGTGGTCTATCCCAACGGTATCAGTACATCACTCCCGGTCGATGTGCAGCAAGAGATGCTTCGCGCAATGCCGGGCCTTGAACGGGTTGAAATGGTCGTGCCGGGCTATGCCGTTGAATACGATCACATTGATCCGCGAGCGCTGACTCCCGATCTGCAGCTTCGCGCTATCCCCGGCCTCTATTGCGCGGGGCAGATCAATGGCACGACCGGTTACGAGGAGGCCGCCGCTCAAGGATTGGTTGCGGGCTTGGAGGCGGCCGCAGCAGTTCTCGGCAAAGAAGCGCCCAAACTTGACCGAGCCAACTCATATATCGCGGTGATGGTCGACGATCTTACTCTGCAAGGTGTGAGCGAACCTTATAGGATGCTCACGTCTAGGGCCGAGTATCGCCTCCGTCTGCGCGCAAACAATGCATCTTCGCGGCTGACGGGGTCGGCGATTGAAGCCGGCTGCGTGGGTGAGGAGCGTCGCGAGTGGTTTGAGCGCCGGGAAGCGGCGCGTGGACAATTGTCAGAGGCGTATGGCCGTTCTGTACACGCCCGCGAACTGGCTGATGCAGGGCTCCCGGTGCGGCGCGATGGTGGTGAGAAGCGCTTCTCCGAATGGTTGCGACATGATGGGCTCGACCTTGATACGCTTGCCCCGTGGCTAGGTGAGGCTGTGCCGCTTAACCCGCAGCTTGCTGCGGAAATGGCCGAGGATGCAGCTTATGCGCCCTATCTTGCCCGCCAGGATGCAGAGCTACGGGACTTGCGCGCAAGCGAGGAACTGCCGTTGCGGTCAGACTTCCCCTATGGTGACGTGCCGGGTCTTTCCAACGAGATGGTTGAACGATTGAGCACCGCCGCGCCGACCACGTTGGCGGCGGCGGGGCGAGTGCCGGGTGTCACGCCGGCTGCGCTTTCTGCCTTGTTGGTCCATGCTCGCCAAGACGATGCTCGCCTGCAGGGCGTCGTGTGAACGCTCATCGATTGATTGAAACGGAACAGCAGGCTCGTGATTATGTCGCGCAATGGGGTGATGTTCCTGCTATGGAGCGTCTCGAGCGCTTCATCGATCTGCTTACTGCAGAAAATCAAAGACAAAATCTGATCAGCAAACCTTCGGAAGCGATGATCTGGCGGCGGCACCTGGCTGACAGTGCGCAATTGCTTGAGTATGTTCCACGCGAAACACTGCGTGGGGGCCCTGGCACAGGCCGCTGGCTCGACCTTGGCACCGGAGCGGGTTTTCCTGGTATTGTAATTGCCGCTCTCTGCCCGCAAATCGATACAGTTCTTGTGGAGTCTCGCGCACGCAGAGTGGAGTTCTTGCAGCGCTGTATTGACGAACTTGACCTTGAGCGATGCACTGTAATTGGAGAGCGTTTGGAGCGGATAGAGCCCTTTGAAAGCTGGGTCATTTCGGCACGAGCCTTTGCTCCGCTGGAAAAGCTCCTCCGCTTATCCGCACCCTTCTCCACAAAGGACAGTCTCTACCTCTAGCCCAAAGGCCGCTCTGCAGCGCAAGAACTGGATGAGCTGAATCGGTCAATTCGGACGATGTTCCACGTGGAACAATCATTGACCGATCGCGATGCGGGTATCATCGTACGATCCTGACCCCGCAAAAGGCGCCACAAGCTTATGGGGCGCGCTAAGGAGGGATTAAGGCCGATATGCTGACAATTGCCATTGCGAACCAGAAGGGCGGGGTGGGCAAGACTACAACCGCCATCAATATTGCCACTGCTATGGCTGCCACTGGTTGGCGCACTCTTCTGATCGACCTTGATCCTCAGGGTAATGCGTCCACTGGCATGGGTGTGAGCGCGGATTCTCGCGGTCTTTCAAGCTATGACTTGCTTGTGGATGAGCGCCCGTTGGCCGACACCATTGTCGAAACCAGCATTCCGGGTCTCGATATCGTCCCAGCAACGCAGGACCTGAGCGGCGCTGAGGTCGAGTTGGTCTCCGTTGAAGAGCGGACAGAGCGTCTCCGGCGGGCTTTGGCGAACCATCATGGGCACGAAATCTGCTTTATCGACTGCCCGCCTTCGCTCGGATTGCTGACTTTAAATGCGTTGTGCGGTGCGGATACGCTCCTGGTTCCGCTTCAATGTGAGTTTTTCGCGCTTGAGGGGCTCAGCCAGCTGCTTCAGACGGTGGAACGCGTGCAACAGCGCTTCAATCCCTCGCTCGATATCATCGGTGTCGCACTTACGATGTTCGATCGCCGGAACCGCCTGACTGACCAGGTGGCTGATGATGTGCGTGATTGTCTGGGCAGTCTGGTGTTTGACACTGTCATTCCGCGCAACGTCAGGCTGTCAGAGGCGCCGAGTCATGGCTTGCCTGCGCTCGTGTACGACCACTCCTGTGTTGGTAGTCGCGCCTATATTGCCTTGGCGCGAGAGCTGATCGGGCGCTTCCCCCCAGAAAGGAAGGCTGCGTGAGCAATAAGTCGACAGATCCTATCCGTTTTTCAGTACCGCAGCGCGGCCCTGCAGACAAAAAGAAGAAGCTGGGTAAGGGCCTAGGTGCGCTTTTGGGTGAGACCAAGCGAGAGGAACCACTGGTGCGATCCGGTGACGAGACTGCAACTGACCCAGCGCCATCTGTGGCCCCGCGCTCTGATTCTCCGCTGAAATCGCTCTCAATAGCGTCGATCGAACCGCTTCCTGGCAACCCGCGCAAGCATTTTGACGAAGGCGCGCTAGATGAGCTCGCCGGGTCGATCGCCAAGCGCGGCGTGATTCAGCCGATTATTGTGCGTCCACAAGGTAATGGTCGATTCCAGCTGGTCGCTGGTGAACGCCGCTGGCGCGCGGCACAGCGTGCACGGCTGCATGAAATCCCTGCGCTTGTCCGCGATCTTGATGATCGCGAGGTGATGGCACTGGCGCTCATCGAGAACCTTCAGCGGGAAGACCTCAATCCGGTAGAAGAAGCGAGGGCTTATCAAAGGCTTGCTGACGATGAGGGCATGACCCAGGCTGAAATCGCCCGAATGGTCGAAAAATCCCGTAGCCATGTCGCGAATATTCAACGTCTGCTCAACTTGCCCGAAAAGGTGCTCGATCTGGTTGAGGCTGGTCGCCTGTCTATGGGTCATGCCCGTGCTCTGATCGGTCAGGACGACGCCGCTACGCTCGCTCAGAGAGCGGTGAACGATAATCTATCGGTCCGCGAGATCGAAAAGCTCGTTCGCAAGGTTGCAAAGCAGGTCAACGGTCTTGCTGATGGCGGGGCAGGCGGCTCACCACAATCGGTTCGCGATGCGACGAGCGATGCCGATATCGCTGCGGTTCAGAGTCATCTGGAGGAATTCCTGGGCCTGCCGGTACGGATCAAGGCCGATTCGGACCCGCGATCGGGGGCAGTCACGATTCGTTATCGGACGCTCGATCAGCTCGACCTTGTTTGTCAAAGATTGACCGGCGGCGATATTTAAGACGAAATTAGGCAAGGGGGTTTCAGATAAAGTTCTGAAGAAAAGGAGTATTTTCCGTTTTCGTCGGAAAGTCCTACTCCACCATTAACCCTACTCACAAACGAAGCTTGAACTCGGGGTTCCTACTTAAGCGAGGCAATCGGGCAGCACTGTCCGGTTCAGCAGACGTTGCCGACCGACCAGTCCGGTGGCGACTGCAACGGGACAAAGACCACGCTTGGAAGGACCAATAATGACCAAGACCATTCGTTTCGGTGCCGCTGGCATCGCCATGTTTGCCGCACTGGGCATGAGCACTGTTGCTCACGCCGACACCGAAACTGCTGACGCACGCGCAGAAGTTCTCGACGCACTCGTTCTCACCAACACAGGCGCCCTCGATTTCGGCACCATGGTAGTGAGCGGTGCCGGCATCGTTGTGCTGGACTCCGGCAACAACCTGACCTGCACCGATCCGGACATCATCTGCTCGGGCACCACTTCGGCTGCTGCATTTGACGTCGAAGGCACCGCCAACAAGGCCGTGACCATCAACTTGCCGACCGCAGGCATCAACCTGCGCCACCCGAGCTACAATGCGGGTGTCAGCACCGGTGAGCACACCATCGAGCTGTCGGCTTTCACCTCGAGCGACACCAACGCGACTTCGGGCGATCCGGAAGTGACCCTTGATGGTGCTGGCGATGCGACCTTCACCGTTGGTGGCACGATCACCGTCGACGGCAGCGAAGAAGCAGGCCTGTTCGAAGGCACTTTCGACGTTTCGGTCGAATATTCTTAAAATTGTAGTCGCCGCATAGAGCGGCGCGCAATCGACAAGCGTTAGGCCGCGTTCCTTAGTTGGAGCGCGGCCTTTCGCTGTCTTGAGACCAGCCCGGGCGCGCAATCGGGCCATTCTGCTTTAATCAATCTTAACCCTATCCACTTACCAAGCTCCGTGAAACCACGCACTTCCGCAGCGCATGCGGAGCGCGTCCATTTCGGGGGCCAGCTTAAGAATGTCATTCAAATCCTTGCGCAATTTTGTCCGTAGGGCTGCAATCGCCACCGCCATTTCCACTTCAGTGGTTGCGCCGTCGGCATATGCCCAGGGCGATCTACTGGTCGCCCCGACACGCGTGATCCTCGATGGCAGCCGCGGAACTGAAGTGATCCTGAGCAATATTGGCTCGGAAGAAGCGACCTATCGCATTGGGCTCGAGTTGCGCCGGATGATGGAAAACGGACGCTTGGTGCCGGTCGAAAAAGTCGACGCAAACGATGCCGAAGAGGCGGCGCTCGGCATGATTCGTTATGCGCCACGCCGCATCACACTCCCCCCGGGTCAGCCACAAGCTGTGCGTCTCGCTGCACGCCCTGGGGCAGACCTTCCCGACGGCGAATATCGGGTCCACATGTCGTTCAAGGCGATTCCAAAGCCTCGCTCGGTCACCGACGAGCAACCGCAGTCGGACAGTGTATCGATCCAGCTGATCCCAATCTATGGCGTGACCATACCGATCATCGTTCGTCATGGTCGCGTAGAGGCGCAGGTCGCGATAAACCAACCAAGCATAATACAGGGCGAGAAGGGCCCCGAACTCGCGGTCAGTCTTAGTCGCGCAGGTGACAGCTCAACCTATGGCGAGCTGCGCATCACCAAACCCGGCATGGAAGATCCTGTGGCGCTGCTCCGTGGTGTTGCGATCTATCCAGAAGTGGGCAAACGCGAGCTGCGCATTCAGCTCACGCAGGAGCAGGCTGCCGCGCTGACTGGTCAGTTGCGGTTCGAATATCGCGAAATGCCTGAGGCCGGCGGCGGTCTCATCGCCGCGGTGGATGCGTTTGTCAGCTGATCCGGCCGATCGGCGGGACGCCCGCTGAGCTCACAACCATCATGTCTATCCATCGTCATCCAATCCTGGGCGCCGCCGCGAACATCGCGGTGGCGTTTAGCGCGTTTGGTGTCGGTGCAATGGCGCTTTCAGCACCCACGCATGCTCGCGCGGAGGTCGCGCCGGTTTCTGTGTCTACCCAGGGGTCTGCTCAGGTGTCTGCAGCGCCCGCTGCACAAAGCTGGCAGGCGAATGATGACGATTTCCTGTTCCTCCAACTCGTTGTCGACAGCTACCGTCTGAATTACGACGTAAGGGGGTATCAGACTGATCGCGGCGTGTGCCTTGATCTGGCAGATGTCATTCAGTCGCTCGACCTCCCTGTGCGCATCGACAAGAAGTCGCGCCGCGCGACTGGCTGGCTATTCAGTGAGGATCAGAAGTTCACACTTGATCGCGATTCCAATACAGTACAAAACGTGAACAATGGTCGCGCACCCGTCGCATCCGACATCTACGACACACCGGAAGGGTGGTGCGTCAACGTCAAAGCCCTTTCGCGCTGGTTTGGGATCGATTTCAGACCAGATCTCTTCAATGCGGTCGTTCGGTTGGAGTCCGAACAGGATCTGCCCTTTATTCAGGCGATCGAACGCAGAAGTCGCGCCGCGCGACTTCGTGGCAAATCCAAAGAGTTCGACCTGTCAAAGTTCCCGACCGCCGATATGGAGTACCGCGCCTGGCGCACGCCTTCGCTCGACGTGGTTGCTCAGGCCGGCTACCAGACGGGTGGCGCGGTTGGCGGACGTGACGGCGCATCGGGCCGGGTAGAACTCTACGCAGCGGGCGAGGCGCTCGGCGCCAGCTACACCGCTCGTGTGGCAACCGATGATCAGCTTGTACCGCAAACCGTCCGCGTTCGCGCCTATCGCAACGATCCTGAGGGCAACCTTTTAGGCCCACTCAAGGCGACGCAAATCGCTATTGGCGATGTTGAGACACTCGCGGGCCGCCTGACGGCGCAAACCGCGATCGGGCGCGGTGCGTTCGTCACCAATCGTCCGCTGGGGCAGTCATCACGGTTTGATACCACAACCCTGCGTGGAACTTTGCCCGCTGGGTGGGATGCAGAATTGTACCGCAACGGCCAGTTGATCGCGTTTCAAGACGATCGCGGTGACGGGCGGTACGAGTTCCTTGAAGTTGAGCTGTTCTTCGGCCGCAACGAGCTCGAAGTGGTACTGTACGGCCCGCAAGGGCAGATCCGCCGCGAGAAAACGTCTGTGCCGATCGGGATGAACCAGATTGAGCCGGGTCAGACCTATTATTGGGCCGGAATCGTTCAGAACGAACGTGATCTGATTGATCTTGGCAACGGGGCGCAGCGTGCGCCACCACGATGGCGTGGCGGCGTTGGAGTCCAGCGCGGCCTCGATCAAAGGACCAGCGCCGCTCTTGGATTACAGAGCCTCGTCTTTGCTGGCGCCCGTCGCAACTATGCGGAGGGCGCGGTTGCACGCAGTTTCGGGCGATTGCAGCTCGAACTGGGTGGTGCCCACGAGTTCGGCGCCGGCAGCGTTGCCGAAACGAACGCGGCAGGGCGTTTTGGACGGTTCAATTTCGGTGCGAACGCGCTCGTCACCTTTGGCAACTTTACCAGCGAGTTCGTAACTGACGAACTGGACTATCGCGCGGGCCTGACATTCGATACATCCTTGCGGATGGGCAAGTTCGGTCTGCCGATCCAGGGTGACTTCACCCATTCCAAGCTCGCCAATGGGTCAGAGGTTAACGAGTTCTTACTGACGACTTCTGTCAATGCGGGGCGCGTGGCGATCTCGGCGCAGCTGGATCATCAGGAGCAGAGCGCCAGCGCAACATCTGTGGCACGGCAGGATACGCGGTTGCGGCTCCTCGCGAACACGCGACTGAAAGGGATCCGTCTGCGTGGTAACGCCACGTTCCTGCTCAATGGTCGTCAGCAGGGCCTCGATTCTGCGAATATTCGGATCGACAAGGAGCTCGATCGCGATTCTGAACTGCAGGGCCAGCTGGAATACACAGAGCGATTCAACGAATTCCGCATCGCGGCAGGATATTCCCGCCGGTTCGACAAGCTTTCGCTCCGCTCTGATGCCTTTGTAACGAGCCGTGGTGGGGTGGGCGCGCAGGTGCAGCTTGCCTTCAGCCTCGGACCGAACCCGGCGGCCGGAGGCATCCGTGTGACCCACAACAAGCTCGCTCGCAATGGTCAGGCCGATGTCACCGTCTTCAGAGACGAAGATGGCGATGGTGTGCACGATCCGGGTGAGGACGTAATCAAGGATGTGCTGGTCGAAGCGGGTTTGCGCAGCACCGACGCGATAACCGGTGAGAATGGTCGTGCCATCGTTGATGACCTACGCCCGTTCCGTCCAGTACTGGTCGGTGTCGATGAGAGCACGCTCGGTGATCCGTTTCTCGCTCCAGCCGTCAAAGGCATCGTGATCACGCCGCGTCCGGGTGTCATCGCGCAAATCGAGCTACCGATCACGCCGACTGGTGAGATCGAAGGGACTCTGTTCAATCCTTCGGGCGTCGAGCAACCGGGCGTCGAGCTGGAGCTGGTAGACGGTCGCGGTAATGTCACTGCATCGACGATGAGCGAATTCGACGGGTTCTTCCTGCTGCAGAAGGTGCCCTATGGCGAATACACACTGCGCGTCGGCGAGGAGGCGGCGACCACGCTGGCTGTGCAGTCGATTCTGACGAGCGAGAAACTCGTGAAGGGTCTCCGAGTTAGCCGCGATGAGGATGTCGTGCGGCTTGGCTCGATCAAGCTGCGCCTGGCCGACACGGCTGATGATCCGGAAATTGACATGACAACAATTGCTGTCGCGCCGCCACCTGCATCGGGTGCCCTGCCCTTGCCGGAAGCGCCGCTGCCTTAGGGCAATCGGTGCTTCGACCAGATTACTGCTTGATCATCTTTACCGGAAGCGGGGCCGGTTGCTGCTCGATCAGCTTCGGGGAGGGAGGAGGCGGGATGATCCGCGTACCCGGGACCAGCTCTTCGCGCACCGTCTCGCGCACAATCACCCGCTGACGCTGCTCGGTCTGCACCGGCACCCACGCGATTTGTGGCTGCTGGCACCCGCAACCCGCCGAGTAGGCATATTGGCCTGTGTAAGCGGGAGCATAGCCATAGGCTGGGGCGTAGGCCGGATAGGTATAGCCCGGTGACGGGATGGAGCGGCTGGCGAAGGTCGTGTTGGGTTGCGCAAGGTAGCCATCAAGCGCGGCCTCGCAATCGTAGCGATCGTCCTTCCTGCCGCCGCCGATTACATTGCCGAGCGCCAGGCCAGCCAGCCCACCAGTGCCGGCACCGATCAGCGTTCCGGCCAGACGTTCACCGCTGGCCACGCGGTTGCCGATAATGCCTCCCGCGACAGCGCCAAGCAGGCCGCCGATGATCCCACCCTTTTCCTTCTCACTGCGCCCATCAGTGCGACGGCGGCATTCATCGAGCCATTGTTCTCGATTGAAAACGACTGGTGTCGGCGCTGCCGGACCTCCAGGATAGGGCGCATAGCCGGGCTGTTGGACATAACGCTCGCGATCAACGCTTTCAGGATAGGGCGTCGTTCGTTCGATCCGCCGTGTACGGGTGATCGTTTCGATCCCGTCCGGGCCGGTCGTAGTCTCGGTTTCGAAAGTCGGCCGCGGAAGATTGGTCGGCAGGGCTTTCTCAACCGCTGCCGGGCCAGCATCCACAGGTGTTGGGAGCGGCGGGAGTTCGACGGGATCCGTCTGAGCAATGGCCGGTGTCGTCAGCGCCAGGGCGGGCAGTGCGACGGCAAAGCCGGTTATTGCGCGAAGAGATATGCGAAGAGTCTGCATCGAATTACCCCCAAAACAGATGCGCGAATCGCACCTCGATCTAAGCTAACAATTAGCTAAATCTTTATCATCCCGGCTGACTCGCAACCAAGCCGCTGCTCGGTTCTGTCTCGTTTCGGGGCGTTTGCGGGTTCCGCTGATTTCGGGTCAGATCCGGCCAGCGAGCAACTTGGCCAGCATCTCGATACCCCTCGCATCCGCTTCGTCGAAACGTGATAGATTGGGGCTGTCGAGGTCGATCACCGCGACAACCTCTCCATTGTGCAGCACGGGCACGACGACTTCAGACCTGCTGGCTGCGTCACACGCAATGTGCCCGGGAAAGGCATGCACGTCCTCAACCAGCTGCGTCTCGCGAGATTGAGCAGCCGCGCCGCATACGCCCTGACCAATCGGGATACGAATACAGGCCGGGCGACCGACGAATGGGCCGAGCACCAGCTCCGATGCTCCATCGGCGTTCTCGCCCATGCGATAGAATCCGGCCCAATTGAGATCTGGCACATATTCCCAGATCAACGCTGCTACGTTCGCCATGTTGGCGATCCCGTCACTCTCGCCAGAGGTAAGCGCGTCGGCTGCGTGCATCAATTGGCGATAGCGTTCGGCGGTATCGAGTTCGGCATCGGGTTTGAAATCGTACATGCTTGGCCTCTTGGAGCGATCGACTGGTTGCCGCAAGCGTCGACCAGCCTTATCAGCCTGTCACATGGCTATTCTTCGTAAACTCGCAATCGCTCTTGTCGTTCTGATCGCAATTGGCGCGATCGGCATCTATTTTCTGACCCGCGGCAACACTGCCGATTTATCGGTTGAGGAAGTCGCTGGAACTGAACCGACGCTGGAGGCTCCAGAGGCGGAGAGCTTCCCCACCGTCCAGATCGCCAAGCCCGTGGGATGGAAGGAGGGCGAGCTGCCAGAGGCCGCAGAGGGCCTCTCGGTCAATCGCTTTGCTGACGGGCTGGAGCATCCGCGCGTGCTCTATGCGCTGCCCAATGGGGATGTGTTGGTGACGCTGACTCGCGCCCCCAAGATCGAGGATGACGGCGAAGGCGGTTTCATGGCGACTGTCCGCGGTTGGGTAGCGTCGTACCTGTTTTCCGAAGCTGGCTCGGCGGGCGAGTCCCCCAACCAGATCGTTCTGCTGCGCGATGAGGATGGCGACGGCACGGCGGAACTGCAGCAGGTGATTCGCGAGGAGGGGCTCGACTCCCCATCGGGCATGAGCTGGCACGATGACATACTCTATGTTGCCAACCACAATGCAGTGCTGGCGTTCGATTACGAGCTAGGCGCGGATAGGGTCACTGGAGAACCACGCAAACTCATGGACCTGCCGCCTGGCGGCGGTCACTGGATGCGCAATATGGAGATCCATCCGGATGGCGATCGGCTGTTTGTTGCGGTTGGATCGGTCAGCAATATTGGCGAATCAGGGATGGAGATCGAAGCCGGTCGGGCGATGATCTGGGAATATGATCTCACCACCAATCGCCAGCGTCAGTTCGCGGTCGGCCTGCGCAATGCCAATGGCCTCGATTTCAGTCCTTGGACCGGCGAGTTGTGGACTACCGTGAACGAGCGCGACATGTTGGGGTCGGATCTTGTGCCGGACTATCTCACCAATGTGCCGGTCGGTGCGCAATATGGCTGGCCGTGGATCTACTACAAGGATAACATTGATCGCCGGGTCGAAGCGCCGATGCCTGCCTTCCTGATGGAGTACACCCGCAACCCGGAATATGCGCTTGGCCCGCACGTCGCTGCGCTGGGCCTGGTGTTCACCGAAGAAGGGCATCGGATGGGTGATGGCATGGCGAGCGGAGCCTTCATCGCACGGCATGGCTCTTGGAATCGCAAGCCGCCTTCCGGGTATGATGTGGTCTATGTCGAGTTCGACGATCGCGGCAATCCGATGGGCAAGCCGAAGCCGGTGCTGACCGGGTTTCTTAATGAAGACGGCACGACCAAGGGCCGTCCGACCTGGGTCGAATGGGCCAGCGATGGTTCTCTGCTCGTAACGGATGACACAGCGGGGATCGTGTGGCGCACTGTTGAGCCCAAGGCGAAACCCGGTGACGCGATCGTCCGCGTTACTGGTGAAGCATTGCCGCCGCCGCGCGAACTCCGGGATCCGCGCGCGACGTTTGAGGAAGACTACCTCCGTAGGCAGGCCGGTCAGCGCACCGAATAGAGGACTAGCTCAAAACGCTTTACCTGCGCGTCCGGCCAGCTCCGTCGCAAACTGATACGCTGTGCGGCCGGAGCGGTTGCCGCGCGCGATTGCCCAAGCGAGGGCTTCTTCCTCGTCGAAATCGAGGCCAAGGGGCTCCGTATACCCGCGCAGGATATCGAGATAGGCCTCGCTGTCGCACGGGTGAAAACCGAGCGTCAGACCGAACCGATCCGCGAGCGCCAATGCATCGTCGCGTTCGTCGCGTTCGTGGAGTACGGCGCGTTCTTCCGTATCGCGCTGCACGATGGCGCGGCGGTTGGATGTGACTACCAGCCGAATATGGGCTGGACGTGGCACCACGCCACCATCCAGCATACTGCGCAAAGCGAGATTGTCCTGCGCCTGGTCTGCGCCGAAGCCGAGATCGTCGATAAATAGCAGAAACGCGCGAGGCTGGTCTGCGAGCGCCTCTATCAAAGCCGAAAAGCTGGCGAGCGATCCGGGCGCGAGTTGCACCAGTGCGATCGTATCGAGACTGTTGGTCTGAACACTGGCCATGGCTGCGCGGATCAGCGCTGACTTGCCCATTCCGCGCGAACCCCACAGCAGCATGTCGTGCGCCGCCGCACCCTTTGCCAGGCGCGCGAGGTTTTCGCTCACAGCCGCCTTCTGCTGATCGATCCCGCGCAGGGTCGCGAGCGGTAGCGCGTCGATCTTCGGCAGGGGCTGTGCCGCCTCGCCATTCCAGACAAAGGCGGGCGCGCACGACCAATCCACTGGCGGAGCGACGGGCGGCGCAATCCGTTCGAGCGCCGAGGCGATCCGTTCCAACAGGCCGCGACGCTCGCTCATGGCAGGCTCATAGTTGCGCCGCGCAACCCATGCTGGTCAGCTCGCGAGCTTTTCGGCTGGTAGTGAATAAAGCAGATCGGCCCCGGCGATGGCGCCCGCCCTTAGCCCGTGTGCCTCAGGCACTATCCGATCGAGGAAGAAGCGCACCGTCACCGGCTTGGTTTCGCTGAGCGACGGCGCGGCGCCATTGGCGACCGCCTCTGCCTGTTTCATAAGCTGCCAACCGGCTACCGCCACCGCGGCCATCGTACAGAACGGCACGCTTCCCGCGAGGCGATCATCCAGGCTTGCCTCGTCGCGCATCCACCGGGCGATATTCGCACAATCACTCGCGAGGGCAGCTAGGCCAGCTTCGCCAGAGGCCTCACGTGCAATATCTTCGAACAGCGCAATCATCGCTTCGCCGCCGTCGAGGCCGAGTTTGCGCGTTACAAGATCCGCCGCCTGGATGCCGTTGGTGCCTTCGTAGATCGGAGCTATCTTCGAATCGCGCCAGTGCTGCGCAGCGCCAGTCTCTTCGACAAAGCCCATTCCGCCGTGAACCTGGATACCGATTCCGGCAACTTCGACGCCGACATCGGTTCCCCACGCCTTTACCAGAGGAACGAGGATGTCGGAGCGGATCTTCGCCGCCTCATTGCCAATTGCGCCGCGATCGACCTGTCCGGCGCAGTAATACAGCAGCGCACGAACGCCTTCGGTCAGCGCTTTCATTCGCAGGATCATGCGCCGCACATCGGGGTGCTCAATAATCGCTACGGGATTCTTGTCCGGCGAACCTGCCCGCGCCGATTGCACTCGGTCCATCGCATATGTCAGGGCCTGCTGAGTCGCGCGTTCGGCAATCTGGTTGCCTTGGTTTCCAACATTGATCCGCGCGTTGTTCATCATCGTGAACATCGCCATCAGTCCGCGATTGGGCTCACCGACCAGCTCGCCGATGCATTCGCCATTGTCGCCGTAGCTCATGACGCAAGTGGGCGACGCATTGATGCCAAGCTTGTGCTCGAGGCTGACGCAGCGAAGGTCGTTGCGATTGCCCAGCGTGCCGTCTTCGTTGACGTGGTACTTGGGTACGAGGAACAGCGAGATACCGCGCGAACCCTCGGGCGCATCTGGCAGTCGTGCCAGCACGAGATGAATGATGTTGTCGGCAAGATCATGCTCGCCCCATGTAATGTAGATCTTCTGCCCGGTGATCAGGTATTTGCCAGCGTGCTCGCCATTTTCGATGGGAATTGCGGTCGAGCGCAGCGCGCCAACATCGCTGCCTGCGGCCGGCTCAGTCAGGTTCATTGTGCCCGACCATTTGCCGCTGACCAGATCAGGCAAGTACTTCGCCTGCTGGTCCTTGCTGCCGTGGTTCTCCAAGGCGTCGATCGCGCCAACCGAGAGCATCGGGAGCAGGTTGAACGCCATGTTGGCCGCACCGAGGTTTTCGAGCACGTTACATGAAAGCGTGAAGGGCAGGCCTTGTCCGCCGAATTCTTCGGGCGAAGCAATCGCGTTCCAACCTTGCTCGACATAGGCGTCATAGGCTTCTTTGAACCCGTCCGGCAGGCGGACTACGCCGTTCTCCAGCTTTGCGCCTTCCAGATCACCGGCGCGGTTGAGCGGCGCGAACTCGCCCGCAGCGAATTGGCCAACCCCTTCAACAATGGCTTCTACCAGATCAGCTTCGGCATGAGCGAACTTTTCGGAACTCGCTAGCTCTTCGATACCTGCATTGACGCGAATGGCGAGCAGCTGATCCTGGGTGGGCGGCGTGTAAGGTGTCACGGGGTATGGCGTCCTTTAAATGGATGGCGAGTGCACAGGAGTTACGTGTGCCCCTTGGCACTGGTTGCGCAAGAATATAGCGCACCTTGGATGAGCGGCAAGAACGTTACGGAAGTGGTGCTGGCAGACCCCGAGGGAATCGCGCGCGCGGCACGAATCCTGAAGGAAGGCGGGTTGGTGGCGGTGCCGACTGAGACAGTCTATGGTCTCGCCGCCCGTGCCGACAGCGATGAGGCTGTGGCGAAGATCTATGCCGCAAAGGGGCGGCCCGATTTCAATCCGCTGATCGTACATGTGCGCAATACCGAGCAAGCGAAGTCTTATGGTAGCTTCCCGTATTATGCGCATCACTTGTCGGGAACCGAATGGCCGGGTCCGCTCACCTTGGTGGTTCAGCGAAAGCCGCAAGCCGATCTTGCTGAAGCCGTGACAGCCGGCCTATCGACAATCGCGCTGCGCTCGCCGAGCCATCCCGTGATGCGTGCGCTACTTGAAGCCGTCGATTTCCCACTTGCAGCGCCGTCGGCCAATCGCAGCGGGTTTATCAGCCCAACCAAGGTGGAGCATGTCCTCGCCTCACTGGATGGTCGCATCGATTTGGTGCTCGACGACGGTAGGCCATGCCCGGGAGGGGTCGAGTCGACCATCCTCGCTGTCCGGGAAGACGATAGCTGGGAAGAACTGCGCCCCGGGCCACTTGATCCGGATAGGCTCAATCTCGACTATCGAGGCAATGATCGTCCTGGTGATTGGCAACCACAGATCGAAGCACCTGGGCAGATGGCCAGTCACTACGCTCCGGGAAAACCGGTGCGCCTCAAAGCGAGGGAAGCGAAGGCGGACGAATTCTATATCGGGTTTGGCGGCGGACCGAGCGACTGCAATCTGTCAAGGTCGGGAGACCTCCTAGAGGCCGCGTCGCGACTCTACGATTGCCTGCATCAGGGTGCGGCTTCCGATATGCCTCGTATTGCGGTTGCACCTATACCCGAGAAGGGCGTCGGCCGAGCGATCAATGATCGGTTGCGACGAGCAGCGACCGAGCCTGATTAGTCATCGTCGGAATCGGCCGGCAGCGTGGGCAGTATCTCCTGAATCTCGGCAGAGGTCGCCCGCGCTTCCTCGCATGCCTCCTCATCGCCCTCGCGGCATTTTTCGATCTGCTTGTCGTAGCGCCGCTGAAGCTTACCCACCTGCTCCTCGCGCTCGCGAATTTCGCGTCCGCGCTTTTCGTCCGCTTCGGACTGGCTAGTGGTCGCGAGGTCGACTGCCTTGCTGCCGACTTTGATCGGCGCGGTCACGACATCGACTGCGGTGCTCGCGAGGCATCCTGACAATGCAAGGCTGGCGGCGAGGGCGAGTAAGGGTGCAACGATCCGCATGCCCTCTTGTCGCGCTCACCGGCCTGGATAGCAAGTGCACAGCGTTGGCTGCGATTACTCTGCCGCAGTATCGGCTCCGCTTGCCCCTGCTTCCGCGAGCGCTGTTGCTGCTGGCTTGCAGGTGAGCGATCCCGACCCGGCAGCATCAACCGAGCAAGTGGCGCTGCCCGTCACGATCACATCGCCTGAACCGGCGATCTCGACATCCACCGTGCCATTGGACGCCAGCTCGACATCGCCTGAACCGGCGATCTCGACGGTTACCGTATCGGCTGACAGATTTGCGAACTTGACGTCGCCTGATCCGGCAATCTCAACTGAAAGGACAGCCGCGCTTCCCGAAGCCGTAACCTCGCCAGACCCTGCGATCTCAACTTCAAGCCTGTCGGCGGTGATAGTGCCTACGTTGATATCGCCCGATCCGGCGATCTCGAGTTCGGCATCGCTCGCGACAGTATCGGCTTCGATCGTGCCGCTCCCAGCGATCCCGAGTGTGCTTGCGGAAGGCATGGTGACACGCACGATTGCCTCCCCTCGTCCGTCGAAAATCTTCTGATCGCGGGCAATGGTAAGGCGATCGCCCTGGCGATCGAATTTGAGTGCTTCGGCGGCCTGTGAGTCGCCTTCTACCGTGATGGCGAGGTCGCCGCCTTCGGTGACGAGAAGTCGGTCTGGCCCCGCGAGTTCGAGTTTGGTGGGCGGAGTACCCGACGTGTCCAGGTCAGCCAGAGGCACCCCTCTCACTTCGCCCCAATCGCCAACATAGCCACAACCTGAAACCGTCGCTCCGAGTGCCAGCAGTGCAGCTGGAGCCAAACGTCTGGTAAATGAGTGAACCACTAGTCACCTCCCTTTAACCGAAGATTTTGCGTGTTGGTGCATTAATACACCAATGATGTCGATGCAAGCGAAACGAATGCGATCGATCCAGGGCGGTCAGCGGTTCGCAGAATCAAAAAGGGCTGCCCGTGAAGAGCAGCCCTTTACGGAATACGATCTCAATCAGACTAGCTGTCGTCGTCATCATTGTCATAATATTGCGGTGCGTGCTCGCGGAGGACCTCGAGAATTTTCTCAAGCGCAGTAGGCTCGTCCGTCTCTTCCATCGCCGCGAGTTCGCGGGCGAGGCGGCTTGACGCCGCTTCGAAAATCTGACGCTCCGAATAGCTTTGCTCAGGCTGGTCTTCAGGACGGAACAGGTCGCGCGTCACTTCAGCGATTGACACCAGGTCGCCCGAATTGATCTTCGCTTCGTATTCCTGCGCCCGGCGTGACCACATGGTGCGCTTTACCTTCGGCTTGCCCTTAAGCGTTTCCATCGCATCTTTCAGCGTCTTGTCCGAAGACAGCTTGCGCATCCCGATCGATTCAACTTTGTTGAGGGGTACGCGGAGCGTCATCCGCTCTTTCTCGAAACGCAGCACATAAAGTTCGAGCTGCATGCCGGCGATTTCTTCGCTCTGTAGTTCGATAACACGGCCAACGCCATGCTTGGGGTAAACAACGTAGTCTCCGACCGTGAAGGCAGGCGCATTACTAGCCATGCGAGTTCCTTTCGTTCGGCCTCTTGCGAACTGGACAACGGACGACTGTCCTTGCGGCTTCTGAACCCGATAAAGCGGGTGCAAACGCCGTTGGCTCACCGTCCAAAGATGTCGCTGCTGGTCTGAGGCCTTTCTGGTTTTCTTCGTACAGCGCCGGGACCAGCCGACGCGGTTAATCCATGATATAACATACTCGCAACAAAATTGCGAGTCGCGGCATTGCGCGCGCCAGAAATGCGCAAGCCATCGGCCAATAACAGATGTGAAACGCACACAAACGTGCGCGGGGTATCTAGTCGCCTTCTCCGGGTTCAGCGCTGAAATACTTCTCGAATTTGCCTTCTTCACCCTTGTAACTGTCGGCATCGTCCGGCGGATCTTTCTGGCTGGTGAGGTTGGGCCACTCGGCAGAGAACTTCGTGTTGAGTTCGAGCCATTGTTCAAGACCATCTTCCGTGTCGGGCAGAATCGCTTCGGCCGGACATTCCGGCTCGCACACGCCGCAATCGATGCATTCGCTGGGGTTGATCACCAGCATGTTCTCGCCCTCGTAGAAACAGTCCACCGGGCATACTTCGACGCAGTCGGTATACTTGCATTTGATACAGTCATCGGTGACGACGTAAGTCATTGGGCGTCTTTCAATTCAGATCGGCGTTCTTGACGGCTGCTATGGCGATTTAGCCGCCTCGGTCAAGCTCACGATAATGAGACCTGGCGAGGGCGGGTGAAACGCGCCGTTCAGGCAGCGAGAGAACTTCGACCACCCGAACTTCGTTACCAATCACCAAAGTCAGTACGTCGCCAATAATGACATTCTCGCTGGGTCGCAGCACATGAATTCTATTGCGACGTAAAGTGCGTGTCTTGATCATGGTGCGGGCGATGGACCGGGTACGCGCGAAGCGCAGATAGACGAGTAGCCGGTCGATCCGGATGGACCCCTGCGCCGTATCGCTCATCCGCGATTGCTCATCCGCCGAGCAGGTCTGCCAGCCCGTCGAAAGCGCCACTGGCGCGGGCAGGACCAGTGTCGGGCTTTGGCTTACGCTCGCCATGGGATTTCTTGCCCTTGGGTTTGCGGTCCTGGCCGCCCGGCTTGCCTTTGCGCAGCTCCGCCTTGCGGCGCTTTTGCTGGCGCTGCCCGGCCCGACCTCCATCGCGCTCGCCCGGGCGTCTGGGACGCCATGTCCAACTGTCCGGAGCTGCCGGGCCAAATGCGCCATCTGCCAGCTTCTGTGCGCGTTGCAGACGGAACCCGGCGCTGCCGAGCAGTCGGCGCGCGTTTTCTTCCTCAAGTCCGATCGATACCGGCAAGGCGAGGGCAATGCGGAAATGCACGCTGCGCGCCTTGGGGGATTTTTCGCTCGCCTTGCCACGCGCGTCGAACGCTGCGCGCAGGATCTTTTCGGCCAAATCGACGCGGATAGCCTGCTCACCTGCCGGTCGATAGCCTGCGGGGAGTTGTTCTGCCTTGCCAAGCACCGGGAGCATCGCCGGTTCGAGCGGGCGGGTGTCGAGGCCAAGCGCATGCAGCAGTTGGCGTGGCGCGGGCTTCAACAGGTCGCGTGCAAATATGTCGAGCGCGCCGAAGGTCACACCAAGCTTACGCAGAAAAGGGCGCATCTCTTTCGGTAGGTGTTCAAGACCCGCTTTCTCACGCCCTACCACGCCGCGCGCATCAATCAGAGTGATCAGAAGGGCACGTGCCTGCGACCCGGCCTCGGGATTGCGAGCAGCTTCTGCCAGCTTACGCAGAGGTGCAAGCGGTTCGAGTTGCTGTTCCAGCCATGTCGCGAGCCCAGCCTTAAGCTCACTGCGCGGACCATCTTCCAAAAGCAAGATATCGCGCGACAAGGTGATCCGGGCGGCGGCGAAATCGTCGGGCATTTCGATTGCGGCGAGTGAGCGGCCCTGCCAACAGATATCGCCGCACTCGATCGTCAGTTCGCTTAGGCCATCGCCGAGCAGCCACTTGGCGCGCTGGGCGAGAATGCTGGGCAGCGCCTTTTCGCCCGCCGACAAAAGCATCTTGCGATCCGCCAGACCTGCGCCGGGATCGACCGAAAAACGGAATCCTTCGAGCCGCCCGATCGTCTCGCCCTCGACCGTAACCTGGCCGTCGGGTTCGAGTGTTACGGGCAAGGCGCTGGCATCCTGTCCCAGAGATTTCATCAATATAGTTGTCCTTCGGTTGACGAATCGCTCGGTCAGGCGCGCATGCAGCGCATCGGAGAGCTTCGCTTCGACCGCCCGGGCGCGCGCTGCCATCTCGTCACGGGCGAGCACCCAGTCGGGCCGCTGGCAGATATAGGCCCATGATCGGACCGCGGCTATCCTTCCCTGCAAGGTGTCAATATCGCCCTGCATTCGGTCGAGCTCTGCAATGCGAGCAGCAACGAAATCCGCGCCGAGATAGCCTTCGGAAAGATCCTGCCACAGCCGCGCGACAAAGCGGGCATGCGGGTCGATGCCGACCTGGCGGAAGTCGGGCAGCGAACAGGCTTCCCAAAAGCGGCGGACCGAACCGTGGCCCTTGACGCTGTCGGCCAGCGGTTCGCTTGCCAGCCGTTTGAGCACTGCGAGATCGATAGCCGGTGGGGCGGGGCGCAAAACGTCGCTGTGAGGCTTGCTCTCAAGATCGCCGATCAGGACCGGGAGCGTGTCGAAGCGTGGCTCTGCCTCGCGCCAGTACATCTTGGTCAGCGGAGCGAATTTGTGTTCCTCAATCGCATAGACCTCTTCTTCGGTGAATTCGAGCGGTGCGCCCGAATGTGAGCCTCCGCCCGCAAGCGTTCCGAAACTGCCATCGCGCTGATGCCGCCCGGCGCGCCCGGCGATCTGCGCCATCTCTGCCGGAGTGAGCCTGCGCTTGCGCTGGCCGTCGAATTTGGAAAGCGCGGCGAACGCGACATGGTTGAGATCCAGGTTGAGGCCCATGCCGATTGCATCGGTCGCGACGATGTAGTCGACATCGCCGTTCTGGAACAACTCGACCTGCTTGTTGCGCGTTTCAGGCGAAAGTGCGCCCATCACCACGGCGGCTCCGCCACGGAACCGCCGCAGAGCTTCGGCCATGGCGTAGACTTGCTCGACAGAGAAGACGACGACGGCGCTGCGCGGCATCAGCCGGGAAAGCTTGGTCGTGCCCGAATGTGTCAGGGTTGAAAAGCGCGGTCGCTCGACCATCTCCGCGCGCGGGATCAACGCCCTCACTATCGGTTCGAGCGTTCCAGACCCCAAGATCATCGTTTCATCGCGACCCCGCGCATTGATCAACCGGTCGGTAAAGATATGCCCGCGTTCAGGGTCTGCGCCGATCTGCGCTTCGTCTACTGCAACGAAAGCATGCCCACCTCCGAGCCGGTCCATCGCCTCCGCCGTACAGCAGAAATAGCGCGCTTGCGGAGGCTCAATCCGCTCCTCGCCAGTGATCAGCGCGACCGCCTTGTCTCCCTTGATCGCGCGAACCCGGTCATAGACCTCGCGCGCGAGCAGGCGCAGCGGAAAGCCCATCATTCCACTGGAATGCGCGCACATCCGTTCGATCGCCAGATGTGTCTTGCCTGTATTGGTCGGGCCGAGCACGGCTCGCACATTGCTATCGGATGGGTTTTGGGAGGAAGATCCGGTCACAGCGCACGTTTCTGTCAGGCTTGGCGGACCGTAGCAATGCCCGCTTGCCGGGTTGCGACCGCATAAGGAAAACACCTTACCGCTTCTGCGACTCGTTTGGTCGCTGGTTAAGTGCATATTTACCTTGATTGCGGATTAGCTCTCGTCACAACCGCTGCTCTGGTGTGCAATTGGTTGATGCGCGCCTTTGGGGAAACACAGTTTGGATCATGCGCACGACATAAAGGACGTGGATCAGGGCGAGCCTGAACAGATCGGCGCGCGTGAATTCAAACCCTATCTGAAGAACGCCGCGCGCCACACACCGCCGAGCAAGCAGAGCATCTACAAAAAGCAGGCTCTAGCGCGTGGGCGCGGGCTTGGCGATCGCTACGACGAATGGAAGCTGTCGGTCGGCACCTGGCTCGAAGGGATCGATCTTGCGCCTGACCTGGCGGAGAATATCGGCAGTCGTCGTTGGTTCCGCGGGCTTGGAACGATGCTCGGCCTTGGAGCCGTCGCGCTGGCCTTCTGGCCGGATATGACACCGCTTGAAGCGCGCCCGGCAATGCCGAGCGATCAGAACATTCGCGACGAATTTCGTGCCCAGATGATCACGCCGCTGGCGCTGGGTGCTGATAGTGGCCGCCGAATGGGCCCGACTGCGGATGTCATCCCGCTTACCAGCGCGCCTGAACGCCCGCAAATCGAACTGGTCGCGACCTTGGCTGAGGGCGACACCTTCGCGACCATGCTGCGCCGTGCAGGCGTGTCGCGTGGCGACATCAGTGAGGTTGGCTCGCTGGTCAACGCTGCGATGCCACTCAACGAGATCGAATCCGGCACCAAGATTGATATCGTCCTCGGGCGGCGCCCCGGGCCGGGTGCTCCGCGCCCGCTTGATGCGCTATCGTTCCGCGCGCGGTTCAACCTTGAGCTCAACATTGCCCGCAATGGCGATGATTTCGGGATCGAGCGCAACGTCATCCGCGTCGACGACACGCCGCTGCGGTTGCGTGGGGCCGTTGGCTCGAGTCTTTACCGCTCAATGCGCGCAGCCGGTGTGCCCGCGAGCGCGGTGCAGGATTATCTGCGCAAGCTTGATGATCACATCGATATGGACCGCGAAGTCCGCTCAAGCGATGAATTCGACATCATCATCGCCTATCGCCGCGCCGCCACCGGTGAACGGCAAGCGGGCCAATTGCTCTATGCCGGGATCGACCGGGCTGGAGAGCCGAAAACACAATTGATGCGCTGGGGCAAGGAGGGCCGGTTCTATGAGGCATCGGGCGTCGGCGAACAGCGTCGCGGGCTGCTCGCGCCGGTACCTGGGCGGATTAGTTCGCGCTATGGAATGCGTCGTCACCCGATCCTTGGTTACCGCCGGATGCACGCGGGCCTCGATTTCCGCGCACGTCGCGGCACACCGATCGTTGCAGTGACCGACGGAACCGTCCGCTCCGCAGGACGTGCAGGCGGCTGCGGGATTGCTGTCCGGCTGCGCCACGGCAATGGGCTCGAGACGCGCTATTGCCACATGAGCCGCATGGCGGTGCGTGGCGGGCAAAGTGTCAGGCGCGGTCAGGTGATCGGCTATGTCGGATCGACCGGGCTTTCGACCGGGCCACACCTTCACTATGAAATGTACCGCAACGGCCGCTCGATCAATCCCGAGAGCGTGTCCTTCGTGACCCGCGCGCAGCTCGAAGGTACGGAGCTGCTCGATTTCCGCCAGCAACTGTTTAAGCTTCGCGATGTCGAACCCGGCGCGGCGCTTGAAGATCTCGAACCGCTCAACAGCGAAGTCGAAGCGCCGGTGCGGGAGATTGAGAAGATCGACAACGCTGAAGTTGTAGACTGAGCACGGCGTATCCGGCGCGATTGCGCGCATCGGAAAATTGCGGCAACACTCGCGCCATATGACTGGCAGCTATCCAAACACCCGCCTGCGCCGGACGCGCGCCCACGCGTGGAGCCGCGCGCTCCACCGCGAAACCACGCTGCGCCCGGCGGATTTGATCTGGCCGCTCTTCGTCACCGATGGGCAGGGTGTCGAAGAGCCCATCGATAGCCTTCCCGGCGTGTCGCGCTGGTCGGTCGACGGTATCGTCGCGCGGGCTAGGGAGGCCGTTGATCTGGGCATCCCAGTGATTGCTCTGTTCCCCAACACACAGCCCGATCGCCGCAGCGATGACGGGGCGGAGGCGCACAATCCCGACAATCTGATGTGCCGGGCCATTCGCGCGATCAAGGATTCGTGCGGAAATGATATCGGAGTCCTGACCGACGTCGCGCTCGATCCCTATACAAGCCACGGTCAGGACGGGCTGATTGACGATACCGGCTATGTGATGAACGATGAAACGATCGCGGTGCTGGTCGATCAGGCGCTCAATCAGGCCGAGGCAGGCGCCGATATCATCGCCCCGTCAGACATGATGGACGGACGCATTCATGCAATCCGTATGGCGCTCGAGATGGGCAATCACCGCAATGTCCAGATCATGAGCTACGCCGCTAAATATGCCAGCGCGTTCTATGGTCCTTTCCGCGATGCGGTGGGATCGGGTGATCTGCTGAAGGGCGACAAGAAAAGCTATCAGATGGACCCTGCCAACAGCGACGAGGCTCTCCGTGAGGTTGAGCTCGACATCGCCGAAGGCGCCGACAGTGTCATGGTGAAGCCCGGGCTTGCTTACCTCGACATCGCGAGCCGCGTGAAACAGGCTTTTGGCGTACCGGTCTTCGCCTACCAGGTGAGCGGGGAATACGCGATGATTGAGGCGGCTGCGGCTGCGGGAGCAGGCGATCGAGATGCGCTGGTTCTCGAAACACTGCTCGCCTTCAAACGCGCTGGTTGCAGCGGTGTGCTGACATATCACGCGCCGGTTGCTGCCAAGCTTCTGAATGGCTGATTTTCGCCATGAAACCGAGCGGCTGATCCTGCGCGATTGGCGCGAGGAGGATTGGGAGCCGTTTTGGACACACCTCAACACGCCCAATGTCATGCGCTATCTTGGTGGAGTGGCAGGCGCGGAAGATCGCCGCAAGGCGCAAGAGCGCCTGGTTCAATACAACTCAGACCATGGTCACACATTCTGGGCGGTCGAGCGGCAGTCCGATGGCGGACATTTGTCCGGTGAAATCCTCGGTTTTTGCGGTTTGAAGCGATGCAATGAGCCGAACGGACCGATTGGGGACATGGAGGCAGGATGGCGGTTGCGCGAAGATGCGTGGGGCCACGGCTATGCCAAGGAAGCGGCGATTGCCTCGCTGGACCTGGCTTTTCGTCGCTTTGATGCGCCGCATGTGATCGCGCTGACCGTGGAGGAGAATGTCGGGAGTTGGGGCCTTATGAAGGCGCTCGGCATGCGACGTCGACGCGATTTGGATTTCCCGGACTCTGCCTCCTGGGCGCAAGGAGAGACAGTGATCGTCTATCGCATCGAGAAACAGGAATGGGAGGCGCAAGGTGGGTGACGTCATGCTTGCCACTCAGAGGTTGGAACTGCGCACAATCGATCCCGAAGATCTCGACGCACATTTGCACCACCTCAATTCACCCGCAGTGATGGAAAGGTTGGGCGGTCCGCGGACGCGTGATCAACTTGCTGAAAAGCATGAGAAGTCGCGTGCAGGATTTGCCAAAGAGGGGTTTGGCTTCATGTTCGCCTATACGCGTGACACCGGCGAGCTGGTCGCCCATTGCGGGATGAAGCGGGTCGATAACCCCAATGCGCCCAATCAGGGCGATCATGAAATCGGCTGGTTGGTGCGCGAGGATCATTGGCGTCAAGGTTATGCAGAGGAATCCGTGCGCGCGATCATCGACTGGGCGTTCGGCACCCATAAAGCGCCGTATGTGGTCGCGCTTACCAGTGAGGCCAATATCGGCAGTTGGAAGCTGATGGAAAAACTCGGGATGATCCGCCGTGCAGATCTGGATTTCACCGATCCCGGCTTTCCTGCCGCAGACAGCCCGACGATCCAGTATTCACTCACCAAACAGCAATGGGAGTCCCAATCATGTACCGCCCCGGCGTGAATATAATTCCGATTCACGGCAAGACGCCGCGGATTCACGACACCGCCTTTGTCGCCCCTGGCTGCACGCTGATCGGCGATATCGAGATCGGGGCGGAGAGTTCAATCTGGTATAATTGCGTGTTGCGAGCGGACGTCTTCACGATCCGCATCGGCGACCGCACCAATGTTCAGGACGGCAGCGTGCTTCACTGTGATCCGCCGCGTCCGGGCGACGAGGCGGGTTCTCCCTTGGTGATCGGCGACGATGTGCTGATCGGGCACATGGCGATGGTCCATGGCTGCACGATCAAAGACCGCGGCTTTGTCGGTCTTGGTGCGATTGCGATGAACAAGTCGGTGATCGGCTCTGACGCCATGCTGGCAGCCGGCGCAATGCTGACCGAAGGCAAGGTCATGGAAGACCGTATGCTGTGGGCGGGCCGCCCGGCGAAACCGATGAAGGAGCTGTCCGACGCTGCGATTACCGGGATGCGCATGGGCGTGACGCATTACTCTGAAAACGCCAAGGCACACGCCCTGGCGGTCTTCGAATGCGGTTTGGAGTAATTTCCTGAGCCTACGCTGTTTCGGCCTCGCGCATGTACCGCATCATATACGGCACGTAGTCGATCTTGCCGATTGCGAGGCCTTCCTTGCGCAGGATCGCATAGGCGGCCATCACGTGGAAATAGTACTGCGCCAGCGCCCAGTCGCGGACATATTCCTGAGCACTTAGATCAAATGTCATTCCATTGGGCAGCGCGAGTTCGATTGCGGCATCGTCGGCGACGAATTCCAGCTTAGCCCATTCATCGATATCCGTGCGTGCCTTGGCGATCCACTCGCGCGCTTGGGTAAGCGTTTCGGGATTCTCTTCGGTTGAGACGAACTCGATTTCGGCCAACCGCGCGACGGCTTCGCCCGGCATGTTGCAAACGAAGCGGACCTGAACGGCAAGCTCGTGCATGTCGTCGGCCAGCTTCGCGCTGAGCAGTGCATCACCACGACTATCGGCTTCGGCCTTGGCCAGCAATCCATCGAGTGTGGTCAGCATCTGGCTCCACACTGGTACAATTTGTTCTTTGATCGACATCTTTCATCTCCAGTTTCAATTTGAAACCTAGAGTGAACTGGACGCACTTACAATCGCTGATCAGCAACGCCAGGTTGCATTTCATTCGCGAATCAGTGCGCGGAGACTGTCGACGCGGTCGGCCTCGTGGACCGGCTTGTCCCAGCGGATGCGATGGATGCGGGGAAAACGCATGGCGAGGCCGGATTTGTGACGTTTGGAACTGTGTACGCTGTCGAAGGCGACCTCGAACACCAGCGTCCGCTCGACCTCGCGGACCGGACCGAAGCGGTTGAGGGTGGTCTGGCGCACCAGCTTGTCGAGTTTCTTCAACTCCGCATCGGTGAAGCCCGAATAGGCCTTCCCCACAGGGAGCAGTTCTGCACCCTTATCGGGATCGCCGTCCCAGCAACCGAACGTATAGTCCGAGTAGAAGCTTGAACGCCTACCGCTGCCACGCTGCGCATACATAAGCACCGTGTCGATCAGCAGTGGATCGCGCTTCCATTTGTACCACAGCCCGACTTTGCGCCCGGCGAGATAGGTGCTGTCGCGACGCTTGAGCATCAGGCCTTCGATCGCATCATCGCGCGCGCCTTCGCGAATCTCGGCCAGTTGCTGAAAGTCGCGCGCTTCGACCAGCTGCGACAAGTCGAAATGTGTATCGGGCAGGCGCGGCATGAGCGTTTCGAGAGCCTTGCGCCTCTCCGTCCATGTCCGCTCGCGCAGGTCCGCTTGCTCCACAATCAGCGCATCGTAAAGCCGCACGAAGGCGGGCGCTTCTGCGAGCATCTTCTTCGACACCGTCTTGCGCCCGAGCCTTTTCTGAAGCGCGTTGAAGCTTGCTGCCCCACCTGCTTCGCCACCTTGAGTAATCCCGCGCACCAGCAACTCGCCATCGAGGACGGCATCCATCGGCAGCACATCGAGCAATTCGGGGAAGGTCGCGGAGATATCGTCGCCAGAGCGAGAATAAAGCCTCGTTTCGCCACCAACCCGAACAAGCTGGACGCGAATGCCGTCCCATTTCCATTCGGCAGCGTAGTCGGCAAGGTCGACCTGCACATCATCAAGCGGATGGGCCAGCATGAAAGGGCGAAAACGCGGTCGGTTCGACACGTCTGGCGCATCGCCCCCATCCGCTGCCCAGGCGAACAGTTCGTGATAGGGCGCGTCGAGCGCGTGCCAGTACTCCTCAACCTCATCGACGGACACGTTGAAGGCCTGCGCAAACGCCGTCTTGGCCAGCCGCGCCGAAACTCCGATTCGCATGCCGCCGGTCGCGAGCTTGATCAGCGCGAAGCGGCCGTTGGCATCGAGCCGGTCGAGCAGTTTGGGTAGTTCTTCGGGCGCAGTGTTGCGGTTGAGGCTGCCCAGCAGATCGACAACTTGCGTGACCGAAGGCGCGTCCGCTTCGACTTCGCCGTCGGGCCAGAGCAGGCTTGCAGTCTCTGCGGTATCGCCGACAAAATCGCGGCTAAGCGACCAAAGCACTGGATCGACGCGCTCATTCATCAGATTGCGGATGGTCGAACTCTTCACCGCAGGAAAATCCAGCTCCCCGGTAAGCGCCGCCATCGCCCACCCGCGATCGGGATCGGGCGTTTCGCGAAGGTACTCCGCCAACAGCATCAACTTGCGATTGCGGCTCGTCGTGTAGACCAGCGTGTCGAGCAGAGTGGCGAAGTCCTTCACTACTCGTCTTCATCCTCGCGGCCAACGAGCGCCAGCGCGCGGGCCTTGCGTTGGCCGAGTTCGCACCAGCGCAGAAGCGCTTCCTCGCGGCCATGTGTGATCCAGGTCTCGGCCGGGTTCACCTCGTCGATCGTCCGGGTGAGCTCGTTCCAGTCTGCGTGGTCGGAAATCACCAGGGGCAGTTCAACTCCGCGTTGACGGGCACGCCCGCGCACTCGCATCCAGCCGCTTGCCATCGCGGTAATTGCCTCGGGCAGCCGCCGCGCCCAGCGATCATTGAGCGCGCTGGGCGGGGCCACCACGATGCTGCCGCGCATGTCATCCTTCGTATGATCGCTTACCAGCCGCAGGTCGCCCAGCGGCACTCCATGCTCTTCGTAGAGTCGACACATTTTCTCCATCGCGCCGTGGAGGTAGATTGGCGCGCTATGTCCGCTTGCGCGTAGCTCGGCGATCACGCGCTGCGCCTTGCCAAGGGCATAGGCGCCAATTAGCACGCAGCCATCAGGATGGGCGGCGAGCGCTCCGATAAGCTTTGTGATCTCGTCTTCAATCGGAGGATGAGTGAAGACCGGGAGGCCGAATGTCGCTTCGGTGATGAAGATGTCGCATGGCGCAACTTTAAAGGGCGCGCATGTCGGATCGGCGCGGCGCTTGTAATCACCGGTGATGATGACCCGCTCGCCCGCATGTTCGAGCAGGATCTGCGCAGAGCCCAGTACATGGCCCGCCGGAATGAAGGTCGCGTCGACCCCGCCCCGCAGTTTGATCGTTTCGTTATACTGGACCGGGGTCGCGCCCTCGCGCGTGTTGTAGCGTAGCTCCATGATCGCGAGAGTTTCAGGCGTGGCGATGTTCTCACCGTGCCCGCCGCGTGCGTGATCGGCATGGCCGTGAGTGACAAGCGCACGATCGACTGCACGGCCGGGATCGACCCAGCAATCAGCGGGGATTACATGCACGCCCCAAGGCTCGGGGCGAATCCAGGAAAAGGGCGCGCTCATAGGTGCTCAACGAAAAGGGCGCGGGTGAGTTTCCTCAACCGCGCCCCTGTTTTCATATCGACCTGCGATCAGCTTTCGGCGTCGCCGCCTGAAGATGCTTCGGGCTTTGCGTCGTCATCTTTCGGCGCAGGAGGTGCTTTCTTCGCAGCGGGCTTCTTCCTCGCCGGGGCCTTGCGCTTCGGCTTGGCCTTCGGTGGAGCGGGCGTTAGCTCAAAGCTCGGCTTGCCGTCCTTGACCGTTACATGCACTTCGCCACCATCGGCGAGTTTTCCGAAAAGCAGTTCCTCGGCGAGCGGCTGTTTGATCTTGTCCTGGATCAGGCGACCCATCGGACGCGCGCCATAGAGCTTGTCATAGCCCTTGTCGGCGAGCCACTCGCGCGCATCGCTGTCGAACTGGATGTGGACGTTCTGTTCGGCCAGCTGCAGTTCGAGTTCGAGGATGAACTTGTCGACCACACGGGCAACGGTGCTCTTGCCGAGATAGGCGAATGGAACGATCGCATCGAGACGGTTGCGGAATTCCGGGGTGAACATCTTCTTCACCGCTTCTGAGCCTGCATCTTCCTTCGACACGTCGCCAAAGCCGATACCCTGACGCGCCATGTCAGACGCACCGGCATTGGTCGTCATGATCAGGACGACGTTGCGGAAATCGACCGTCTTGCCGTGATGATCTGTCAGGCGACCATTATCCATCACCTGCAACAGGATGTTGAACAAGTCCGGGTGCGCCTTTTCGATCTCGTCGAGCAGCAGTACGCAGTGCGGGTTCTGATCGATCGCATCGGTCAGCAGACCGCCCTGATCATATCCGACATAGCCCGGAGGGGCACCGATCAGGCGCGAAACGCTGTGGCGCTCCATATATTCGGACATGTCGAACCGCTTCAGCTCAATGCCCATGATAGACGCGAGCTGACGAGCAACCTCGGTCTTGCCAACGCCGGTCGGGCCGCTGAACAGGAATGAGCCGATCGGTTTGTCCGGATCGCGCAGGCCAGCACGGCTGAGCTTCATCGCAGTCGAAAGACGTGTGATCGCCTCGTCTTGACCGAACACCACATGCTTGAGGTCGCGACCCAGGTTTTCGAGCGCTTTTTTGTCGTCCTTGCTGACGGATTTCGGCGGAATCCGCGCCATTGTGGCGATCACCTGCTCGATTTCCTTGGCGGTGATTTTCTTCTTGCGGCGGCTTGGAGGCACCAGCATCTGCATCGCGCCAACCTCGTCGATCACATCGATCGCCTTGTCAGGAAGTTTGCGGTCATTGATGTAGCGCGCCGACAGCTCGACTGCCGTTTTCAGCGCGTCAGGCGTGTATCTGACGTTGTGATGTTCTTCGAAGGCGCTGCGCAGGCCTTTGAGGATTTTCACTGTGTCATCGATGGTCGGCTCGTTCACGTCGATTTTCTGGAACCGCCGCAGCAGCGCGCGATCCTTTTCGAAGTGATTGCGAAATTCCTTGTAGGTGGTTGACCCGACGCAGCGGATCGTGCCGCCTGACAGCGCGGGCTTGAGCAGGTTGGAGGCATCCATCGCCCCGCCGCTGGTCGCACCGGCACCGATCACGGTGTGGATCTCGTCAATAAACAGGATCGCGTCGGGCATGCCTTCGAGTTCTGCAACCACCTGCTTTAGGCGTTCTTCGAAGTCGCCGCGATAGCGTGTACCTGCGAGCAGTGCACCCATGTCGAGCGAGTAGATAATCGCCGGTGCGAGCACTTCTGGCACATCGCCTTCGACGATCTTGCGCGCAAGCCCTTCGGCAATGGCGGTTTTGCCAACGCCTGGGTCGCCAACATAGAGCGGGTTGTTCTTTGACCGGCGACACAGGATCTGGATCGTACGGTCAACCTCAGGACCGCGACCGATAAGCGGATCGACCTTGCCCGCCTCAGCCTTGGCGTTGAGGTTCACGGTGAACTGGTCGAGCGCGGTTTCTTTTTTGTTGCCGCCATCTTTCGCTTGTTCTGCCTCGCCCGACTGGCCCTCTGCCGAGCCTTCCGGATTCTTCGATTCGAGCTGACGACCGCCCTTCCCGATGCCGTGACTGATATAGCTCACCGCATCCAATCGGCTCATGTCCTGCTGTTGCAGGAAATAGACGGCGTAGGAATCGCGTTCAGAGAACAGAGCCACCAGCACATTGGCGCCTGTCACTGTGTCCTTGCCCGAGGACTGTACGTGCAAGATTGCACGTTGGATCACTCGTTGGAAACCGGCGGTTGGCTGCGGATCGGCCTCCTCATCCGTCTTAAGCGATTGATATTCTTGATCAAGATACTGTTTTACAACTTCGCCCAGCTCAGCCAGGTCGACACCACACGCGGCCATCACCTGGGCTGCATCTTCGTCATCGATCAGCGCGAGCAGCAGGTGCTCAAGCGTCGCATATTCGTGACGCCGCTCGGACGCATTGCCAAGCGCGTTGTGCAGGGTTCTTTCGAGATTCTGGGCAAAACTAGGCATGAAATGGCCTTTGTGAGGGAACGGAGTGAACTCCTGGAGAGGGAGCGGCGATGCGCCTTGCCAGACTATATGGGGCAGATCGGCGCGATTGCGAATCTGTTTTCGATGAGCCGATCGACATTACGTTTTCGGCCCGCCGAACAGCGCATCTGCAGCGGCCCTGTGTGCGCTGGCTTTGTCCCGATGCGCCTTCACACGCCCGATTTCCGCCTCGAGCAGCGCGATGCGCTCGTCCAGCTCATCTTGCGAGTAGGGGGCTAGATCTTCGCTCGCGAGCTTGCCCGCAGCGTCCCCCTTGGCCCGAGGAAGATCGTCGTCGTCCATTGCACACAGCATCGCAAGAGAGGCGGCTTGCTGTCAATGCGCGAGAGCGGTATTCGCCGCGCTTCCGGGCAAGTTGGGGGCACTATATTGGCTGAGTTCATTATTCCCGAAGATATGGCGGCGATTGGTTTTGCCGCGCCGGGCGGTCCCGAGGTGTTGGAGCAAGAGCGCACGAATGTGCCGCAGCCCGGCGCAAATGATGTGGTGATCAGGGTTGCCTATGCAGGGGTGAATCGGCCGGATTGTATCCAACGCGCAGGCCATTATCCGCCACCTCCGGGCGCGTCGTCGATCCTTGGGTTGGAGGTTGCGGGCGAAGTTGTTGCGGTTGGCAGCAATGTGCCGGCGGAGATGCTCGGTGCGCGAACCACGGCACTGACACCGGGTGGAGGCTATGCCGAATACTGCGCCGCGCCGTGGCAGCATTGTTTGCCAGTGCCGGATGACATGGATCTAAAGCAAGCCGCCGCCTTGCCTGAGACTCTGTTCACCGTCTGGCACAACGTCTTCGAGCGCGGGATGGCACGCGATGGCGAGCGATTGCTGGTCCACGGTGGTACATCGGGGATTGGAACGATGGCGATCATGCTTGCCAAGGCGTTCGATATCGAAGTGATCGTGACCTGCGGCGATGACGCCAAATGCGAAGCTGCGCGGCAAGTCGGCGCGGACATTGCGATCAACTATCGCGAACAGGATTTCGTCGAGGTCGTGAAGGATCACACAGGCGGGGCAGGCGTGAACATCGTACTGGATATGGTCGCCGGTAACTATGTCCCGCGAAACTTGCAGTGCCTTGCCGAAGACGGTCGCCACGTAACTATTGCGGTTCTGGGCGGAGCCAAGGCAGAGCTTTTTATGCCCATGATCATGATGCGGCGGTTGGTGCTGACCGGATCGACCCTGCGCCCGCGCTCTGACGCGTTCAAGGCCGCACTGGCTGACGAGATCGCGCAGAACGCCTGGCCGCTCTTCACAACCGGTGAACTTGCCCCGATCATGGACCAGACCTTCCCGCTGGCGGAGGCAGCAGCCGCGCATGCACGGATGGAAGCGGGTGAGCATATTGGCAAGATCGTGCTCGAGGTAGCCGGTGACTGAAGCGCTGACTCTTCACGAAGATCCACGCAGCGGCAATTGCTACAAGATCAAGCTGACCGCAGCGTTGCTTGGTGTGCCACTCGATGCCCGGCAATACGATATACTCAAGGGCGAAACGCGCACACCCGAGTTCACAGAGTGTATCAATTCGCACGGCCGAATACCAGTGTTGCAGATCGGTGAGCGGTTTCTGCCAGAAAGCAATGCGGCGTGTTGGTACCTTGCCGCGTCGTCGCAGCTCGTTCCCCAGGATCGCTTTGATCAGGCTCAGATGCTGCGCTGGATGTTTTTTGAGCAATACAGCCACGAGCCTAACATTGCGACCTTGCGATTCTGGTGCAGATTTGTGGGGGTTGCCAATCTCAGTGAGGAACAGCGCAGTCAGATGCTTGCCAAGCGGATGGGCGGGCAGGACGCTCTGGCAACGATGGATAGCCATTTGGCTGGCCGTGACTGGTTTGTGGGATCAACTGCGTCTCTCGCGGACATTGTGCTGTATGCGTACACTCATGTGGCCGAAGAAGGAGGGTTCGAATTGGCGGCCTATCCTGAAATTATGCGCTGGCTTGATCGCGTGCCAACACTTCGGAACTTTGTTCCCATGGTCTGACAGGCCTTCGCGGCGTTAAGAGTGTCTAGATCAGTGTTCGTCGCACGATGGTTGAAACGAGCTTGTAGATATGTCTTGGTCTGCCAAAATACTGAATAGCGGGCTTTTTGGGTAGCAACACAAGCGTCACACACCTTTGGTTTTACTCCAAACCGTCACGCACTTGTGAATCGCCTGTAACAATCGCCTGCCATGGCCCTTCGGGAGAGATACGAAGTCTAGGGATCTGTAATGACCGACTTTATGCTGTCCGACCCTTCTCACGACCCAACTGCTCTGGGCAATATTGGTCTTGGCAACGTGGCAAACCTTCCATTGAGCGAGCCGAAGATTCCGGAGCCTGAGGGGTGCGAGCGGCGCAAATACCGCACGATCTGGATCAGCGACGTGCATCTCGGTACCAAAGGATGCAATGCTGACCTGCTGATCGATTTCCTGGATCGGACCGACAGCGAAACGATGTACCTCGTCGGCGACATCATCGATGGTTGGCGCTTGAAGAAGAAGTTCTACTGGCCTGCGAGCCACAATGACATTGTCTGGCGCATCATGAAGCGAGCCAAGCGCGGCACGCGGATCGTCTACATTCCAGGCAATCATGACGAGATGTTCCGCCAGTTCACCGGACTGAACTTTGGCGGGGTCGAAATTCGCCGCGCGGCGTTTCACGATACCTTTGATGGGCGCCGCTTGATGGTGCTGCATGGTGATGAGTTCGACGCAGTAATGATCTCACACCGCTGGCTCGCCTTCGTTGGCGACTGGGCGTATCATGCGGTTATGAAGCTCAACTACGGGGTGAACGCTATGCGCAAGGCGATGGGCATGCCTTACTGGTCGCTTTCCAAAGCCGCCAAGCACAAGGTCAAGAACGCTGTGGAGTTCATCTCGCGCTATGAAGAGATCGTTGCGCGGGCGGCTGGCGAGCGCGGCGTCGACGGGGTGGTGTGCGGACATATCCACACCGCGGAATTCCGCAACTTCGATTACAACGGTCGCAACATTGAATACTGGAATGACGGCGACTGGGTCGAGGGCTGCAACGCGCTGGTCGAGCACGAAGATGGGCGGATGGAAATCCTGAACTGGCCTGAAGAAATCAGGCGTCGCGAGCGAGCTGAAGCGGAGCATCAGTCTGCACAGGGACCGCGAGATCCGGCCAAGGAAGCGGCGTGAACCAGCATCGCGCTTTCGAGTCTGACGTGATGGCAGCGGTGGCATGCCACAGCCCCAAGTCGATCGCTGTCGTGACCGATGCCTGGCACCCGCAGACCAATGGCGTCGTTCGAACGCTGGCGACCACTTGCGACATCCTGCGAGAGTGGGGGCACGACGTCACCGTGATTTCGCCCGATCAATACCCATCCTTTCCCGCGCCGACCTATCCAGAAATACGCCTGGCGTTGACGGTTCCCGGCACGGTGGGTCGAGAGCTTGCCCGGATCGCGCCTGAGGCTGTACATATCGCCACCGAAGGTCCGCTTGGCTTTGCCGCACGTCGGTATTGCATGTCGCGAAAAGTACCGTTCACGACTGCCTATCATACTCAGTTTCCCGACTACCTTGCGCGCCGGACGGGCCTGCCTGCGAGCGTGTTCTGGCGCTACATTCGCTGGTTTCACCGACCAGCACAGCGCATCATGGTTGCGACCGAGACGATCCGGGCGCAGCTGCGCGAACAGGGTTTGACCAACCTGTATCACTGGAGCCGCGGCGTTGATCTTTCGTGCTTCTCTCCCAACGCCCCGCCGCCGCTCGAATACGCTGATCTCGAAGGTCCGATCCTGCTCTATGTCGGTCGCATTGCGGTTGAGAAGAACATCGAGGCTTTCCTCCAATGTGACTATCCCGGCACCAAGGTGGTGGTCGGCGATGGCCCCGCACGCGCCTCCCTCGAGGCGAAGTTCCCTGAAGCGCGGTTCTTGGGCAAGCGTACGGGCGTGGAGCTGGCGGGTTGCTACGCTGGGGCTGATGTCTTTGTTTTTCCGAGCAAGACCGATACATTCGGCCTCGTCATGATTGAGGCACTCGCTTGCGGAACGCCAGTTGCCGCATATCCCGTCGCTGGCCCACTCGATATCATGACCGAGCAGGTCGGCGCGTTGTCTGATGACCTTGACCGTGCAATCGATTCTGCACGCCATTGCGACCGGGCAGAGTGCGCCGCCCTTGGCGCAAGCTACAGCTGGGAAGCGGCGACTGAGCAGTTCGTTGCCGGGTTGGTATCACTGGAAGATGAGGAGTGCGCTTCGCTCCGGATCGCGGCCGCCTAGCTCTCCGCCTGCAAGCGCGGCTTTTCCTTGCCGTTTGCCCGTCCTTCGCCTATCTACGTCCGTGCAACGGCCGCTCCGAAAGGGGCGGCCCTTCTATTTTCTGACGGAGTTTTCCTATGGGCCAGCCCACACCGCTGATGCCGCACGCCACCGCCACCTGGCTGGTCGACCACACCGGTTTGTCGTTTGAACAGATTGCCGAGTTCTGCGGTCTCCACCTGCTTGAAGTTCAGGCCATGGCCGATGATCTCGCTGGCAGTAAGTACACCGGGCGCGATCCGGTGCATGCTGGCGAGTTGACACTCGAGGAAATCGAGAAGGGTCAGGCGGATCCCGAATATTCGCTCAAGATGCACAAGGCTCCGGTTGAAGTTACCCGTACGAAGGGTCCGCGATACACTCCGGTTTCGAAGCGTCAGGACAAGCCCGACGGTATCGCGTGGATTCTGCGCAATCATCCCGAAGTCTCGGATGCGCAGATCTCAAAGCTGATCGGTACGACGCGTAATACGATCGGCGCGATCAAGGAGCGGTCGCACTGGAACATCCAGAACATTCAGCCGAAGGACCCGGTGACCCTGGGCCTGTGTTCGCAGCGCGAACTCGATGCGGTTGTTGCCAAGGCAGCGAAGCGTGCCGGCGTTGTCGAGGAAGAGGTGGTCCCATTGGATAGCGACACCCGTTCGGACAAGGACAAGCTGATCGAAGAGCTGCGCGCTGAACGCGAAGCGAACGCAAAGGCGGCTGCCGAAGCAGCACAGGAAGCCGAAGCTGAAGCGTGGCTCGCAGCAAAGCGCGCTGCCGAGGAAGCGGGCGATGATGCAGCGGTTACCGTTCCCGAACCCGAAGAAGCGCCCGAAACGCCTGGCAAGTAAGCTCTCGTTGTCAGACATTGGCGCGTTTCCGCTGGCTGTTTCGTGTATCTGCAGATTGGCGTCGCAAAGCTTGAAAAACTCGCACTATGCGGGTTCGTTTTGCTTGTGCGCTACAGGGTGATCGGCCATGGCTGCTGACATGAATGTCAATAACGCCTCTTACAATCACCCGACGCCCTGGGATACGCAATTTGAACTGATGACGCTGCCCGATATGTTCGAGCGGGCGGTGCGGTATGATCCATCAGCTCCGTTCCTGCATTTCCTTGGTCGCACCTACAGCTATCGTGAGATGTTCACTCAGGCGCAACGCTTTGCCGCAGGCCTTCAGGACATGGGCATCGAAAAGGGCGACCGGGTCGGCTTGTTCCTGCCTAATGTTCCGATCTACGCCTCTGCGTATTACGGGGCGATGATGGCGGGCGCGATCGTCGTCAATTTCTCTCCGCTCTACTCGGTTGAAGAGCTGGCATGGCAGGTTGGTGACAGCGGCACTCGGGTATTGGTGACGCTCGACGTTCCCGAACTTTACGACACTGCGTCAAAGGTTCTTGCCTCGTCCGATCTCGAACGGCTGGTCGTCGGCACTCTGTCCGACATGCTGCCGTGGCTGAAGGGCGCTGCTCTCAAGCTATTCAAGCGCAGCCAGATCGCGGAAGTTCAGCACGGTACCGACATTCGCAAGTGGAGCGATATGATCGGTGAATGGGATTGGGCCGACTGGCAGGCAGGCAAAGCGAAGCCTTTTGCGGAATTGGATGCGGCCAAGGATCTTGCGCTGCTACAATATACTGGCGGTACAACGGGTCGACCGAAGGGCGCGATGCTCGGCCATAGTCAGTTGGCGATGAACGCTCAGCAGGTTGCGGCGATCAACCCGTTCGACAATCCGCGCGAAGAAGTGTTCATGGGCGCACTCCCCTTCTTCCACGTTTTCGCGAACACGAGCCTGCTGAACCACGCGGTTGCGGCGGGCGCTTCGATCGCCATGGTCCCGCGTTTTGACGCGAAGCAGGTGCTGCAGACCATCCAGAAGTACCGCACCACTGGCTTTCCCGGCGTGCCGACCATGTTTCAGGCGCTGCTGGATCACCCGGACCTAGCAAAAACCGACCTGTCGTCGCTCAAGGTCTGCATCTCCGGCGGGGCGCCGATGCCTGCGCCGGTCCATGCGAAGTTCGAACAGGTTACCGGCGTAAGGCTGGTCGAAGGGTATGGCCTGACGGAAAGCGCGGGCGTCGTCTCGGTCAACCCTTACCAAGGGACTCGCAAACGCGGCACGATCGGCCAGGTTGTCGCAGGTACCGAGATTCTCCTGCTCGATAAGGAAGACCCGACCAAGCTCGCCCCCGAAGGCGAGCCGGGTGAGCTGGTAATCCATGGCCCGCAGGCGATGCGCGGATACTGGAACCGCCCCGAAACGGCAGTCGATGCTTTCGCCGAGCACAATGGCAAGCGTTACCTGCGCACGGGCGACGTTGCCATCATCGACAGCGATGGTTTCCTGTCGATCGTCGATCGCATCAAGGACATGATCGCAGTTGGCGGGTTCAAGGTTTTTCCGAGTCAGGTTGAGGATGTTATCCTTGAGCATGATGCGGTAAAGGAAGCGCTCGTGATCGGCGTGCCCGAGGAATATCGCGGGGAAGTGCCGCGTGCATTCGTGACGCTCGAAGACGGCGCAAATGCATCCGGTGAAGACCTGCGCGACTGGCTCAATGGCAAGATTGGCAAGCACGAGCGCGTTGACGAAGTGGTCATCCGCGAGGACTTGCCCAAGACGATCATTGGCAAGCTCGACCGCAAGGCGCTGCGCAGCGAAGTCCTCTAGAGTGTCGCCAGCAACGCCGGCCAGAAAAAGCAAAAGCCGACGCTACCGTGCTGGTCGCGTCAGCTCATTTGAGTTGAAGAATTCTTGTTCTCGGCTGCGAAGCCGGAGGCCAGCTCAGGTCGCGATTTTGAGCTGGGCCTGATCACCACCTTCTGGCTTTGACTTCGCCGGTGCCGGTGGTGCTGCTTCGGAAGTCTTGGCCGCAGGCTTGGAAGCCTGGCGCTGAGCCGAAGAGTTCGGCGCAAAGTGACCGTCAACCTGTGCGCCCTGCTCAATTGTCAGTGCGTCATAATGGACGTCACCCTGAATCTCGGCGGTCTTGAGAATGACAAGTTCGCGTGCGTTGATCGAGCCATTTACCCGACCCGAAAGCCGCGCGGTCTCGGCATTGATGCCACCCATGACCTGGCTCGCTTCGCCCTGCACCAATGAGGTGCACTTGATGTCGCCTTCGATCGTTCCATCGACGTGGAGATCGGCGGACGCGATTATGTCGCCCTTGATCTTGATGTCGGAGCCGATCACGGAAAAAGTTGAATTTGCGCCTGTGGCCATCGGTTTACTCTTTGGTCGTTGCGGGGTTGCGGGCCGTTGTTCCGGCTCCGCGGACTTCTTTGAGAACATCGGGAGCGGTCTCCAGGAAGGGGCGCGGATTTATCGCGCGGTCATTTATGCGAACTTCAAAATGCAGGTGCGGACCTGTTGACCGACCGGTACTGCCGAGGCCTCCGATCGTCTCGCCTGCTGCGACATCCTGACCGACCTTTACGTCGAGCCGCGACATGTGCGCATATCGCGTCATCATGCCGTTGTCGTGACGAATCTCCACGGTTTTGCCATATCCCGACTTCCAACCGGAGAACACGACTTCGCCCTGAGCTGCCGCAAAGATCGGCGACCCGTGGGCCCCCTTAAAGTCGATGCCCTTGTGCATCGAAGCCCGGCGAGTGAAAGGATCGCGGCGATATCCAAAACCGGATGTAATCTTCTGCACACTGGCAGGGACAACCTGCGGAATCCCGTTGATTGCACGCTCAAGCGCGCTCATTCGTGCCAGGCTCAGTCCCAGCCGTTCGAAGCGCGGATCGACAGACCCGTCACTCGATGTTGTCAGCAATTCCAGCGGACCACCCATCGCGACAAAGCGTTCAGCATTGCGAAGCATCGCTTTCGGATCGAGCTTCAACTTGCGAATGGCTGCCTCGGCACGCTTTGCGCGAGCATCGGCAAAGCGGGTAAGCCGTTCGACATAGGCTAGCTGCCGCGCCTCAATCTCGGCAAGACCGCGCGCTTCGGGAAGGATCGCTCCGACTTTCTCTACCGTCTTTGCTGCTTCTGACGCTGAATCGGTTACTGTGTTTTCGCCAATCACGTCGTCGGGGATGGAAGCAGAGAGCTGTTCCAGCGCTTCCATCCGCTTGTCGAGATCGACCCCGACCGCCTCAAGATCGTCGCGATAGGCGCTGACACGCTCTTGCGCAGTGGCAACACGCGCCTTTTCTTCTGCAAACGAGGCTATGTGGACTTCGGCCTGATATTGATTCCAAGCCATTGCTGCCATTGAGCCGGCCCAGCCGACCAGAAACGCAAGCGCAATCGCGGCAGCGGTCATTTGTAGGCGCGATGAAATCTTGATGAAGCGAACGTGGCCCTGTGATCGCATAAAAAATTCGCGATCGGGAAACCAATCGCGCACGCGTTCAATCCATAGGCGAGGTGTGGATGTTTCTGACAAATGCGGCCCCGACAGTTTTGCTGTTCTGTTGCCGCTTTCGCTATCAAGGCAACGCAGCAGCGTCGAATCGAAGTGTTAACGGACCCGCCGAGTCGGTACGAAATCGCGGCGAAGCGTTCACATCACAGCAATCTTTGTCGCGAACGTGCAATTCATAAGGAATTCTGCGGCTTTCACGTATCCGGAAGTAAACAAAAAGTTAACGCTTTGACTGGCCTGACAGCGAATGAAGGCGCTGCTATTGCTGTCATTATGACGATGCACAAAACGCTTGAAGCGGACAATCCGGATCAGCTTGTAGCCGCCCTTGCAGGAGCCGGGCGAGCGGCTCAGCGCAGCCTTGCGGCACTTACGAGTGATGCGCGCGCGGACGCGTTGCGCCATGCTGCGCGACACGTACGCGAGAATGCGACAATGATCCTCGATGCCAATCGACGAGACGTCGCAGAAGGCATGCAAAGCGACCTTTCGAGCGCGATGCTCGATCGGTTGAAGCTCGATGACGAACGCCTCGAAGCTGTGGCAACGGGTATCGAGGCGGTGGCGGGATTGCCCGATCCGGTCGGCCAGATCATCGACAGGACAGAGCCGCCCAATGGTTTGAAGCTCAGCCGAGTGCGAGTGCCGATCGGGCTGATTGGAGTGATTTACGAAAGCCGCCCCAATGTCACCGCCGACACTGCAGCATTGTGTGTGCGGGCTGGCAATGCGGTGCTGTTGCGTGGTGGGACTGAGGCCGTCAATTCCAACCGGGCGATTCATACCGCCATGGTTGCCGGCTTGATCGAAGGGGGCGTGCCGGCGGCCGCGGTGCAGCTGATGCCGACGCAGGATCGCACAGCAGTTGGGGCAATGCTGAAGGCGCATGGCGCAATCGACATGATCGTCCCGCGCGGCGGGCGCAGCCTCGTCGAGAGAGTGCAGGCCGATGCTCGCGTGCCCGTGCTCGCGCACCTCGACGGCATTTGTCATACCTACGTTCATTCCGCCGCCGATCCCGAGATGGCGAAGAGCATCGCGATCAATGCAAAGCTCCGCCGTACGGGCATTTGCGGGGCGATGGAGACGCTGCTGATCGATGCAGAATTCGGCCCGGCGAGCGATCTGGTGTCAGCGCTGATCGATGCGGGATGCGAAGTGCGCGGCGATGCCCGAATTCAGGCACTTGATCACAGAGTTCTTGAGGCCCGCGCAAAGGATTGGGACACCGAGTATCTCGATTCGATTGCGTCAGTAGCCATGGTTGATGATCTGGAGGGTGCGCTAGCCCATATTGCTAGCCATTCCTCCGATCATACCGATGCAATCATCACCGGTGATGATAGCGCGGTCGCAGCGTTCTTCGTCGGTGTCGACAGCGCCATCGTGATGCACAACGCCTCGACCCAGTTTGCCGATGGCGGCGAATTCGGGCTCGGCGCAGAGCTCGGGATTGCGACCGGACGCTTGCATGCGCGCGGCCCGGTCGCACTGGAAGGGTTGACGACATACAAATGGCTGGTGCGTGGGAGCGGGCAGGCGCGTCCCTGATCCCGCACGCATTCTCGCGATAATCATGGGCCACCGTACCGGACTCTTGGGAGGCAGTTTCAACCCGGCGCATGGCGGGCACCGCCGAATTACGGGTTTTGCGATGGATGAGCTGGGATTGGACGAGGCGTGGTGGCTGGTATCGCCCGGTAATCCACTGAAACCGGAGGCAGACATGGCGCCTTTACCGGCACGCCTCAAATCGGCGCAAGCAATGGCCCGGCGTTCCCGAATCGTGCCAACCGCGATCGAGCAGCAGCTGAACACCCGCTACACCGTCGACACGCTCCGCAGACTCCGGCGGCGCTATCCCAAGCGCGAATTTGTCTGGCTGATGGGGTCCGATAACCTCGCGCAATTCCACCGGTGGAAGGATTGGCGCGCCATTGCGAAGACAATGCCGATTGCGGTGATCGCCCGGCCCGGCTATAATGCAGACGCCATGACGAGCCCCGTCATGGCCTGGCTCAGGCGCTATCGTGTGTCTGCCGCCAGTTTTCGGAAACGGGGGCGATGGAGCGCACCGGCCCTGGTGTTCATGCGTTTCGATCCAGATGACCGCTCGGCCACGGCCATTCGCCGTGTCAACGCGGATTGGGCCCAGGATTTTAATGGGCAGAATCGAAATGCACGTCTACGCGATCGGCTGACATTCCGCGCAATCCAAACAAGGGAGGATGCATGAGGCGCCCCAACAGCGTTTCTGTAACCTCGCTTGCCCGCCCTACAATCTGGAGACCTATGCTTGTCTATAACACAGGCGCAAAACGCGTCGGGCAATACCGATGCTTCGACCAATTCAGCCATCATGGCTGCTGAAATGCCCGCAAGTGACCTGCACGATCTGGTGATGAGCCAGCTCGACGATGATCAGGCGCAGGAGATTGTCTCGATCCCGCTCGAAGGGAAAAGCTCGATTGCTGATCATATGGTGATCGCCAGTGGACGCTCGACCCGGCAGGTCGCATCAATGGCGCAGAAACTGGCCGAGAAAGTAAAGCAGGCAGGCTTTGGCCCCGTGCGGGTCGAAGGCCTACCGGCTGCTGACTGGGTGCTGATCGACGCCGGAGATGTGGTCGTCCACCTGTTCCGGCCGGAAGTGCGCAGCTTCTACAACCTTGAACGCATGTGGGCGTTCGAGGGGGGGCAGCCACACCAGGGCCGGGCCTAGTTTTTGGCGGGCTGAACTGCATCGGCAGCTCAGCCTGCTCCTCGCTCACGCGGTCTGAAAGCCGCATCGCTGCGGGCGGCCGGTCGGCCTTGCGGTCCGCAAGCGAACCGTGTGGTTCCAGGCCTCGGACATTCATTTATCCTTCTTCACGTGATAGCTCGCGGAAAGATCTCTCGGTCTCCAGAGGCCGATCTCGTTGCGCGTTATGAAAAACGACTGACATGGCCGATAAAGCTTACCGAGCTGCCAGAGACTGGGGGCAGGATCCCCGATCCACAGAACCCCCACAAGACTGTGCTGCTTGATGAGCGCGGAAAGGCCATCGCGTCCGAAGACTTCGCCACACTGCTCGGCCGTTGGCGCGATGAGGGCATGCGGGAAACACGGTTTGTGCTGGGTGCGGCGGATGGGCATTCCAAAGAAGAGCGTGCCTCTGCCGACCTGCTGCTCGCCTTTGGGCCAGCCACCTGGCCGCATCTGCTTGCCCGCGCAATGTTGATGGAGCAGCTCTACCGCGCCACCACCATCCTTGCCGGCCACCCCTATCATAGGGCAGGATAGTTCCATGAAACGGGGTTCTTTCTTGCTTGCGACCACAGGTTCGGGGGCGCTTGTCGCACTGGCCGTCGCGGTGCCGCAGGGGAGTGCTCAGCGCGATGTCGCCTTGCTGGCACCCGGCGAAGCGCAGGCGGAATTGCAACGCGCCACCCGTGAAAGCCAGCGCGCCGAAGCTCGTGCAGCACGCTTTTCTCGCCAGGCCGAAGAAGCGATCGAAGCCGCTGACAAGGCTGCAAAGGAATCCGCAGCTATCGCAGCAGAGGTCCAGCGCGCCGAAGCCGATATCGCGGCCGCGCGTGCGCGCTACTCGCTCGCACAGGCGGGTCGCGCGAAATTGTCTGACCGGTTGGCAGAGCGCCAGCAACCGCTCGTCAGGCTGACCGCCGCCTTGCAGACGACCGCGCGTCGGCCGCTCGCTCTGTCCGCGCTGCAACCCGGTTCGCTCAAGGATCTCGTCTATGTTCGCGCCGTGCTTGACAGCGCAGTGCCGCAAATCCGCGAGCGCACTTCGGCCTTGCGCAGCGAACTGGGCGAAGGGCGACGGCTCGAAGCGCAGGCCCGCGATGCGCTCGGCTCGCTGCGCGACAGTGAACAGAATTTACAAGCCAGGCGCGCCGATCTGAACCAGCTCGAAACCCGCCAACGCCTTGCTTCGCGTGAAGCACGCAGCAGCGCCTCACGCGAAAGCGAACGTGCTCTTGCTTTGGCAGAAGAAGCGCGTGACCTTGATGGCTTGATCGACCGGATCGATGACGCCGCAAGGCTGCGGCGCGAGCTTGCGGCTTTGCCAGGCCCGGTCATGCGGCCTGCCGGGTTGGAAATGCCCCGGACAGGCGCAATTGCAGAGGCTCCGGCCAGCGATGCAGGGTCTGCAACCGCGTCGACTTCGAGCCAAGACACACCGCCACCGTCTGATTTTCAACTCCCCGTTCAGGGTCGCACAATCGCCGGTTTTGGTGAGCTGCGTGATAGCGGGCTGCGCAGCACCGGCCTGTCGCTCGCCCCTTCGCCGAGCGCGCAGGTGGTCGCTCCGGCAAGCGGTCGGGTGGCATTTTCCGGCCCCTATCGAGGCTACGGGCGAATCGTGATTATTGAGCATGCCGGCGGCTGGACGAGCCTTGTGACCGGGCTCGATCAGGTTGATGTTGCGGTCGGTGACAGGTTGATCGGCGGAAGTCCGCTCGGCGTTGCCGCGCGAGACGAACCGATGATCACGGTCGAGTTACGCCGCAGCGGTGAACCGATCAACCCCTTGAGATTCGTCGGTTAATGACGTTCGGTAGCTTAGCTATCGCCCGATCAATCGCCCCGCTGCGGGACGGCTGATCGCAAGGCCCACTAATAATCTGGCGTTCAGGCGCCTGAACCTATACAAATCCGCTAAGAAAGGAGCTCCTCATCCTCATGAAAATTGCCGGATTGCTGCGCAGCGCAGCCCTCGTCACCGCGGTCGCCCTGATCCCCGCTACCTCCATCACAATGGCTCAGGTGGATGGCCGAGCAGGACCGGAATTCTCGAAACTGTTCGCGACCTATCAACGGATCAAGACGAGCTATGTCGAACCGGTGGAGGATGATGTGCTGGTGCGCGGCGCGATCGATGGAATGCTTGCCGCGCTTGATCCGCATTCGGGCTATCTCGACGGCAGCGATCTGCAGCGCCTAGAAACCATGATCGACGGCAATTATTCGGGCCTCGGCCTTTCGGTCATCATGGAAGAGGGCGCGGTCAAAGTGATCTCCCCATTCAAGGGCAGCCCGGCGGACAAGGAAGGCATCAAGGCTGGTGATTTCATCACACATCTCGATGGCGAACTGATTTATGGCGGCGAGCTTGACGATGCAGTTGCGCAGATGCGCGGCAAAGCGGGCACATCGATTCAGCTGACGATTTTCCGCCCCGGTCGCGATGAACCCTTTGAAGTTGATGTGACGCGCGGCGTCATTGAGTTGGAGCCGGTCACCCACGAACTCGCCGCTGGCAATATCGGCGTGATCACGGTCAACGAATTTTCCGCTGACGTCGGCGCGGATGTTTTCGAAGCTTGGGATGCAATCCAGACCAAGGCGACCGGACGCGTCAGCGGACTGGTGCTTGACCTCCGCTCGAACCCGGGCGGTTCGCTTGATGAGGCGGTCGCGCTGTCCGATCTGTTCCTTGATTCCGGTCGTATCGTCTCGCAGCGCGGTCGCGCACGCGGCGAAACACTGCTGTATGATGCCGAAACCGTGTTCCGCGGCGACATGGCCGAGGGCACGCCCGTTATCGTGCTGATCGATGCCGGTTCTGCTTCGGCTTCCGAGATCGTCGCAGGCGCATTACAAGACCACCGCCGCGCGCTGGTCATGGGCGAACGTAGCTTTGGCAAGGGCTCGGTCCAATCGCTGCTGCCGCTCGGCGCGGATGCCGCGCTCAAGCTGACGACCGCGCGCTACTTCACGCCGTCGGGCAATTCGGTTCAGGAAGGCGGCATCACGCCGGACATTTCTGTCCCACAGCTCTCCGACCCGGATCTTGCGCTGCGTATGAAGTACCAGACGCGCGAATCCGATCTGCGTGGCCACCTCATCAATGAGCTGGGCGTAAAGGACGAGGAGCTGGAGAGCGACAAGGTCGAAGATCCGCGCTTCCTACTAACTGCCGAACAGCTCGAAGAGCAGGGCGTCGAGGATTTCCAGCTGCATTATGCGCTCGAGACTCTGCGCCGAACCACCAAGAGTTCGGTGGCGCTTCGCGACTGAGGCCTCTAGGGGTCCGACATGGTTGGATTGACGCAGGCCCAGAGTCTGGCGAGGTTACTCGCCTTTGCGATCCCGGCAGGATTGCTGGGCGGGGCATACATTTCCGAATATGGCTTCGGTCTGTTCCCGTGTGAGATGTGCTGGTGGCAGCGCTGGCCGCATTTTGCCGCACTGGTGCCCGCGATGCTTGCGTTCATAGTACCGCCTGCGCGCATGTGGGTCAGCCTCGCTGCGCTTTCGATTATTGTGTCTGGATTGATCGGCGGGTTTCACGCCGGGGTTGAATATAGCTGGTGGGAAGGAATTACCGGCTGTGCGACGGCAGCGGGCGGTATCGACGTGATGAACCCTTCTTCCGCGCCGCTGATCCGCTGCGACGTAGCGCCCTGGAGTCTTTTCGGAATATCGCTCGCCGGGTGGAATTTCCTCTTCTCAACACTGGGCGGGATCGCCATCTTGGCTTTGAACATGAAGCAGGAGCAAGCATGAAGCGCGATGAACTTCACCGGATGATCCGGGTCGATCAGGCCGGCGAGTTCGGCGCAACTCGGATTTATGAAGGTCAGCTCGCGGTCATGGGCGATCGTGGGCCGCATTCGGCGGAAATTCGCCATATGGCCGAGCAGGAAGAGGGACATCGCGCCAGGTTTGATGAACTGCTCGCCAAACGTGGCGTGCGACCGACAGCGCTGCAACCGTTCTGGTCCGCCGCAGGCTATGCGCTTGGCGCTGGCTCGGCATTGCTCGGCCCTGAAGCGGCCATGGCGTGTACGGCGGCTGTCGAGGAAGAGATCGACAAGCACTATTCCGAGCAGCTCGATCGACTGAAGGAAACAGGGTCCGAGCCGGAGCTGGCCGGAATGATCGAGGAATTCCGCGAAGACGAGCGCGAGCACCGCGATGCAGCGCTGGCCAATGGTGCGGAAAAGGCGCCAGCCTATCCGCTGCTGTCAGGCGCGATCCGTCTGGGCTGTCGCATTGCGATCAAGGTGAGTGAGCGGGTCTAGAGCGCCCAGTAGACCAGGTCTTTGCTTAGTCTTTTCCGATCTATCGCCGACTTCACATCCACTAGCACGCCGCCTTTCTTGAGCCGAGCTGCGAATCTCGCTTCATCGGCGACATATGATTCGTGATTCACGGCTAGGATCAACGCGTCGAGTTCGACCAGCTCCTCCGGCGCACGAAGCGCGATGCCGTATTCATGCATTGCCTCTTCCGGACTGGCCAACGGATCGCCGACCAGTGGATTGATTCCGTACTCGCCAAGTTCCGTAATTATATCCGGCACTTTCGAGTTGCGAATGTCGGGCACGTCTTCCTTGAAGGTCAGTCCGAGCACACCGACCTTGGCTTGCGAAAGCGGAATTTCGCGCGCGGCTAGCAGTTTTACCGTTTTTTGGGCTACCGCCTCACCCATTGAGTCGTTGATCCGTCGTCCCGCCAGGATCACTTCGGGACGATAGTTCAGCTTTTCCGCTGCAGCGGTGAGATAGTACGGGTCGACCCCAATACAGTGTCCGCCCACAAGGCCGGGGGTGAAGGGCAGGAAGTTCCACTTCGTACCCGCTGCGGCCAACACATCCCTAGTCGGGATATCCATCTTGTCGAAGATCAGCGCAATCTCGTTCATAAGCGCTATGTTGAGGTCACGCTGGGTGTTCTCGATCACTTTGGCGGCTTCCGCCACCTTGATGGTCGGCGCTTCGTGCAGGCCCGCATCGACCACCGCGCCATAAACCCCGCGCATGCGGTCCAGCGCCGCATCGTTCTCTGCGGCGATAATCTTGGTGATGCTTTCGAGGCGGTGAACCCTGTCGCCCGGATTGATCCGTTCGGGACTGTAGCCCAGTGCGAAGTCGCGACCTTGCTTCAGTCCGGAATACTGTTCCAGCAACGGGCCGCAGAAATCCTCCGTCGCACCGGGATAGACAGTCGATTCGAACACGACCAACGTACCCTCAGCAAGACGCGGACCGATCGTTTCGCAGGCTGATTGTAATGGAAAGAGGTCCGGGCGGCGCTCTTGCGTGATTGGCGTGGGCACGGTGACAATGATCGTTGTCGCTCCGGTGAGGCAATCAGGATCGTCCGACACTTGAAGCCCGCTCGCCGCAAGCCGCGCATTGTCGATCTCGCGGGTGAAATCGCTGCCTGCTTGAAGTGTCGCAATGCGGCGCTTCGAGATGTCAAAGCCGACGACGCTCCCGAGCCGTTCGGCCATCGCCACGGCCACCGGCAGGCCGACATAGCCAAGGCCGACGACGGCAATTGTCTCACCGATCATCGAGCTGCTGATTGCGGATTTCGCGGCGGATTTGTCAAAAGGCGCGTTCATGCGCATTTTCATGCACGTGCGATGGTCAACATTCCGCTAACCATCTATCGGAGCAGACCGGTTCGGCAGGATTCCAGCTTCACAAGCGGTTCACGCGTCTGTGCCTAGAGATCGATGCGTGTTAGAGCGCGCGGAACGCTTGGGTTTCTGCGACGAGAGGAAAGAATTGATGATTCAGCTATTCCGGATTTCGAAAATTGCGCCTGTTGCGGCGCTAGCCGGATTGGCCCTGAGCGCGCCCTTGACTGCACAGGAAGACACGCTCGAGGCCGAGCCGCTGAGCGACGATGTCCAGATCGCGTATGTCTATGGTGACGATCCCACGCCACCTTGCCCGGAAGGCGATATCTGCGTTGTCGCGCGGCTGCCAGAAAACGAACGCTTTCGCATTCCCCCGGCGCTGCGTTTCTCGGACAATCCTGAAAACACCGCATGGTCGCGTCGTGTTGAGAGCTTAGAAATGGTCGGCGCGTTCGGTACGCTCTCTTGCAGCCCCGTAGGCGCGGGCGGCATTACCGGATGCACGCAGCAGCTGATCAACAATGCCTATCGCGATCGGGAAGAGGGCGAGGACATCCGATTCAGTCAGTTGATCGAGCAGGCACGACAGGATCGCCTGTCGACAATCGATGCCGACGCCGCCGCTGAGCAGCAGCGGGTTGAGCAGATCGAACGTGAGTATCTCGAACGGTTGGAGCGCGAGCGCGCCGAGGCGCTGCCGGGTGAAATCGAAGAAAGCGCCGGGCCGCCTGCACTGATCGAGAACGACGAAGCGGAAAGCGTTGATCCGGACGAAACGCCAGGCGGCTAACCTGACCTACACCGCGTAGTAATCGCGGTACCACGCCACGAATTGTCGGATTCCTTCGCGCACGTCGGTTTGCGGGACATAACCGGTTAGCTCCTTCAGCAAGGTCGCATCCGCCCATGTCGCGGGTACGTCCCCCTTTTGCATCGGCATGAAGTTCTTTACCGCCTCGCGCCCGCACTCCGCCTCGATGGCACTGATGAAGTCCATCAGCCGGACCTTGTCGGAATTGCCGATATTGGCGACACGCCACGGCGCTACGGGAGATAGGCTGTCCCACTCGGGAATATCGTCGGCGCTGTCCGGGCGTTCCGGCACGGCATCGATCAGCAGGCGAATTCCTCGCACCAGATCGGTGACATAGGTGAAATCGCGGTACATCTCGCCCTGATTGTAGATGTCGATCGGGGTGCCTTCGAGAATACCCTTGGTGAATTTGAACAGCGCCATGTCCGGACGGCCCCATGGCCCGTAGACCGTAAAAAAGCGGAACATGGTCGTCGGCAGGTTCCACAGATGGGCATAGGAATGGGCCATCGCCTCATTCGCCTTTTTTGTCGCAGCATAGAACGTCAACTGCGTGTCGCATTTCTCGCGTTCGTCGAACGGCATCTCTTCATTTGCGCCATAGACCGAGCTGGTTGAGGCAATGAGCAGGTGATCGACGCCCAGCTCGCGCGCGCATTCCATCATGTTGAACGTGCCGACGAGGTTGGAATCGAGATACGCGCGCGGGTTTTCGAGGCTGTAACGAACACCTGCTTGTGCTGCCAGGTGGACGATTATGTCGGGCTTTTCAGCCATCGCCAGAGCGTGGAGGGTTTCGAAATCCTCCAACATCCCGGACGTGCAGCGGAAATGCTGATTTTGCATCAGCATCTGATGCCGCCGCTCTTTCAGTCGCACATCATAATAGTCGGTCATCCCGTCGAAGCCAACGACGCGGAACCCCTCGGCAAGAAGCAATTGCGCCAGATGGAAGCCGATAAATCCGGCTGAACCGGTGATAAGAACCGTCCGCATGCCCTCTGGGTCTCCCGTCATGATGTCGCGCCGACTGGGCGCGTGCATTGTCCTGACTTCTCACAAGTTCTGGACAAAGAAAACCCGCTGCAGCAAGAGCGGCGCATGGCTTTCCCCTTCATCAACCGCCCTATCTCGATCCTCATTCCTTGCTTGGCTCTGCTTACGACCGTCGCCTGTTCGTCGGCGGATGAGGCGACTACTGCCGATGCGCCCGAGAACGAGGATCCACCGGGCGCAGCGCTGCCACTTTCGATTGGCGGGCGCGCCGCTGCCGAGGGCGAAAGCGTGTTCGAGATTTCCGTCAATTGCGCCGCTGCGCTTGACCTGACGGCAGAGCGGCTGGCGCAAATGGTAACCAATTCGGCGTCCGACGAGATCGCACTGCTTGGACGCGCCAAGAATCACTTCGAAGCGCGCGCCGAAGATGCCGGCGCGAGCGATCCAGAAATCATCACATCACCCGCAGCGGCGATTGCCCGGCGTCGGAACGAAAAGATCGATGAGACCAGCGAGCAGGCCCAATTAGCGATCGCATGCCTGCGCCAATTCGGTGATGAGGTCGGTTAGCTCCGCTGGTTTAGTCTACTGCGCTGGCTTCAGTTCTGCGTTGGCAAGCACAAGCGTAACATAGCCAGATCGCACCCGCGTATCAGCGGAGATTTGCACGATTTGTACCGGACAATCCTTGGGAACGGTGAAGTTGGCGTTCAGGCTCATTTCCTCATCGAACGGGGCTTCCTGATTGACAAGAGGCGCTTGCTCGCTCTCTCCGGCGCATATCATGGCCCATCGAGCGAAATCGAAGCCACCAAAATCCTCCGCACGCAGCTTGGCGTTCAGCCCATAAGTACCGGGCTCCAAGGCGAGGAGCTTTCGTGCGACTGGCCCTTTAAAACCGGCTTCCATCTCGCTTTCGATCTCGAGCGCGCCAGCATTCTCCAGCGAGGCGAGGACGAACGGATTGATCCCGTCGATCGAATAAGGCTGCCACGCCACCGGGGCGCGGTTCACGTCGGTCGAGGCTTCGGTCAATGCGAGGGTTGTCAGCACGGCGGGATCGGCACCTTCGATCCGTCGGTAGTGGTCGGTCGCCGCCTCGAAATCGTCGCTTGTGACCAATTGTCGCAGGAGCTCGGTATCAAGCGTCGAATACGCCGGCCCTTGTGGGAAACCGCGCGACAGTCGCGCCAGATCGGCAATCGCCACCGGGTTGGATGTGTTCGACACCGCAAAGCGCAGGAAGCTTTCAAGCCATGGCGGCTGCTCATCCATATAACGCACAAAACGTTCTCGGATAACCGGACTTTCCAGCGCATCGGTCAGGACCGGATACAGTACTGCACGGGTAGATTCTTCCGTACGCAGGGCGGTGTCGTAGTGTCGCAAGGCCCTCGCCACGTCGTTCTGTTCAACAGCATCCTCGATCAGCCACAGCTGGGTTGCGGCATCGCGCCGTTCCATCTGCTCCGAAATGGCCATCTGCTGACGCACGCCGGGCAAATCGGCATTGGTCGCGCTCGAGAGCCCATAAAGGCGGAAGGCGGCGGGGTTGATCGGCAATTCGGAAACCGATTTACGCACAGCACCGACGATCGCCTCGCCCCCATCGGGCGGAATCGTGCCTGCGGCGAGCTTCAGCTGCGCATCCCGGATCAGTGCGACCGGGTCTCCGTCATCGAGCGTCAGCGCGAAACTTGGCAGCGTGGAATGGAAGATATTGACCGCCGCGCTCGTCGCGGCGCCATAGGCCAACAGCGCGGTCGCCGCGAGCAGGGCCAATGTGCGTCCGGTTGGACGAGGGAGGCGCGCCATTACTCTTGGCCCTGATCCTGTTCGCGGCCGTAGCCGTACCCATAGCCGTACCCATAGCCGTAGCCTTCGATGCCGTTGCCTTCGAACTTGGTAAAGATCGCGCCGACCAGTGGGGCATTGTTGCTGCGCAGACGGTCGAGCGAGGTGTTGATGCCGCGTGAGGCCACGCCGCGTGCCTCGATTACGAAGACAACGCCATCAACCGCATGTGCAAGCAGGGGCGAATCCGCGAGGCCAAGCAGGGGAGGCGCATCGACAATCACATGGTCGAACTTCTCGGCCAGCGACTGGAACAGATCACGCGCCTGATCCCCGCTCAACAGCTCAGCGGCGCTTGGCGGGCTGCGGCCTGCGGAAAGCAGATACAGATTCTCGAATGCGGTTTCCTGAACCAGGTCGAGCGGGTTGCCCTGTCCGGCCAGTGCGCTTGAAAAGCCCGAAGCATTGGGAAGCTCGAGCAGTTTGTGTGCCGATGGCGAGCGCATATCCGCGTCGATCATGAGCACCTTTTTACCAGTGCGAGAGAGCACCGATGCGATTGCCAAACCGGACGTACTTTTGCCCTCGGCTGGTCGGGTGCTCGTGACCATCAGAGTACGAGGAATGCCGCGATTGGTGGCAAAAGCGAGGTTGGATCGGACTGTCAGATAGGCTTCGGACACGTCTGATTTCGGATCCTGCACCAGATCGATGACATCGTAATCGTTCGGTGTCGACGGAATCACGCCCAGCAGCGGCAGGCCGGTCAGCGGAGTGACCTGTGCTGGATCACGAATGCCTTCCTCAAACTGCTCCATCGCGAACACTGCGGCGCCGGCAACGGCAAGACCACCAAACAACGCTACGAGAATGTTGAGCGGGAGGCTGGGAGAGGATGGCAGGCTGGGGATCTGCGCGCGGTCGACGATCGAGATGTTGTTCGCCGCGACGCCGGCAACACCGATTTCCTTATAGCGCTGCAGCAACCCGTCATAGAGTTCGCGGTTGGTGTCCACCTCGTTCTGGTAGATATTGTACTGGATGCGATCTCGCTCTTGCGAGTTCAGTCGCTGGGTAAGCTCATCAACCTTACCGCGCAGATCGTTTTCACGGTCGAGCGCTGCGCGATAGTCGGTTCGCGTACTGCCGCGTATTCGCGTTTCTTCACGAGCGATCGCGGCGTCGAGCTCTTGAATCTGCACTTCGAGCGCACGAGCAGCCGGATAGCCCGGTTCGAACTGCACCATCAGCCGGGCATATTCGGCTTCGCGTGTGGCGCGTTCCTCCCGCAGGCGGTTGATCGTCAGATTGTTGACCATGTCGGCATTGGTGTCGGTTGCGGCGCGCGCGCGCGCTTCGAGCTGAACGCGCTGTTCGGTAGCCTGCAGAAGCGCTGCGTTCATGGCTTGCAGATCGAGCTGAGCCAGTGTTGGCGCCGCGACCGTGCGACCGTCGCGCTCGACCCGATCTATCACAACGATGCCTTTTTCATTGGCATAGTTGACCAGCTGAGTCTGCGATTCTTCGACCCTCAAGCGCAATTCGGCCAGCCGCCGTTCGAGCAACTCGCGCGCATCGGCTGTCGATTCGAATCGTCGATCGGTGGTGTCAGCGCGGAACTGCTCAGCCCATTCGTTGGCAATCTGCGCCGATAGGACCGGTGCTGCGCTGGTGTAGCCGATATCGACCAGCGCCGAACGCGGGATCGGCGAAATCGAGATGTAGCCGAGCAACAATCCCGCCGCAGCTTCACGGCGGGCCTGAAGCGTTGAACGGTCGGTCGCTGCGTCTGGCGATCCGAGCCACGGGGTGGTTTCGGGATCGATGCCATGCGCGCGGAAGAAATCGAAATTGTTGGCCAGCCGCAGTTCGCGCGCGACGCGCTCTGCGACACTGCGAGCTGTCAACAACTCGTATTGGGTATCGTAGAATTCCTGATCGAAGCGGCGATCGCTGTCTTGCAGGCCTTCGACGTTGGTTACGCGCTGGTCCTGACGGCTGATCTCGATTCGAGATGCGGCCGTGTATTGCGGCGTCAACAGAAACGTGATGACCACACCGATAAGCAAGGCCAGCGTGACGATCGCCAGGATAATCCATTTGCGCCGCTCAAGGATGCCGAGATATTCGCGCATCAACGGGATGTCGCGATTGTCCTTGGTGTAGCCGCTGCCGCTCTCGCCGGCGGAGAAGATCATATCATCATCATCGGATTGCGATGCGGATGGGAGCGTTGCCGTATTCACGTCGTTTGCTCAGCCTCAGTTATTCAAAACGATGGTCAGTGGCGTCGCCAGGATTGTCGCAACCCCGACAATATCGTCGAACAGCCGCCGTGCGTCGGAATCGCCGACCACCACCGTGTCGTTAGGATAGATCCTCGGATCGTTGTAAATGCCCCTGGTGATCGCATCCACATTGTAGAGCGTCGCCAGACGCTCACCACCGACTGTCCGAAACACGATCACTTCCTTCGCATCGCCGTATTGAGCCAGTCCGCGCGCAGTTGCCAGAGCGCGGATCAGCGTCGCCTCACCAATGACCGGGTAAACGCCCGGCTGCGTGACTTCGCCATAGACCGTGAAGGTCCGATTCTCCGAGCTTTCAAGGTTTGTAGTGACCTGCGGCTCGCGGATGAACTCGCCCCGCAGTTTGCCTTCGATCGTTCGCGAGATTTCCGACGTCGTCAGTCCCGAAACCTTGATATTGCCGATTAGTGGAAAACCGATCTCGCCCTTCGCATCGACCCGTACCCGGCGCTCGCTAAGTTCGGGTATACCGAACACGTCAATCTTGAGCACGTCGAATGGGCCGATACCGCCAAATTCAGCATCGGCATACAGATCAGCAGGCGTCGGAGGTGGCAGTGCCCCCTCCGTGACTCGCAAGCCCGGCGCGCCGCCGACCAGCGCAGGGCCGGACGAACAAGCACTCAGCGCGAGCGAACCAAGCGCCAGAAAGACCCAGTTGCGTGTTGCCCTCATCCTACCCACGATCCCTCTTTTGCGTCCCCACCGGTCGCGCCTCAAATGTGCCGCCAGATGTCATAATGCCCGGTTTTCCAGTGCCTTGCCCCACACTCTGCCTGCCTAAGGCGAGAGTCATCCAAACCGAAGCCAGCGCTGCAAGGCATGCCAGCGCCGGGACCCTCAGGGGGTAATCGACCCCGCTCCAAACGCCAAGCACAAAAAGAACCACTGCGCCGGTAAGGCCAAGCTGCACTTCGAGCTGCCCGGTATGACTGCGTATGACCAGTCCCAAGGCACCTCTCGTAAAGGCAAGGACGGCGATCAGCATCAACGCCACCGCCGGAACGCCGCCTTCGAGCGTCCATTCGAGCCAGTCGTTATGCGCGTGATTCCAGTAGTTGGTGCCGAGCATTGTGCTGGGTTCATGCACCTGAAAAATCTCGACGAACGATCCGACACCTGATCCAAATGGGAGATATTGTGGAAGAAAATCCAAGATCGTGCGCCACACAAGGAAGCGATATTCCTCTACGCCGCCCGAGCCCGACAGGCGCTCGAAACTCTGTGATTGCATAAGTAGCAATGCAAACCCGCCTAGCATCACTACGCCGAATGCGCCGAGCGCATAGGGTGCCCAGTTGAGCCGTTCGCCGCGTCTCTGGCGCTTCGCTACGGGCAGGCTTGGCCGGGCGCGCCAGATTAGCCAGCCGCCGGCGAATGCGACAATCACCAGACCGAGCCCAGCTCGCGAACCAGTCGCTCCGGCCATCAGCACCGCCAAAAAAGCGAGGGCTGCACAGGCTGTCTGCTCCAGCCGCATCCGCCTGCCCTTGGCGCGCGAGGCGATCAGCGCGAGTATCGGCAGCACACAGACCTGCAGGGCGGCCATGTGATTGCGGTTGGCAAACAGGCCGGTTGGCGTCCCCGAATTGGTGACGGTGTAGAAATAGAAGGCGCGCGCGTATCCGCTAATCGCTTGCAGGATACCCCAAAGGGCGCTCGTCACCGCAGCCCCGACCACGATGTAAAGCAGTATGCGGTGGTCATCGCGCTTGATTTGGACTGCCAGAACCAACGCGGCGGCGGGCACTAGCATCGCATAAAAGGCGTTCCACCCGCGATACGGCACCAGCGACAGAGGTCGCCAAGGCTGGATGCCACCAGCAGCTTCCCCTGCAGCTATGGCAAGCTCGCGTCCCGGTAGCGCCTGCCAAAGGGCGGGCGGGAGCGGGATCAGGTGAAGCAGGGTCATCACAAGAATTGCGGCCATGAAGCCGAGCGGGAATTTGAACGCATCCCAATGCTCGCGCCGAAAGGTCACAAGCCCGATGCCGAGGCACAGGACGGCGATTGGGCGCAGCACAACCAGCGAGGTGATGTCGTCACGCGCGCCGCCGCCGATCAGAAACACCGTCGCTAGCAATACGACCAAGGTGATCAGCGGAATGCGTTGACCGATACCGGCAAAGGGCGAGCGAGTGGATCGTGCATGTCGGGCTGTTCTTGTCGCCATTACTTCAGCAAGCCTTTTTCACGCATTTCAATGAGGCTCGCCTCGTAGGCGCTTGCCTGCGGACCGGACGCCTTGGCCCAGGCTACCAGCTCGGCAATGCCGCGCTCGAAATCGTATTCGCATTCGAACCCTAGCGACTCCTTGATCTTGCTCATATCAGCATAGTTATGGCGGATATCGCCGAGGCGGAAGTTGCCGCTGATGCTGATTGGGGTTTCGGCATTAAACAGCCGCACCAGTGTCTGAGCGACGGTCAATACACTAACCGGCACTCCCGTGCCGACATTGAACACTTCGTTCGCAGCGCTTGGATGGGTCAGGCTGAGCGCGGTCGCACTGACCACGTCTTCGACAAAGACGAAATCGCGACTTTCGGTGCCGTCTTCGAAGATGTTTATCGGCTTGCGCTGCATGATGAGGTTGGAGAAGATCGAGAGGATGCCGGTGTAAGGGTTTGATAGCGACTGACCGGGGCCGAACACGTTCTGATACCGCAGGGCCACGCACTCAATCCCAATCGAGGGGCAGACGGTCATCACCAGCTGTTCCTGCATCTGCTTGGTAATGCCGTAGACGGAGCTGGGATGAATCCTGGACTCTTCGTGGGTTGAGGTTAGCTCAAGCTCGCCGTTTACGCCGGGATATTTCACTGCGAAGTCGCCCGCTTCCATATCCGCTTCCGCGCGGTGTGCTGGGTAGACATGGTCACCGGCCGGAGTGCGGTAGCGGCCTTCGCCATAGATCGAGCGCGAGGAGGCGACCACCACGCGCTTAACTGCGTGATCCTGATTGGCGAGGATATCGAGCAGCAGCGACGTACCGCCAATATTGACCGAGCTGTAGCGCTCGATCTGGTACATCGACTGGCCTGTGCCGGTTTCGGCTGCGAGATGCACGATAGCGTCGTGGTTCGGGACCAGTTGTTCGATCGCGACGCGATCAGTCACATCTCCGCGCACCAGATTGGTAAAGGCCGCAAGCTTGGCATAGAGTGCGGTTTCTTCCGGCTTGTCGCCGTGGACCTGTGGCAGAAAGTTGTCGAGCACGGTTACGCCATGGCCTTCGTCGGCCAATCGGAGCGCCAAGCGCGAGCCGATAAAGCCCGCGCCGCCGGTGATCAGAACATTCATTCAGCGGCTTCCACTTGGGCTGGCTCAATCAGAGAGACCGTCTGCTTGATATTGCCAGGCGAGGATGCACCAAACACCACCGATTGGATGTTGAGCCGGTTGATATAGTCATAGGCTTCCGGGGCTGGCACTGCGCCTGAGGCAAGCGTCGACATCGCCATTACGGGGTATTTCACGCCGTCATTGGTTGCCAGCAACTCCTCATATTCCGGCACACCGGGGCTCATCAGATAACCGATCTTGTTCACCGAAGCACAGATCACCACACCCTCAATATCCCATTCTTCAAGCTTGCGCTTCAGGAATGGCAGGTTTTGCGTAATCAGCCCGGGCCATGCGCCAAAGCGCTCCTTGATATACTCGCAATACGCAACGAACGGGTCGGGGACGTCATAGCCCAGCATCAAATCGACAATGATGTTCTGCAGAAAAACGACCCGGATATCGAGCCCGTCATACATCGCCATTTCCTCGTCGATCAGCATCTTCATCAGCTTGACCGCATCGAGCGTCATCACCGCGCTCGCACCGCGTGCCATCTTGCCCAGAGCCGACTTGGCGCCGCGATTGAATAGGATTTCCTGAACCGCGCCGACCATACCTTTGTCGTTGACCATCGCAGCATATTTGTGCGGGTAGGGGATGGAGGGGTACCATTTGAGATGGCCGTACTTGGCTGGATTTGCGCGAAATGCGTCGCAAATGCCCAGCGCACGATCATTGCTGTTGAGCATGATCGCATCGATCCCGGCGTCGATCGCGTGGTCGTAAACGGCCATCACATTTTCAAGCTTGGCGAAGCGTTCAGCGCGCTCCTGCGCTTTGTCCTGCGACATGTGGTTGATGCCGAAGAATTGATTGTCGCCGAACACTATCCTGTCAATTGGGCGGTCGATGGGCTGTTCGTATTTGGGAATGCTCATGCCGCTGCTCCTGCGCGGCGTATCGCCGCATCGTCAGCGAACAATTGCTCGATCACCCGAAGGTTCGCTGCGCCATCAGCAAACGTACAACGCACGGGTTTCCTTTCGCGTATCGCCGCCACAAAGTCGAAAATCTGCGCAGTGTATTCGATCCCGCGAACATAAAACGGCACATTGGTGTGCACATCGGTGATGTAGAGCTGGTTCCAACCTTCTTTCAGCCCGTGCTTTTCGCTCGCTTCCTTGAGGTGGATCTTTGCGCCGTGCTGATCGACCTGGACCTTTCCCGCGCTGCCGAACACTTCGAATTTGTTGGTCGGCTTGCGATAGCTCGCATCGGACCAGTTCACATACATTGTGCCGCTTAACCCGCTGTCATAGAACAGTGACGTGCTGACGATATCCTCGACCTGCTTGGAATAGACCTTGGACAGGCTCGTACCGCCGACCCGGTCTGGCGCGCCGAAGAAGTAGGCGATCAGGTCGATGGCGTGGCTCGCCATTTCGAACACTGCACCGCCGCCATTTGCGTGGCTCGCACGCCAGCCCGCATCGCCGACATCGCGAGTAATTGTGGGACTGAACATCTCACTGCGGAAGCGCAAAGCCTCGCCGATCAACCCATCCTCTACCAACGCCTTGGTTTTGGTGAACATGTCGTTCCAGCGGTTTACATAGCCGACCTGATTGACCAGCCCTGCAGCGTCATACGCAGCGGCAAATCGCGCACCATCCGCAGCATTTAGAACGAACGGTTTCTCGCAGAAGGCGTGAATGCGCCGTTCCAGCACGGCTTCGAGGATCTCGGGATTGAACGCAGGTGGTGTGCAGATAAGGACACCATCAAGCTCCTCATTCTTCAACAGCCCTTTGTAATCCTTGTAAGTTCCGATCTTCGTAAACTTGCCCAGCATCGTCGTGATCAGCTTCGACGGGTCGGCCACCGCACTGATCGTCACATTCTCATGCGCGTTCGCGATAGAGTAATGGGTAATCCCCATGCGTCCGGCGCCGATAATGCCGAACTTGAGTGGAGAGATCATGCGAAGGGTCCGATAAAAAAGGGGAGTAGGCAGGGTAGACGGCCCCACGCTTGCGACTTTGTCGCAGCTTCTAGCTTTCCTTTGGTGCAAGTCAAACCGGGCTGGGTAGAGGCGACATTACAATTGGGCAAAGCTTCTATCACCGCGTCTTTCGCTCGGAAGAGCTGCCGATCCGGGTGGCCAGTCCGCGCCCGATCGCGCCGAACATCCAGACAAAGGACCAGTATAGCCGCTTTGCCCGTGCGCGTGGTTGCACGGCGAGGCGGAACAGCCATTCCATCCCGGTTTTGCGGATGATCCATGGTGACCACGGAATGCGGCCTGAATGGAAATCGAATGCCCCGCCAACTCCGACCATCCACGGCACATTGATCTCGCCGATCAAGTCGGCGACCATCGCCTCCTGCTTGATCAGCCCGAGTCCGACCCACACAATATCTGCCTTGCTGCGCCTGATGTCGGCAATCACTCCGGCACGCTCTTCGGGGGTTAGCGGTCGAAAGGGTGGTTCGTAGATTCCGGCCACGATCATTCCGGGAAACTGTTCGGTCAGGCGTCGTCCCATTTCCTCTGCGGAGCCGTCTGCCCCACCGAGATAGTAGTGCCGCCAACCGCGCGATGCGCCATAGCGCGAAGCATCTAATTGCAGGATTGGCCCATTATAACGGCTGACATCGTCGCCAGCCGCCTTTGCCGCGATGATAACGCCCACACCATCGCACAGCGAGTAGTCGGAGCCGCGTACGTACTCGCCATGACTGTCGATCCGCCGCGCATGATAGATGCTTTCTGTGTTTGTGATCGAAATGTAGTGCCCGGTGTGGCGTGCCCTTATCGCCGCATCCATTGTCGCGAGCACGTCTTCATGGTCATCGACATCGATCGGGAAGCCATCGACCATGACTCGCGCTTCGAGGGTCGTTTTGCCCATGAGATCAGCCCACTTCGCGCATTTGGCCCGCTTCGAGTTCGCTGCGGAACCAGTCATAGGTCATCGCGATCCCCTGTTCGAGCGGGATCGACGGTGTCCAGCCAAGCGACGTGAGCTTGCCCGTGTCGAGCAGTTTGCGCGGGGTGCCGTCAGGTTTGGAAAGGTCATGCACGATCTCTCCTTTGAACCCGACGATGCGGTTCACAAGGCGGACCAGTTCCAGAATGGAAATGTCTTCACCGCAGCCGACATTGACATGACTGTGATCGGAATACTCCTTGAGCAGGAACACGCAGGCATCGGCAAGATCGTCGACATGCAGGAATTCGCGTTTGGCAGAGCCGGTTCCCCACAGCTCCATGCTTTTCGCGCCCGCCAGCTTGGCCTCATATGCCTTTCGGATCAGCGCGGGCAGTACGTGGCTGGACGTAAGGCTGAAATTGTCGCCCGGTCCGTAAAGGTTGGTCGGCATGGCGGAGATGTAGTCGCGACCATGCTGCTTGCGATAGGCCTGACCCAGCTTGATTCCGGCGATCTTGGCAATCGCGTACCATTCATTGGTCGGCTCAAGCTCGCCGGTCAGCAGCGCATCTTCGTTCATCGGCTGGGCTGCGAATTTCGGGTAGATACAAGATGATCCGAGAAACAGCAGCTTCTCGACATCGGTGCGGTGCGATGCCTCGATTACATTCGCCTCGATCATCAGGTTTTCGTAGAGAAAATCCGCCGGATAGCTGTCATTGGCGAGGATGCCGCCGACCTTGGCCGCCGCGACGAACACCGCATCGGGTTTCTCACGGGCGAACCAGGCGCGGGTCGCAGCCTGATCCATCAGGTCAACATCCTGCCGGGTCGCGGTAAGGACTTCGCAATTCTCGCTTTCCAGCCGCCGCGCTATGGCAGAACCCGCCATGCCGCGATGACCGGCGACGAACACGCGCTTTCCAGCAAGGGCATACGGGGCATTCAATGTCATGGTGTCAGGCGTCTCCGTTTGTAACGGCTTCTTCGCGCATCACTTCGAAATCGGCCTTTACCATCTCCCGAGCGAGTTCGCGCGGACCGGTTTCATGGACCCAGCCGAGCTTTTCCCTTGCCTTGGTCGGATCGCCAAGCAGCAATTCGACTTCAGTTGGGCGGAAATAGGCGGGATCAACCTCGATCAGACAACGGCCATCGTTGATGGAGTAGCCCTTCTCCTCGATGCCTTCACCTTTGAATTCGACCGGCAGCCCAGCGTCTTCGAACGCCCATTTGACGAAGTCGCGCACAGCTGTTGTCTCGCCGGTGGCCAGCACATAATCATCTGGTTCATCTTGTTGCATCATCAGCCACATGCCGCGCACATATTCGCGTGCATGGCCCCAATCGCGCTTGGCATCGAGATTGCCGAGATACAGCTTCTCCTGCTTGCCCAGCGCAATGGCCGCAGCGGCGCGGGTGATCTTGCGCGTGACGAAGGTTTCGCCGCGCAGCGGGCTTTCGTGGTTGAAAAGAATACCGTTGGACGCGTGCATGCCATAAGCTTCACGGTAGTTGACCGTGATCCAGTAGGCGTAGAGCTTTGCCGCAGCATAAGGGCTGCGTGGGTAGAACGGCGTTGTCTCACTCTGCGGGACTTCCTGCACCAGACCGTAAAGCTCTGATGTAGACGCCTGATAGAATCGTGTGGCTTTCTCAAGACCCAGGATGCGGATTGCTTCGAGCAGGCGCAAAGTCCCGACCGCATCGGCATTGGCAGTGTATTCGGGTGTCTCAAAGCTGACTGCGACATGGCTTTGCGCGGCGAGGTTGTAGATTTCGTCCGGCTGAACTTCCTGCACGATGCGGATCAAGTTGGTGCTGTCCACAAGATCGCCGTAATGCAGTACGAAGCGCTGGTTGTCGGTGTGCGGATCCTGATAGATATCCTCGATCCGGCCGGTGTTGAACGAAGACGAGCGCCGCTTGACGCCATGAACTTCGTAGCCCTTGTCTAGCAACAGGCGCGAAAGGTAGGCACCATCCTGCCCGGTAACACCGGTGATTAGCGCTGTTTTGCCGTTTGTCATGCGGACCTTTTTGTGAATTTCGAGTAGGGGAAAGGCCGCGCTTAGCCCCGAAAGGCGTTGCTGGCAAAGACCGGATCGTCATCCCGCGCGAACATAAGGTCGACCTGCCACAATGCACCATCACTCGGGCGGTTCATGACATCGACGAGATGGCTGACGCGGAAGCCTTGCGTGGCCATGTAGGCGATGATTTCGTGAAACAGCAAAGTCTCCGGCGTATGGCGGAAATTGTAGGCCTCCATCACCACAAAACGCGTTTCTACCAGCACTTTCTCTGCGCTTTTGAGGATCGGCATTTCAAATCCGTGTGTATCGAACTTGAGGAAATACGGGCCGCGCAGACCCTTCATCTCTGCGATCGCGTCGACCGAGTGAACCGGGACGAGGCGCATCTCGCCCTCGCGGCCATGGACGCTCGATCCGTCAAGATCGTCGGTCACTGCCAGCTCTGCCGTGCTGCCATCATCCTCGCCCGCAACAGCGAGAACGTAGTCGTACCGGTCATTTTCGCTCTTCAATCGTTTGAGGTAGGGTTCGCGTTCCTTGAGCGGGTCTACCCCGACAATGCGCGTCTTAGGAAACAGGTCGAGCGCCATCCGGCTCCAGTCGCCCTTTGCAGCGCCCAGGTCGAGAATGCTGGCGATCCCATGATCGCGCTTAGCTAGCCAGCCCAGCGTGGATTCCATGTCGATACCGGCACGATACAGCTGCGCTCCGGTCGGAGCGAGCAGCTTGTTGGCGGCTCGCAATATCTGCTTCTTGGGGCTCATCGCGGTGTGTCTTCCATGATCCGGGCGCGGCCCTACACTCGGGAGCCGGGGCTTACAATGCGCGAACTGCTGCACATGCAAAGGGGTTGGAGAGCGCCAGCGTCACGGCACATCACCGTCGACCAATTGCCGCGCCCAGCTGTCAATTCCAAAGGCTCTAACGTCGAGCATGGAGGTGATCGGTCGGGAGATGAACTCCGGTACGGCGGAGAAATCATGGCCGTCAACGATTAGAAAGCGGTCGTCACGGTAAAACGGTTCGTCCAAAATGCGGGCATTGGTAGTGATGATCTTGCGGCCTGCGCACATGTTTTCGATCAGCCGCATCGTATAGCCGGATTGCCTGTGATTGGCGAAATCGAACGTCGCGCGGCTGGCCTCGAGCATGTCGACGATACCTTCGAACCCGATGCTTTTGCCCGTAATGCCGGGCAAGTGCTTGCCCTCGCGCCAAAGCCGCAAGCGGACCGGCGGGGTGCAATACAGGTGGAACCGGGTCGAAAGCCCATTTGCCTCGCTAAAGGCATGGAGCCGTTCGAGCGCCGCAAACCTGTCCATCGTCGCGATGGCCCCGACGAAATAGAGATCCTGTGACTTGCGCCGATGCTCGTCGATAGTGAAAAAACGCGGAACGGCGAAGAGCGGCAGATACCCGATGTCGAGCGCCTTTGCGTCATCGGGGTCGAAGGTCGCGACAAAGTCGAAATGCCTGAGCCACGGTTGGTAATCGTGGGTGGACAGCGAATCCCAGTTGTAGAGGATGAATTTTGCGTCCGGTTGCGCCTCCCGCAGTCTCTCCACGGCATCCGGCGCGAAATGATGCACCTGAATGAACAGCACGATGTCGTAGCGCGTCGCCAAACTCTGTTCGATCAACCGCCGGTGATAGGCATCGAGGTTTCTCGCATAGGCGCCCGGCAGGAATTTCTTCGCAGTCTTGCTGGCGAAGCTGCGATCCTCGATCGGGCGATAATCGACCGTATGGCCCTGCCGCTCAAGCGCATTACAGATCTGCTCCGCATAGCCGAAGTAGTCGATACCAATAAACAGAACGCGCGACATGAAAGGGGGACGCGCTCAGGCGTTTTTCTGGGGCCCAGTAGGCATACGCGGCGCCATCTTGACCTGCGGATCTCTCGTCTGCGCCTTTGCTTTGTTGGTCACCAGCAACAGCCCGCTGAATGCGATCATCAGGAAAAATGGCTTGAGGAACAACGATTCTGTCAACAGTGAAACGATGATGATGGCGGCGAACAACAATCGCGGTGCAAACATCCTTTGTCGGAACACTCCGAACAGGAAAATGGCGCCCAATGGTATGCCGAGGTTGAACAGCAGTGAGACGATGCCGTTGGTGTTGCCGCGCTCGGTAATGTTTTCGTCAGACAGATCGACCTCGCGATAGCCGAGCCGCTGCGAGTAATCGAAATAGCGCTCCTCATCGAAGCCGATCCCAGTCAACGGCTGTTCGGCCACCACTCGCAGGCCCGTGACAAGGTCGTATTCGCGTGCCTCGGCGGAACCGCGGAATTCACCTGTGAACTTCTCGACCACATTGTAGGCCATGTATCCGGATAACGGCATCAGCAGCAGCGGGACGAACACAAACACTCCGAGTTTCTGACTGCGATCAGCGGTGCGGAGCCAACTGAAATAGGCATAGGCGAATTGCATCACCAGCACGATCACACCGGTAGTCGATTGCGTTGCGATCACTGCAAGAGCCGCGAGCGCTATGTCGAACGGGGATCGCTTGCGCACGAAAAGAGCGATGAACAGGAAGATGTTCAAATAGATATGGAAGACACCGGGTTCGAAAAAGAAACCGTCAGGGCGTTTGAACAAAGCCCCTGTTTCGATGAGTTCGTGGAACGTGAAGATGTAAAAGAATGTCGTGTAGATCGTGTTATTGACCTGGAAGCTCCAGAAATAACCCTGAAGGAATATGTAGGCGATCGGGGTCAACAAAGCTTGAAAGGCCATTAACTTGAGTATCGGATAAAGGTCATTGGCCAGCGTGCGTCGGCTTTCTCCCAGATACATCGCTAACAGCGCCAGCCCACCAAAGAAGTTTGCATAGCGGATGACCATCGGCATGATCTGAAAGGACTGTCCACCGATGAGCGCCACGGCGACTGTCAGTGCGAGCACAATCCAAACCAGCGAGAACTCGCGTCGAAACAGCGACAGCGGGTTTGTGAGCGCAAAGCACAGGATCAATACGAGGGCCAACAAAGGCTCACGCGGAATGAGCAACAGGCCGCCGGACAGCAACATCCCGGCAAACAGCGCAAGCTGCCGCAACCGAAGGCGGACCATTGGATTGGTGATCTGGGCAAACTGGCGAGGGGCGGCTTGCGCGCTCATTCGCTGAAATCTCCTGACGCGTCTGTGCGATACCATCCCTTGCGGGTCTCGCAATACCGTTTGATGATCCGCGCTGGCGCTCCGGCGGCGACGCAATGGTCGGGAATGTCGGTCGTAACGACGCTGTTGGCCGCGATTACACAATTGCGTCCGATCGATGCGCCGGAGACGCAGACATTCTCGCCGATCCAGCTGCCATCGCCGATCTTAACATCGGCCAGCTGGGTCAGACCTTGGTCACGGATTGGAGTGGCGGGGTCTTGGAAAGTATGGCGATTATCGGCAACGAACAAACGGTCTGCGGTTAGCACCCCTTCGCCGAACTCCACCCGCTGCGTGGCGACGATATGCGCGTGATTGCCGATCATGGTGCGTGCGCCGATCTTCAGTACAGGCGGTTTGGCATGCTCTTTCAGTACGGCGAGGTAGGCCCCGTATTGCAGCACCGCCTCATCGCCGAACTCGCAGTAACGCGCGCCGAATATCCGTAACGGATACACGATCCTCACCCGCTTGCCCATTGCGCCGAAGAACGGCGAGAGCAGCCGATAGAACAGGATTGAACAATAATCGCGGATGCGGAAATGCAGCATGCTTGGCCGTAATTGCGTTGCTGGCGCGCCTACACTCTCGCGCTTGTTCCAGCAAGCAGCGTAGCTTCCACAATGGCGGTCTTTCCGCGAGCGCCCATCAGCCCAGCAGGCGGAACTCAGGGAACCGCCGGGTCATCCGCCACCAGCCAAGCACCAGTAACGCCCCCATCATCGCATAGATCGCGCCGCGCAGGATGATCACGCTATCGAGGTCGAGCGCATAGGCACCGGTCAATGCTGTCCCGAGCGCGATAACTGTCGCTAACGAACCTGTGATGAACGCCGCGATGTACCAGGTGAAGTCGACAACAGTGAAGAACACGAAAGTAAACCCGGCGGCGATTGTAAATGCGATCAGTCCCGGCAGCAGCAAGTTCACCCACCGCAGATCAGCAAGATATTCCGGTAGAACAAGCTCGACCAGCAGCGGCGCGAGAAGCCACACGGCGAGCGCCGCGGCGATGCAATAGGCGATGACAAGCAGCAGATAGTTGCGCAATTCTCCGCGCAGTTCGGGCACCCGCTTGTCCCTCCACGCCTGCACGATGCGCGGCAGAAATGCCTGCTGAAGCAGTGTCGGGAACATCTGGAACAGGGTGACGAACAGGAAGGTGAGGTACAGCCTTCCCAATTGCTCCAAGCCCAGCTCGGTGGTCACGAACCAGCGATCCATCTGCGTGTTGAGCTGTACCGTCAGCCCGGCAACGAACACCACTGTTCCGATCCGCATGACCAGTTTCAGCAGCCGCTTCTTAAAGCGCAGGCTGCGTGGTCGCAGCACCGCTCCGGACATCATCGCCAGCAGCACGAAGACGATGGGATGCAACACGATCGACCCAGTTGCGATCAGTGCGGGATGGACCGAAAGGAACGGCAGCGCGGCCAACGAGGCGAGCGTCGCCAAAGCGCTGATAACGTTGGCCGAAGCTAGCTTTCCGGCGGCGACCATTTCGTTCGTCATCCATGACCGCAACAAAGTGGCAATTCCGCCAAGCGCAGTAAGCGCTGCGATCAAGCGCAGTTCGGTATCATCCAGCGCGATGGCTGTCGCTATCAGCGCCAACGCGATCAATCCTGCGACGATAGCGAAAACCGAATAGGCAAGGTCGATGATCCGTTGGCGATAGCGATCTTTTGCATGACACAGCAGTCGGTAGCCGCCATTGAGCAGCCCGAAATGCAGCATTCCGATCACCAGAACGGTCGATTGGACCAGCGCAATCAGGCCAAGCTCGGCATAGTTGAGCGCCGTCATCAGAATCAGCGACCGTATCAGCAGCAGCAAATTGACCATCAGGCCAACGGCGATGAACGCGCTGCGCGAATTGAGATTCATGCCAGTTGGTTAGCCGGAGATTGCAGTCTCCGATAGCGCTTCATCGGAGCTATTCGCATTCGCCTCTAGCTTCGCGCCATGGACGATCGCGTTGCGCACTTTCGCAATATTGTCCTGCTGGTAGAGACTGGTGTGCGGCAGCGGATTACAGGGGTAAGAGATGTCGATCATCCCAGCGACGAAATTGCGCGCGGCCTCAGGTGTCAGTTTCTCGACCCGATCGACAGGTGTGCGCATGACGTCGCGCAGCGCCTGCCAGCTTTCGATCCGGTGCACGCCAGGCAGGTCATCGTAGAAGAACTCACCCATGATGCACACGCACTTGCCGAGGACTGCCGCCTCCCACCCGACCGTGCTGTTGAGCGTCGCAACCCGATCAGCCCGCGCCAGTACCGCGCGGCCTGACACCTCGCCGGGCAGTAGCCTTAAGTTCGGCGATCTTGCGCGCAGCTTTTGGAACTTGGGTTGCAGCAACGCTCCCTTGTCCACCGGATGCTCTTTCACCACCAGCACCTGATGCGGGCCAAGGCATTTCAACACGTTCTCGATCGTCGCAACCTGATCAGCGCGAAATTCGCTCATATAGTTGAGTTTTGCCTCGGGTTCCTGATGCAGCGGATAGAGCACGATCTCGTGACTCTCAGGAATCGCGTCGAGCTCGTCATAGCCTTTCGTGAAGCTTGCGAAGAACATCTGTAGCCGCCTTGAGTATTCCTCGCTGTAGGTCTCGTAGCGAAATGAACCGGCATGCGAAGGGTCGCGCGATTGCCAGTCGCGCCAGCGCCATACCAGCGCTTTGGCAACCCCTGCGAGAAGCGGCTTGAGACTGCGCCGTCCTGACAGGTTGCGGACATAATACGGCTTGTAATCAGCCTGTCGCAGTTCCTCGAGATAGGTATCCGCTATATTGAGCGCCGTCGCGCTCGGCTGGGTGGGCAGATCGAGTTTCTGACCGGAAAGGCTGATCGGGTTGGGCAGCCAGTAGAAATAGCCTTCGATCACGCACATCAGCGCTGCGAGATAAGGAATGTTCTGTGCGCGCGATTCGATAAGGAGCACTTCGGATATCTCGATCGCGACCAGCTCGTTCATGACAGCCGCCGGTTTGAACCGGTCCATCAAGACGCGCCAGAAGGCGATTTCCTTACCGAGGATATCCAGCCGCGTGGCCTGATCGAACCTTCCGAGGAACCGATCCGACATGAACGAGGTGTGCAGGTAGTGCGGCGGGATTTCCGCAGGCGCAAGCGTGTCGAAATCTTCCTCGAAACAGGCGGTGACGGTCTGCCCCTTGGCGCGGACACGATCCGCCTCGGCACGAGTCATCGTCACAAACACCGCTTCATAGCGGTCATCGGTAAGCTCAGGGTAGAAATCGGCCTGATAGCCGCGAGCGAAGAAGAGGATGTGCGGTTTGGTCATGACGTATAGCGTTCGAGACTTGCAGAGCGCGGGCGAGCGCCGGTGCGTCAAAGGCCCTGTCATCAAGCTGGGCAAAGCGCAAGCTGTGGGGCATGCTTCGCCAACCGAGTAACCGCCAGATTGGGCGCATTGCTTTGGTTTTGGTACTCAGGATGGTGGCAAGGCGGCCTGACGCGGGGCGACATAGGGTTTCAACACGCCCTGCCAGACGCGATAGCCTTGGCCGTTCAGGTGCATTCCGTCCCAGCTCAGCTCTTTGCGCAGCCCGCCATCGCCCGTCATTCGCGCGTTAAGATCGATGAACATCGCGCCGTGCCGCGCAGCTAGGGTGGGCAAGGCTGCATTGAGACGGCGCAGGCGTTCCTGACGTCTCGGCGTACAGACCGGATTTATGCTGTTGCAGATGACGATCGACTGCACAAAGACTTGCGCCTCGCCGCGCGTCAAAAGCCCGATCACGCGATCGAACTGATCGACGATCTGCGCTTCGCTGTTGCGCGGGTAGAAGATGTCGTTGAGCCCGATCATCAGAAAGATCTTGCGCGGCCTGGCCTCCAACACCGTGCTGGCACGGTCTGCCACATTACCGACCGTATCACCGCCGATCCCGCGGTTTAGAATCGAGATATTGGGAAACATCTCGTTCCAGCGCCCGCCTTCGGTCAGCGAGTCTCCCACCATCACGACTTCTGCGGTGCTGCCCCATTGCGCAAGCCCCGCGGCGATCTCTGCCGATTTCGCGTGCGTGTCGTAGACAACGTTGGGCATGGGCCCTTCATGCCCGTCGATCATGTTCTTGACTTCACGCATCATCGGATACGGGAACACCTGGTATGCGCCGGCGGCAACACCCCAGATGAAGACGGCGAGGAGCAGGCCGAAGGCCGGTCCAGATCGAAGCCCGAAGTGATGCATCGCACGCTCCCGGATCAAGGGTGCGAGGCGACCAGACCTTGGTCGCGTAAGCCCAATCACCTCGCGAGGAAGGCTGCCAGCTGCTTGCGAACATTTGCTGTTTGCAATTCACGACCGCCCTTGTTGAGGTGCCCTGCTCCATCAAAGAACAGGTTCGGGGCAAGGCAGAAATCCTCCATTTCGGCGGGGACTGGGCCGTCGGTGGTGAGTTTCTCGAGCTCGGCGATCATCGTTGCTATTCGGTCCGGGGAACGGCGGCAGGCGGCCTTTGGCATGGCGGCAGGGATGTATAGCAGGTCGATGCCGCGCTCCGCCAATTGCGTACGGGCATAGTCGCTGAACAGTGTAAGCTGCCCACCGCTGAGATTGGGCAAATCGTAGGCGCTGAAATCTGGGGCGGAGCGGTCTATTTCGAGATGCGATGTAAGGTCGCCGACCGCGTTAAAGCCCGATCGGCGATAGACAGGATCGACCGTATCAGTTCCCGCCATATGGTGCCGCACATCCTGATAGGTGCGATGCAGAATGTTGGGCAGGCAGCGCGGCTGACCGAGCAGTCGCTCGGTGTCTTTGCCAAGGAACACAACGTCGCACCAAACCTGCGAGTATCGCGCTTCGCCCGCCAGCAATTCGGGCTCTGGCAATAGTACGATCAGGTCCTTCTCCGGGTCGAGATGGTCGGCGTACATATCCATCAGATTGCGAAAGCCGATGCCTGCCTGGATACCGCCATTGTAAACCGGTCGCTCCAACTCCTCGCTAAGCCGTTCTGCTGAGATTGAGAACGCGGCACCCGACCCTCCGATCAGGATAATCCTCCCTTCCTCGCCTTTGCTTTCGCGCAGCATTTCGACGTGATCTTTGGCTGCCGCGAGGTAGCGCTGCTCGCTTACCTTCGAAAGCGGCATGGCCTGCCAAAGCGACAGTCCAATGAGGTTGAGCGCCACGAACACTGCCAACAAGGCTGCAAGCGAGCGCTTGGCGAGGGAGCTGTCAGAACTGGAAGTAGATGAAGGCATTGGGCTCTTCCCGTGTCGCGACGTTGATGAGCACTAGGATCAGACTAAGGGAGAATACCACCGTTTCGGCCCATTCTTTGGCAACAGGTCCGAGCCATTCGAGTCTCAGACCCTTGTCGAGACGGGTACGCCCACGCCAAAGAGCATCGATCAGAAACGCGAGTCCGACAAACAACAATCCATAGCGCTGGCTTTGCGGCACGCTGAACTCGGTGACGATACGCGCGAGATAGGTCGTGGCCGCGTGGACATCGAGGCTGCGAAACAGAACCGAGAGCAGCAAAAACAGCCCAAACGTGTAGGCCCACCCAGCAAGCTTCAGCCATACGATCGGGTCGAGCGAAACCGCTGCCCTCCAGCGCCGCTCTACCACCAATAAAACGCCATGCGCGGTCCCCCAAAGGATGAAAGTCCAGTTCGCGCCGTGCCACAATCCGCTGACGAAAAAGGTCGCGATGTTTGCCAACGCGATGCGGCTCTCGCTGCGCTTGCCCTTGCGTAGTTCGGCATAGACATAATCGCGGAAGAACAGCGTCAGCGTGATGTTCCAGCCGCGCCACAATCCGCTGATCGAGCTGGCGAGAAACGGCGTGGCGAAGTTGGTCGACAACCGGATGCCCATCATCGCCGCCAGCCCAATGGCAATTGAGGAATAGCCAGCGAAATCAGCGTAGATCTGGATCGAGAAATACAGCGCGCCGAGCAGCAACTCGCCTCCACTCATGGTTGCATAACCGGTAAAGATCGTGTCGACAAAGGGCGCGAGATTGTCCGCAATCACGACTTTCAGAAACAGACCGGCAATGACCAGTCGCACGCCTTGGTTGAGCGACTGCCATGTCGGCCCGGCCAGCTCGGCGAATTGCGGAATTAGCTTCCTTGCGCGCTCAATGGGCCCGGCGACCAATTGCGGGAAAAACGCGACATAGGTGGCGTATCGCAGCAGGTCAGGCTCGGCTCGCGTGCGCTTGTAATAGACATCGATCGAATAGCTCAGCGTCTGCAGAGTGTAGAACGAGATCCCGACCGGAAGAACGATATTCAGCGTGCCCCATTCGGCGCTGAATCCGGCGGCGGTCAGTCCCGCCTTCAGCTCGCTGGCAAAAAACCCAAAATACTTAAAGAAACCGAGGATTGAGAGATTCGCAAAGACTGACAGGTGTAGCCAGCGCCTGCGCGCCTGGCCGGCTGAGCGTTCCATACGCAGCCCCGCCAAATAGTCGATTAGCGTGCTGGCGATGATCAGGCCGAGAAAGCGCCAGTCCCACCAGCCGTAAAACAGGTAGCTCGCACCCAGCAGGATCGCGTTTTGCAGCGTGACCGAACGCAGGGTTAGCCGGTTCGCTGCCAGCGCTATTAGCACCGCCGGAAAGAACAGCCAGAATGTGCCGGTCGAAAAAAGCATTTGCCCCCACGTCTTGCGATTTCGCGCTTTGGCGGATGGCGCGCCGAAACGCTAGATGTCGCAGAGCCTTGTGATGGCGGCCTGAGGCAGCACGCAGGGCGGTGCGTGTGGCGGCAGCGCGCTGATAACGGTGCGTCCCGCAGCAAGCGCGACCACCAGCCCGGTGGAATGCAGGCCGACCACCCAGCGCGCGTCGGCGAGCGCGCGCGCGATGTCTGGCGATGTATCAAGCATTGCGCCGTTATGCGCCGCTATCCAGTCATCGTATTTGCCGGATGGATCGGAGGGGTGGGGGCGGATGCGCATTCGCGTACTCTCCGGTATTCCAGCCCGCTGACGGTGTGCGATGAAGTAATCGAGCGTCTGAAACTCGCCCGGCATGTCTTCGCCCCAGTCGCCGCGGGCCGGTTCCAGAAGGAACAACGCGTCGCCGTTTTCGGGGGTGGGCCCTGCCTTCCGCGCCTGCTCCTCACAGTAGAGATTCGGGTGCTGCTCTATCGGCGTCCTGGGAAATTCCTCTTCCGCAATCTCGGCCGCATCCGCATCGCCGACCCAGATCACATCTGGAAGTTGCATAATGCTGTCACGTTCGAAGCGCATTGCGTAGTTAACCCAATGGTCGATTACGGCGATCGAACAAATGCTCAGTGACGCGGCGCTGATTCTTGCACGGTGTTCCAGATCGCTGGCCCAGCCGGTGCCGCTTAACACGCTGGCGATTCCCTCTAGCGCTTCGGGATCGTCCTCAATTGCAACATCGCCGCCAAACCGCGCGCGCCAGATCGCAAGCGCGGGCCCGGCGGCGATCACGCGCTCTGGCGGAGAGTTTGCCGCGTCCACCCAGGCAGCGATCATGTTCGCCGCGCCGGCGTCGTGCACCGCTACAGCTAGCGGTCGGCGGAGGCCATCAATCGGAGAAGCGGGCATAGTGCACGATGTCTACAGGTGAGCCGTCAAATATTTCCTGACCCTTGCGCACGCCGTCAGGCACCATCCCCGATCGCTCCATTAACGTGATCATCGCGCCATTGACGGCCAGGCAACCGGCGGTAATCTTGCGCACGCCAACCTCGATTATCAGCCAGTCGGTCAGCAGGTTCCAGGCCTCCTGCCCGTAACCGCCACCCCAGTAATCGCGATTGCCGATCATGATGCCGACATCACAAGTGTCGTGATTGAGATTGCGGTAGGCGGTCATGGTGCCGATCGATGCATTGCCGGCCTTTTCGCGGACGCTCACAAACACGTTCCGCGTCCCGGCAAAGCTGGCGAGATAGGCCATGCAGCTTTCGCATGTATGGTGGCGAAAACGCTGGTTGGAAAAGCGCGTGACTTCAGGGTCGTTGAGCCAGCCGATATAGGGATCGGTGATGTCGCTGGATCCAAAGGGCCGCAGCCTCACCTTCTCACCGACAAGTTCGAGAAATTCAGTCACAGCCATTCTCGTAACGCGCTGCTTTGTCGCGCCCATGCCCCGCTACTTGAGCGCATCAAGATTTCCCCAAACCTTATGAAAAGCGTCGACAATCTGGGAGACGTCTTCGCTTGGCAGTTGGTGGAGGCACACGGCGAGGCCGAGGAAGCTCTCATCCTGCAACTCTTCGGCAATCGGGCAGGCCCCCTTGCCATAGGTGAAGCTGCGTTCAGGGCGAAGTGTCCACGGGAAACCACCTGTCCCATAGGCTATTTGCTCGGTGAAGATCGGCAGGCGGTGGAGGTTCTGATAACCGGGAGCGATTCCAGGTACACCTTCGGCCCGCAGCGCATCGGCGATTACCGCGCGCGAAACGCCCAGCGTCCGAGTGTCGAGCGTCATGCCGTAGACATAGTAGACGTGGGTGCTGCCCTCGGCGACCTTCGGCGTCGTGAGCCCCGCCAGCCCCGCCAGCCCCTCATCCAGTCCAGCCGCAACGCGCTGTCGGTCCGCAACCCTTTCGGAAAGCTTGTCCAGCTGCACGCTCGCAATTGCCGCCTCGATCTCGCCCATGCGGAAGTTGTATCCGATCATGTTCGCCAGATCATTGCTGCTTTTTGGCTGGATCACGCTTTCAGCGTGGTTGCGGATAAGCGCCAGCCGTTCTGCGAGCTTGTCATCATTGGTGACGAGGATTCCGCCTTCGCCGCAGTGAATGTGCTTATGGTAGTTGAGGCTGAAACCGCCAATGTCGTAGCCGGTGCCGGTATGACTGCCATTGTTGAGCGCGCCCGGAGCCTGCGCTGTATCTCCGAGCAGTTTGAGCCCATGCTCATCGGCAATTGCGCGCAAGGCGGCGACATCAGCGGTCTGCCCGAAGATGTCGACCGCCATGATCGCCTTGGTCCGGGGTGTGATGAGCGAACCCACGCTCTCGGGATCGATGTTGAAGGTCGCGCGATCGATATCGGCGAAGACGGGTATCGCGTTCCAGTGGAGGATTGCCATCGCAGTTGCGCTCATGGTCCAAGGCGTGGTGATGATCTCATCGCCCGGCTCGATGTCGATCGCGCCCACTTCGGCGATCAGTCCGCTGGTCCAGCTGTTCACTCCGAGCGCGTGTTTGACCCCGAAATATTTGGCCGCCTTCTCTTCAAAAGCGCGGACTTCGGTCCCACCCATGAACATCTCACCCGGCGCGCCGATGTAGGCCGAGAGGACGCCTGAACGGATGACACGGGTGGCGGCATTCTCTTCGTCGCGGCCCATGGATCTGAATGCATCAAACTCGCGTTGGATGACGGGTGTGCCGCCGTGAAGGGCGAGTTGGTCTGTCATTCGGGGGCTTTCTTCAAGTTTTCGAGCGCTCTTTGGCGCATTTCTTCGCAAATTGCGTGCGCGGAATAGGCTTGTCCGGCCGAGCAGTTGGGATCGGCCTTGCCAGCAATCACTTGTGCCATGTTTTCATAGGCAAGCGTCATCGCCTCGGCATAGCGGCCTTCTACCGTTTCGGGCAGGCCCAGCTGCTTGTGTCCAGGGAATATCGCGCTTTCCTGTACACGACGCGTCTCGATGCGCGTCCCACCATCGCGCAATGCGATTTCGCCAAAATCATAGTTCAGGACAAGCTCGAACTGGGTAAGCGATCGACTATCGCTCGCGACCAGATGAATAGGCTGGCCCAAATCGCCCGCGGTCAGCATGGCCGAAACGGTTGGATCGTGATCCCAGTAATCGCATTTGCCTGGGCCGATCGAATGCAGTTCCATGGATCCCACAAACATGTGCAGCAGGTCCATCATATGGCTGCCATTGTGGACGACACCCTTTGAATAGGTGCCAACCGCGCTGAGCAGGAAACCCCATTTGTCATTCTGGATATCGCTCAGAAGCTGCGCCAGATCAGGTGCCCAGCGACGCGTATAATTCACCGCGAGCGGAATCTTGGCGGTTTCGAAAGCACGAACGATCGGCAAGACCTTGCTGAAATCATCTGTCACTGGCTTTTCGCAAAACACAGCACATGGCTTCATGCTCAATGCCCACTCAAGTTGCACAGCGTGGAACTGTGTGGGTGATGCAATCACGATCAGGTCAAAATCACCTGCGGATGCCTGCAAAGACGCAGTGTTTGGCGCGGCTTTCGTAACCTCCCACTCTTTGGCAAATGTGAGGAGCGCGGAGTCGTCGGGATCGACACATGCCACTAGCTCAAAGTGTTCGCTCGCGGTGATCGTCCCCGCATGCGACAAGGGCCAAAGCCCGCCATGGCGATCGGAATCGTAGCCCCCGGCAATGGCTCCACAGCCGATTATGAGCACCCTGTATGCCATCGCTTGATCAGGCGATCAGATCCCAGCTCACCGGCGAGCCTTTGTTCACGGCTCGGTTCACCCGCTTGCCCAGCAGCATGTCGTAGTGCTTCGGTGACAGGCCGAAACCGGGGCGGACCGAGCGCAAATTGGCTTCGGTAAAGGCTTCACCCTCTGCCATATCCTCGGCGATGTAGAGCGAGCGGCGAAACTGCTTCGACCCGCTTTCGGCCTTTGTTCCACCATAAGTGATCTGGCCGAGCGCCTGCCAGGCGCGGTCTGTTTCATCGCGCAGAGCCTGAAACTCGGCGGGTTCGAGGCTAAAGGCGCTGTCAACGCCTCCGTCGGCGCGCGCCAGCGTAAAGTGCTTCTCGATCAGCACCGCGCCCAGCGCCACTGCGCCGACCGCAACCCCAGTGCCCATAGTGTGGTCGGAAAGCCCGACCTCGCAGCCGAATGTATCGCGCATGTTTGGGAGGGTGCGGATGTTCGTGTTCTCGGGTGTTGCGGGGTAGGTGCTGGTGCATTTGAGGATGCAAACCTGGTCGTTCCCGGCCTCATGACAGGTACGCAGCGCATCGCTGATCTCGGCCACGCTTGCCATGCCGGTTGAGATGATCATCGGTTTGCCGGTTTCAGCTACGCTGCGGATCAACGGGAGGTCTACCGATTCAAAGCTGGCGATCTTGTAGGCTGGCATGTTCAGACCCTCAAGAAAATCGACTGCGCTCGCATCGAAAGGCGAGGAGAAGCAATCGATACCGAGCGACTTGGCATGCTCCATGATCGGACTGTGCCAGTCCCACGGCGTGTGCGCTTCGTCATAGAGCTCATGCAGCTTGCGGCCGTTCCACGGTGAGTTTTCATCCTCGATCACGAAGCCGGGGCCATCGGCGTCCAGCGTGATCGTGTCCGCAGTATAGGTTTGCAGCTTGATCGCATCCGCGCCGCTCTGTGCCGCAGCCGTCACAATTTCGAGTGCACGATCAAGCGAGTGATTATGGTTCCCGCTCATCTCTGCGATCAAGTATGGCCGCGCAGCCAGCCCGATATCGCGCCCGTTAATCTGCATCAGTCCTGATCCTCAATCGCGATACTCTCAAACGCGAACTTGTCCCGGATGGCTGGCCAGTCTTCCGCCAGAACTGCCATGCGCACCACATCGTGCACCTCATCGCCCTTGCGAATGTGTTGGCGCAGCACCCCTTCTACCTTGCTACCGAACTTCTCGTGGATCGACACCACCCGGTCGTTGAAGCCAAGCACTTCGCACCACAGTCGGTTGAAGCCAAGCTTCTCGAATGTGTAAGCGTAAATGTTGAGTTCTAGCGATTTGGCAAGCCCTTTGCCGCGTGCGCGGCTATCCGCGATGTAATAGGCCCAGCAGGCGCGGCTGTGCGTGCGGTCTATATCGGTAAGGCTCATCAGACCGACCGGGATGTCACCGTCAGTCAGCTCGATGATCCACGCACGGTCATTGGGAGAGGCTGTGACTTTGGCGAACCACGCTCGCTGATCCTCGGGAGAGATGTCGGGATCGGTATACATGTAGCGGGTGATTTCAGGCGACATGCGCCATTCACGCACCATCTCCAGATCATCCTCACGCACATTTCTCAATCGGCAGGCCATGACGTCCTACTCCTTGTCCAAGAGGGATTGTGCAATGCGCGAAGTCCCGCGTCCATCGACAAGCTGCATTGCGGTTTCGCTGAGCGAGCGCCGGCGATCGGGCGAGGCAATCAATTCGTGTAAAGCATTGACCAGAGCATCGCGGCGTTGCCGTGGATTGCTCATGTGATCGATCCCTACGAGAAATCCTGCGGTATCGGCATGGGGAATGCTCTTGGCCTGATTGTCAGCGCAGACTAGCCCGATCGTGGGCGGGCCGATACAACACCGTTCCCAGATTGCGCCGACGCCCGCCCCGATCTGGATATCATGCTGTGCAAAGAACTCCACGAGGCTTGGGAGATCTTGAGAGAGCGTGGCTTCGGGTGATCGAACGAGCCTTTGCGCTATCGCGTCACGAGCGGGGTTGTGTGATGTCACCACCACCTCAACCGGACCCCTCCAGCCAGACGCTTCCAGGGCATCGAGCACTTCTAGTGTATCGCCGCCGAGGTCAATGCCGCCCATGAAGACGCCGATCGAGCAGACGCGTTCGTGGAATTCGTATCGAGGTGCACTCGCATAGGCAGGTTCGATCATCGCGTATTTGGGCCCGGCGAGCAGCTCGACCTGCTCCGGCAATCGCCCTTCAAATTTCGTGATGTGATCGGGATGATAGTTGTGATCGACCACCCAGCGTCCGCCAAGCGTGCGGTCGGCCAGATCGTCAACCACCATAGCCGGCACACCGAGTGCCTCGCTCACGCCATCATGCCATTGCGAGTCGAAGGCGTAGTGATCAACGATCACGCGCGCTGGCCTGATATCGCGCAGGCCGGCAGTGGTATCCGCGATATCTTGTGCCTGCGTTACCTCGCTCCAGCTCGAATGCGGGATCGTCGGGTCTGGTGTTGGGCGTTGTTCTGGAGAGGGCAGCAGCCTGACGGCGAAACCTTCGCGCTCGACCATCGCCACGGTATCCACGCCCAACTGGCGCGTGACGAATATGACTTCCGCGCCCCGCGCCTTCAACGCCTTGGCCAGCGATAGCATCCGACGGATATGGCCGGTGCCGATCGCCGCCGAAGCGTCCGCGCGGATGGCGATTTTCATCGTGTCAGCCCTCGGTTGCAAAGGCTCTGAAAAGGGCTTCGGCGCGCTCCCAGTCGGCTGGTGTGTCGATATCGACCACGCGCCATTCCGGCAAAACGATCACGCGGCCATTGGCATGCGCGGACTGACCGGATTCCCAAGTCTCAGGCGTAGCCCAATAGAACTGACCAGCATCGAAGTAAGCGGGCTCGATATCCTGAGTTCGCGTTCCGACATGGCGCGGATCGAACGGAGCCACTGCGCCATCATCACCAAGCTTGAGCGCCCGCTGGATCGGCGAAGGGAAGCCGGTGACCGGGAAGGTATAACCTTCGCCCCTATGCTCGACCAAAAGGCTCAGCGCTTTGGTGATATCTCCAGCGCTAACGAACGGCACTCCCGGATAGATGCAGCACACATAGTCGAAGGAATATCCAAGCTCACGGCAGGCCTGGATCGCGTGACTGATCACCGGCACTGTCGGGGTGATATCATCGGCCAACTCGGCAGGGCGGCGGAAGGGCACTTCGGCGCCCATTTCCATGGCAATCTGGGCTATCTCTTCATCATCGGTCGTAACGACCACCCGATCGATTGCTTCACATGCGAGAGCGGCATCGATTGCGAACCCTATCATCGGCTTGCCAGCGAAGGGCTTTATGTTCTTGCGCGGAATTCGTTTGCTGCCGCCGCGTGCGGGGATGATCGCGAGCTGCTCGCTCATCTTACGCCGCCAGCATCAGCATGGTTTCGACCACACGATCCTGCTGTGCATCGGTCATCGCCGGGAACAGCGGGATCGACAGCGCGTGATCGTAATACGCCACCGCGTTCGGGCACTGTTCGCGCTTAAAGCCGAGCTGCTCATAATAAGGTTGCGTGTGGATTGGGATATAATGGACGTTCACCCCGATATTCGCCTCACGCATGGCGGCAAACATGTCGGCGCGGGTGAGGTGGGCGTCTTCAGTCAGTTCAACCGCATAGAGGTGCCACGAGGACACGCGATCATTGAAACGTGCCGGGCGTTTGAACGGCCCATCAACGAGCAGTGTATCGTAGCGATCGGCGCGCGCCTCTCGGGCTTCGCGCCATTCGTCCATCCGA
>JBCCVO010000002.1:0-121654 GCA_039195235.1 Pseudomonadota bacterium
AAAAGACGCTCGCCAAAGGCACGCTCGGGACTGTCGCGGCTGGCGCGATGGCCCTGGCGACCGCTGCCCCTGCCGCAGCTGACGACTACCGCGATCGCGGTGGTATCGGGGCCGAAGAGATTATCGCTGGCGCCGTCGTGATCGGCGGGATCGCTGCTCTGGCTGGGGCCTTTGATGGCGACAAGCGCGATCGCTACCGTGACCGGCGCTACCACAAAACCCATTATCGCGGCGATCGTCGCGGCTACAAGCGTGGCTTTAACAATCCGCGCCGTGCGGTACAGCGCTGCATCAACGCAGCCGAGCGCCAGGCACAGCGATTTGGCGGATGGCGCTTTGCCGACGTTACGCAAATTCGCGATGTTGACCGTACCCGTTACGGCTTCCGTGTGAAGGGGCGGATCCAAGTCGAAGGCAACCGTGGCTATCGCGGGCGTAACTTCGATCGCGGACGCTTCACCTGCTATTTCGACGGTCAAGGTCGACCGGAGATCAGGTTCCGCAACCTTCGCGGGCTTCGCTGATCTGGAGTGGGCTGATCCAAACGAAAAGCCTTGGGGGATTCCTCCTGTGCGCCCACCAGCGCAGCCCCCAAGGTGACAGCCTCATCAGCGACCTATTGTCGCAAAATGTATCAGGCGGTTCAGGCAAGTGTAAGCCTGGACCGCCTATATTCTCGAGCATACATCGGGCGAGTGGTGGCCGCTCACACCAAACAGGAGGGAGCATATGGCTCTTGTAACTCGTTTTGGGGCGTTTGCCGGTATTGCCGCCGCCGCCTCGATGGCCGTCACACCCGCTTTCGCAGCAGAACCGCCTACCGGCCTGGTCAAGAACAGCGCAGGCAGCGCTGTCTTCATGAAGTTCGATAGCACAACCTACAACGGCGACACTGATATCACCGAATGGCGCCGCGGCTGGGGACGGCGCGGTTGGCGACGCGGTTGGCGTCGTCGCGGTATTCGCGGCGGAGACGTGCTGGCGGGCGTGTTGATCCTCGGTGGCATTGCTGCCGTGGCCAGCGCAGCGAGCAACAACCGTCGTCGCGATCGCGATGTCGTTATTGTGGAGCGCGATCGCTACCGTGATCGCGATTATGATCGCCGGGATAGGCGCGACGATCGCCGGGTAGTCCGCAATGATGGCTCAAGCGGGCTCGACAACGCCGTTTCTCAATGTCTCGATCGCATCCAGGAAGACGTTCGCGTAGACAGCGTCGAGAGCGTCAATCGAACCGCTGGAGGCTGGCAGGTCAGCGGCTCGCTGTTCAATGGTTCCGGCTTCCTGTGCCGGATCGACAACAGTGGACGGATCGACAGCATCGACTATGGCAACTTTGACACAACTGATTTTGGTGGCAGCTTCGGCGAAACCACGGTCGATGGTACACTGTTCGAAGGTGGGTCGCAGTCGGCAGCCGCAGGGCAACTGAACGACCGAACCTATCTCGCCGCGCGTGAGGCACGGGGCATTCAAGCACCGGCTCTACAAGGGGCGTCTGAGCAGTTGGCGCAAGCATCGGATCGGCTTCCAGCCTATCCCGGCGGCCCTGTTCCGGGCGAGATCTATGACGAGATCGACGGCGACCTGCGCAACTGACCTGAAACGCTATTCCGGGGGCGGAACGGGCGCGGGGTTCTTATTGGCCCTGCGCCCCTTTGCATTGTAGCTTGGCAGGCTGATCTGCCACTGGATGGCAGCAGCGCGAAGAGCAAACCCTGACACAAAGGCCGCGATCCACACCGCCCAGTTTTCCAGCATCACAAACGGCGCAGCCATCATGCCAGCGACGGTTGTCGCGGCGCTCAAGGCGGCTGCGGTAACATAAAGCTCTGGCTGCATGATGATCGAGGGGCGTCCGGCCACGACATCACGGATGATACCGCCCACACACCCGGTAATGATGCCCATCAGCATCGCAGGCACCGGCGGTACACCATAGGCGATGGCCTTTGCGGTCCCCAGAACGGCGTAGGCCGCAAGCCCGATACCGTCAGCGAGGGCGAACAGCTTGCCCTCCCACAACCGCACGGGCGTGAACCACGCGATCGCCGCGCAGGCGAGGCAAACACCCGCGACCCAGCCGTCAGTGATCCAGAACACCGGAGCGCCGATTAGAAGGTCGCGCACAGTCCCGCCGCCGACCCCGGTGACCAAAGCGAAGAATCCCATGGTCACGAATGTCTGGCGCTCGCGTGCAGCGATGACCGCGCCCGACAATGCGAAGATCGCAATCCCGACGATGTCGAGCAAATCGAGGATTGGGGTAAAGATCTCCTCGTTCATGATTGCATGCCGAGGGCCGCAGGCCGTGACTTGCGACGGCGGAACATCAGGATACTGCCGAACAAGGCTCCGATCAGTGAGAGTGCGGCGAACGCAATCAGGATTGGGTGACTGGTGTCCTCGCGTTTGGAAAGGTCCATGATGTGAAGGCCCCAGGCAAAATCGAACCAGCGCCACCAGCTGGTGCGGACTGCTTCAACTTCGCCGGTGTCGCGACCGATATAGACATGGGTGCCATCCTCCAGCGCGACCTGCCACACGGTGATGGGGCGGCGGAAGTCGAAGGGAACTTCGTCGGGTTGGAAAAGGGCGACTGAGCGGACGGCATCTCCGCCAACGATCCGGTCGGCTGTGATGGCGCGGGCAGCTGCGGCGTCGACTGGCGCAATTGCCTCACCGCTTTCCATATCAACCCGGCTGGTGGCGCCATCAAGCGTTGTCAGGATCGCGACAGCGCGACCATCCTGCATGCGCACTTGCATCTCCTTTAATTGCGCCTCTTCCGCGGCGATGTCGCTGCCGGGCAGGATCAGCGGCTGTGCCTCGATCTCGACCCGCAGATGCTCGCCACGCACTTCCTCGATCGGCTTGGAGACCATGAAAAGGCCCGTCGCGGTCCACATGACGATCGGAACGCCGACCAGCCAGCCAAGCCAGATATGCCACTTTGCCAGGCGCCTCATGAAGGGTTTTGTTGCCATCGATAAAGGTCCGTTCAATCTGAGCGGCCCCATGCGACAGGCGGGTCAGCCGTGCAAGATATTCCCGATGGCTTCGGCGGCGGCGATACAATCGAGATCGCTCCACAGCGGCCCCATGACTTGTATCCCGCACGGCAGGCAGGCGCCCTCATACATGCCCGACCCGATTGGCAGCACCGTTGAGGGGAGGTTGGGAAAGGTCGCAAGGCCAGACCATGAGAGGCCCGTGCCCGCTTGAAGATCCTGTCCGTTCACCCGGATGGTCGAATTGAATACCGAGCCTTCGATATGCGGGATCGCCAGCACAGGCGCGGGCGGGGCGAGCACGAAGTCGTAGGCTTCGAACAGGCGCTGCCACTGGAACCTGTTCGCGGCCTGAGCGTCGAGCAGGTCGAACCAGTCGCTTGCGGTTGCGCGCTTGCCATCGGGGGCCGGCGCACCGCGCGCCATCACGATGTTGAGCATGCGCAGGTAATCGGTCTGTTGCTTAGCAAGATCGGGCAGGCGATCAGTATGACGGTCGATTTTGACGCCTCCCTCCACCAGTGCTTCGATTGCCAGCTCAACTGGTTCGGCGACGCTTGCATCGACGGGACTGCCCGGGAATTCGGTAATCGCCAGCAATCGGCATTCAGACAGGGGTTTGGCCGCGCGGCGCAGAGGGACCATCGCGCCGATCTCGGTCAGGATAGCGAGATCGGCGGCGTTGCGGGCAAACGGTCCAGCGATCGACAGCTCGCTGTCATGCGCGGCGATGAAGCCCTTGCGCCGAGCCATTTGCGGGTGGTCGTGACCTTGCTTGGAGACGAGGCCGTGTGTCGTCTTGTGCCCCCAGATGCCACAAAAATGTGCGGGCACGCGGACCGAACCACCGATATCGGTGCCAAACTCACACGGCACCATGCCGCTCGCAACTACCGCAGCGCTGCCGCCGGATGAGCCACCAGGCGAACGATCGTGATTGTGCGGATTGTAAGTGCGGCCATAGACCGGATTATGCGATTGCCAGTCGGACAGGTCGATCGGCACATTGGTTTTGCCAAGAATGATCGCGCCCGCCGCTTTCAGCCGCCGAACAAGATCGGCGTCGCTCGGAGCGATGTAATCGGTCAGCCGCTCATGCCCCCAGCATGATGGTAGCCCTTCGACATCGAAGCTTTCCTTCACAGTCATCGGTACGCCGAACAACGGCTGATGATCGCCAGGGATTTTCCCGTCGAGGGCCTTGGCTGCTTCGGCCGCCCGCTCGAAATCGGGTACGGCGAGCGCGTTGATGTCAGCATCGAAATGCTCGATCCGCACCATCGCCGCATCGACCGCCTCGACCGGACTCAACTCGCCCGCGCGGATCGCCGCAGCGGTTTCCAGCGCGCCCGGTTTGTCGGTCAGTTGCGGATAAGCCATTGTTCTCTCACCGGTAGGCTCAGCCGCCTCCTTGTTCGCGCATCTTTTTTATCAATGCTTCGAAGTGTTTCGCCATCAGTAGCTCGGGGTCAACTGCCAGAATGATGTCGATCCCCGCCGGAAAGGCGTTTCCGCCATTGACGAACAGCACTACCCCCTCTCGCGTTTCGGGTATGAAGTAAACTTGGGCATGCTCGGCAAAGTCGTTGCCGCCATGGTTAAGCACGGTGCGGTCGGGCTCGCCAAACAATCCCCATCCGACGCCAAAGCCGATGGGATCGGGACAATCGGTCGGATCGGCAATGCAGAAGTACCCCATCTCGCTGTCGGAGCTGGATAGCAACTTCGCGCGCTCGGCACGCATTTCGGGCGATAGCCCGGTGCCATCGATCATCTTGACCAGCAGCTGCGCATAACCCGGCACGGTCGCGTAGAGATTGTCTGCGGCCGAGTATGTGCCCGGATCGATCAGGTTTTCATCGCCGCTGCGGGTAAAGGGCGGGTAGACCGTACCGTCGCCGCCACGCGGCTCGCTCACCCGACCTTCGAGCCATGGCTCGCGCGCGACGGTTACGCCTTCGACGCCGAGCGGATCGAACACCATTTCTTTCGCGAGTTCGGGATAGGTGGTCTCGAAACGCGCCTCGAGATAGCGCATCACGATCTCGATCCCTGCGCCCGAATAGCTGGTCTCGCCCTGTCCCGGCGTAGCGGTAAAGGCGAGGCGATTGTCGTCATACATCCACGGCCAGTTTTTCAGCGCCGCCTGATGCGACAACAGAATACGCGGGGTCAGTGTCGCATAGCGTGGATCCTCGCCGAGCTGCGGATGCGTGTAATGCTCGCGGATCGGATCATCGAGCGACATGCGCCCCTGCTCGGCGAGCCGCAGAACTGTCTCTGCGATGATCGTCTTGGCGACCGAAGCGGTATTGAAAGCAGTCCTTTCGGTGACGGGCACGCCGGGTGACTGCTCACCCCAATAGCCGGTCCAGACCACGGTACCATCCTCGATCCGGGCGATGCCGATTCCGGCTATGTTAGGCTGTTCGAGCGCCCTGGCGGCGACTGCGTCGACGGCAGCTGGCACTTCCTGCGCAGGGTTGGTTGTTTCTGCCCTAAGCGGCTGTGACAGCCCAAGCAAAGGGCCGGTGGCCGCGAGCGCGGTGAGCATGGTTTTGATTGTCACGATATCAGTCCCTCATCCGTATCACTGATTTACATCAATAATACAGCAGGTGTCGATATCACAAGTTCGGCCGACCGCGTGCTAATGTCGTTCGTCGAAAAGGCGATCCTCAGCCTCGTAGTCAAACAGATCCCAAGGGTAGGCGGCGAGTTGTGGGAAAGTCTTGCGCCAATCGGTTGGGTTGAGATCACGGAGCCAGGGTAGAAAAACAAACATTCCAGACCAGTAGCTTGAGGGCGGATCGTACCCTGTCTCGATCATTTTCCGACCCGACACTACGAAAGGCTTTGGCACAGACCACGGAGTCCGACCGACAAGACCCGTCTGATCGCTCGGCACGAATTCGGGATCGTAGTCTAAGAAGTCCGCCAGTATCTGACCAATTTGTAGAACCGTCGGGCAATCTTCTGTCGCGATATTGTAAGCGCCGCTAAGCTCCTGTTCTGCTGCGTCGACAGCGAAACAGGAAATGTCCTCGACATCAGTAGGCTGGAACCGTGACGTTCCGCCTTCGATCAGAGGGATCCGCGTTCGCCCATCAATAAGGCGCTTCACAAACCACCACTCGCGCGGGTGCCTGCTATGCTTTCCATAGATCGCACACGGCCGGAAGATCGTGGCACGGTCGCCGAACATCTCCAACGCCTTGTTTTCCATCCTGACCTTGCGCGTGGAGTAAGTCTCCGGCCCCGGCGCGACGGTGGACTGATCTTCGTCAATCGCCCCATCGAATTCGGGAAAGCCGTTTTGAACCGCTTCGTCGAATGTACGACCTTGATCGTCGCAGTAAACGCTGGCTGAGGAGATAGCGATAAGGCGCCCTACGCGGTCCGGACAGTAGCGCGCGACATCACCCCTATCGAAGGCAATACTGTCGAAGACAATGTCCGCGCTCGGGGCAGCGGCCTCGCCGACCTCATAGGGCTGGAACTTGTGAAGTGTTCCATCAAACCAGTTGGGCTTGGTCCGGGCATAAACGGTCACATCCCAGCCACGATCCCGGAAAGCGTCCGCAGCCGCGTAGCCGATCTGGCCCGCCCCAATGATGGCGACGGTTTTCGCCATGTCACTTTGCCTCGTTTGTTTCTTTCGGGTTCGGGCTAAGACCCAAGGCGAAACCATAACCGAGGATTGGCGCGGCGCCATAGCCTATGAGAATGCTGGGATAGTTATCGACCAGTGCCGCTAGCGAAAATCCGGCAAGCGACCCAGCCAAGGCAAAACCGCTGGTTCCCATTGCGCGCGCGATAAGTGCGAAGCTGACAAGCAAGCTTGCAGCGAGAGCCAAAGCGACCAGAGGCGAGGTGTGAGCCAGGTCGGCTAGAACGCGTTCGACGAAGGGCTGAGGAGGCAGATCGTCGGAGAAGAGCGCGAAGGCTCCTGCAACCAATGCAAAGCCCGCTGTCACGACCGCTTTCCAGTCTCTGTTCGCAAACCAAAGACCAATGCATCCGCCAGCGACCGCGAGAATGCTGGCAGCATCTGGCTGGAGCATCGTCAGCACAGTTGCGACCACAAGGATTACAAAGCCGAATGTCCGCTCTCGCGCGGCAAGCAGCGTAAGTGCTGGGATTGCCAGCGTGCCCGCATGGAGCGTGATAGTGCCAAGTGGTATCCAGCGGCGCACACCCCCGAGACTGGGACCGGTAACAAGTGGTATGGCGAGCAACAAAAGCAGTATCGCGCACATTGCCGTTGCAGGCACACCCTTTGCGGGGATGCGACCCACCGCAATCCATAGAAGTGCGAGCACAAGGGCAGTGCCATTCATGACGACAAAGCGCGTGGGCGCTTCGAATGCGACCAGATATCCGAGACCCGAAAGGCAAGGAATCGTCAGGGCAAGCGCGGCAGCACCGCGGTGCTTCAACAAGACCTGCCCTATCGAAACTGTCACCTCACATATGGATGGGCTTACCTTGCACCGCCATCGCCGCTTCCTTGAACGCTTCGGCGTGGGTCGGGTGCGCGTGGCAGGTGTAGGCAATGTCTTCTGATGTCGCGCCGAACTCCATCGCCTGCGCAGCCTGTGCGATCATCGTGCCAGCAAGGCTGTTGATCATCCACACACCGATCACTCGGTCGGTTTCCGCATCGGCAATGACCTTCACAAAGCCATCAGTGTCGCGGTTCGCTTTGGCGCGGCTGTTGGCCATCATCGGGAATTTTCCGACCTTGATTGCCTTTTTGTCGCCCCCTGCAGCTTCGATGGCTTCTTCCTGCGTAAGGCCTACGCCTGCAATTTCCGGATAGGTGTAGACGACGTTGGGGATCACATCGTGGTTCACAATGCCGGTTTCGCCGGCAATGTTCTCGGCCACCGCTATGCCCTCATCTTCGGCCTTGTGCGCAAGCATTGGGCCGGGAACGACATCGCCGATAGCCCAAACGCCATCGACCTTGGTGCGGAAGTCATGATCGATCTCGATCTGGCCGCGATTGTTGACCTGAAGGCCAGCCTTGTCGAGTGCGAGGCCATCGGTGTTCGGGCGTCGCCCGATCGACACCAGCACATGGCTGGCTTGTAGGGTCTGCTCATCGCCACCTGCGGACTTCTCGACCGTCAGTGTCACTTTTTTACCTTTGACGGTTGCGCCTGTGACCTTGTGGCCGAGCATCATCTCCATGCCCTGCTTCTTGAAGATCTTGCCCGCTTCCTTGCGCACTTCACCGTCCATGCCGGGCAGCAGTTGGTCGAGAAACTCTACCACGGTGACCTTCGCACCCAGACGCCGCCAGACGCTTCCAAGCTCAAGCCCAATCACGCCGCCACCAATGACGACGAGGTGTTCGGGCACTTCATTGAGCTCTAGCGCGCCGGTGGAATCGACGATCCGCTGCGCGGCGTTGTCGACCTCGACACCGGGAAGGGGAGTGACGCTCGATCCGGTGGCGATAACGATGTCCTTTGCGGTCACCGTTTCGTCGCCGATCTTCACGCTGTGCGCATCCTCGAATGCAGCGTGGCCTTTCAGCCAAGTCACCTTGTTCTTTTTAAACAGGAATTCGATCCCGCCTGTGAGTTCGCCAACCGCCTTGGTCTTCTCTTCCATCATTCGACCAAGGTCGAGCTTCGGTTTGGCCGTGATGCCCCAGGTGGCGAAGTGGCCGCCTTCTGCTTCGTCGAACAGTTCGGAGCCATGCAGCAACGCCTTCGACGGGATGCACCCAACATTGAGACATGTCCCGCCAAGGGTCTCGCGGCTTTCCACGCAAGCGGTCTTAAGCCCAAGCTGTGCTGCACGGATCGCAGCGACATAACCGCCGGGTCCGGCACCGATAACAAGGACATCGTAATCGTAGGTATGGTCAGACATGGTCGATCTGTCTCCAAGATCAGGTAATCATCGCAAAGGCGCCAAGGCCGCCGCTGGCCGCTTTCGCAGCGAACTCTCGCAACTCATCTAAGCGTTCAGTGAGGAAGTTCAGCCCCTCTTCGCCCTCGCGGTGATACATTTCGCCGAGATAGACGTTCTGTGCGACCATCTCCTCAGTCTTATAGCGTTCCTTGAGTGCAGCACTGTCGAGGTTAGCTGCCGCCTCGTTGAACGCCTTGAACTTCTTCGCGGAAATGAAGAAAGCGGGTCCATAGCCGCAGTCCTCTCCGATTTCCTCAAAGTCTCCAAGGATTAGACTCATGGGATCATTTGTCGGGTCTACCGATCCGGTCAAAAGAAAGTGCAGAGCATGCCATTCCTTGTCGAGATCAATGAACGGTCTGGTATCCTTTTCGGAGTCTATATAGTCGCAGGCGCTGTCGGGGTCTGCCCGCACCTGTGCAATTTCATCCTCATTCGCTAGCCTCGCAACCCAAACCATTCCCATTGGACATACTCTCTTATAGGTCGATCAGCATCCGAGTCGGATCTTCGATCGCTTCCTTGATGATCTTCAGTGCGGTCACTGCCTCGCGTCCGTCGATCAGGCGATGGTCGTAGCTGAGCGCCAGATACATCATCGGGCGGATCACGATCTCACCATTCACCACGACCGGCCGGTCTTCGATGCGGTGGAGGCCTAGGACGGCGGATTGCGGCGGGTTGATAATCGGGGTCGACATCAGCGATCCGAACACGCCGCCGTTTGAGATCGTAAAGGTGCCGCCTGTCATGTCGGCCATCGTCAGCGTGCCTTCCTTGGCGCGGCTGCCGAAGTCGGCGATGTCTTTCTCGATCTGGGCGAAGCCCTTTTCCTGACAGTCGCGGATCACGGGAACGACGAGTCCATTGGGTGCGGACACAGCGACAGAGATATCGACATAATCGTGATAGACGATTTCTTCGCCTTGGATGTAGGCGTTGACGCTCGGCACGTCTTTGAGCGCGAGGCAGGCTGCTTTCGCGAAGAAGCCCATGAAGCCGAGACGAATGTCGTGCTTCTTGGCAAACAGGTCCTTGTACTTGGTGCGCGCTTCGATGACTGCGCTCATGTCGCAATCGTTGAAGGTGGTGAGCAGCGCGGCCTCTTCCTGCGCGCCCTTCAGACGCTTGGCGATGGTCTGGCGCATGCGCGTCATCTTGACCCGTTCCTCGCGGCGTTCACCTGTCACTGCGGGAGCGGGTGTTGGGGCAGGCGAAGGGGCGGGCTTCGCTGCTGGGGCTGGATCGCCTTTGGCCTTAGCTGCGGCGAGCACGTCTTCCTTGGTCAGGCGGCCATCTTTACCGGTCCCCTTAATGGTCGAGGGATCGACACCGTGTTCCAGCACGGCGCGGCGAACGGCGGGTGAGAGTGTTTGCGCAGCGGCTTGCAGTTCTTCGCTGGGCGCTTCCTTGGCAGCGGCGGGGGCAGGGGTGTCTGCCGCCTTGGCAGCCGGAGCCGCGCTGGCTGTTGCGCCTTCCTCGATTACTGCGATTACAGCGCCGACTTCAACCGTATCGCCGACCTCGGCGCGATGTTCGGACATGACGCCTGCTACAGGCGAAGGCACATCAACCGCGACCTTGTCGGTTTCGAGGCTGCAGATTGGTTCATCGGCGGCGATGGCTTCGCCGGGCTGCTTAAGCCATTCGCCGATGCTGCCTTCGGTGACCGACTCGCCCAGAGCCGGGACAGTGATTTCAGTGGCCATAATTGTTTTCCTTCAGCCCCTTACCGACTTTTTCTAGAAGAATTTGAGATACCTAAAGCATCTGCGACGAGCGATTTCTGCTGTTCCAAATGACGCTTGGCGAGCCCCGTTGCAGGCGAAGCGGAGGCATCGCGACCGGCATAGGCCGGTCGCATGCCTGCATGTCCGGCTTCGGTCAGTGACTGTTCGATGTGCGATTCCACAAAGAACCAGGAGCCGTTATTCCTGGGCTCTTCCTGACACCAGACGACCTCTTTAAGGTTCGTCATCCGCTTCATCCGTTTCGCAAGCGGCTCACCCGGGAATGGATAGATTTGCTCGATCCTCACAATCGACACGTTATCAAGACCTGCCTTGTCTCGAGCTTCGATCAGGTCATAGGCGACTTTGCCGGAGCAAAGGACAAGGCGCTTCACGTTCTTGTCCGGGATCGTCTTCAAATCGGACTTGATCCGCATGAAGTGGTTGTCGCCGAGAAACTCGTCGCGAGAACTCTTCGCCATCGGATGCCGCAGCAGCGATTTGGGTGACATTATCACCATCGGCTTGCGGAACGGACGCAGCATCTGGCGGCGTAGCACGTGGAAGTAGTTCGCTGGGGTCGTGATGTTGCAGACTTGAATGTTGTCGTTCGCGCAGAGTTGAAGGAAGCGTTCAAGCCGAGCAGAGGAGTGCTCAGGCCCTTGACCTTCATATCCGTGGGGCAGCAGCATTACGAGGCCATTGGCGCGCAGCCATTTGGCTTCACCCGCCGCGATATACTGATCGATCATGATTTGCGCGCCATTGGCGAAATCGCCGAACTGGGCTTCCCACAGCACCAGCGTCTTGGGATCAGCCATCGCGAAGCCGTATTCGAAGCCGAGCACGCCATATTCGGAAAGGGTGCTGTCATAGACCTCAAACTTGCCGTGCGGCAGCGTGGTGAGCGGGATGTATTTGCGCTCGTCCTTCTGGTCGACCCACACAGTGTGGCGTTGCGAGAAGGTTCCACGGCCCGAATCCTGGCCCGACAGTCGTACGCCGTACCCTTCCATGACAAGGCTGCCGAAAGCGAGCGCTTCACCGGTTGCCCAGTCGAAGCCCCCAGATTCTTCGGCGCTTTTATCGAACATGTCCCGCTTGGCCTTGAGCACACGGCCAAGCGTCCGGTGGATGTTTAGATCCTCGGGAACTTCGGTCAGTGCGCGTCCCAACGAGTCGAACATCTTCGGTTCGATCGCGGTATGGACGTTGCGCCGCGCGGTTTCGGGATCGACCGGCTTGTTAAGGCCTGCCCAGCGGCCGCCGAACCAGTCCGCTTCGTTCGGTTTGTAGCTCTTGGCTGCCTGGAATTCCTCTTCCAACTCGGCAGTGAAGTCAGCCGCAACCGTGTCACGATGACCCTCGTCGATCACGCCTTCTTCGGTCAGCCGCCCGGCGTAGATCTTCGAGACCTTGGGATGCTTCGAGATTGCATCATACATCAGCGGTTGCGTGAATTTGGGTTCGTCGCCTTCATTGTGGCCGAACCTACGATAGCACCACATATCAATTACGACGTCGCGGTTGAACTTCTGGCGGTACTCGACAGCGAGTTTGCAGGCGAAGGTTACCGCTTCGGGATCATCGCCATTGACGTGCAGGATCGGCGCCATCACGCCTTTCGCCACGTCGCTTGGATACGGTGAGTTGCGCGCGAAACGCGGGCTGGTGGTAAAGCCGATCTGATTGTTGATGATGAAGTGCAGGCAGCCGCCAGTGTCGTAGCCGTTGACGCCCGAAAGGCTCAGGCTTTCCCATACCACACCTTGGCCGGCGAATGCCGCATCGCCATGGATAAGGACGGGAAGAACCTGCTGCTTTTCATCGAGGTCATCGCGGATCGCCTGCTGCGCGCGGCTCTTGCCGAGCACCACCGGGTTGACCGTTTCGAGATGTGATGGGTTGGGTACAAGCGACATGTGCACTTCGATATCATCGAAGCTGCGATCGGTGCTGGTGCCGAGGTGATACTTCACATCGCCTGATCCACCAACATCTTCAGGGTTGGCCGATCCGCCGGAAAATTCGTGGAAGATCACCTTGTACGGCTTGGCCATCACGTTGGCGAGGACATTCAAGCGGCCACGGTGTGCCATACCATAGATGATCTCGCGCACGCCGGCGCTGCCGCCATGCTTGATCACGGCTTCCAAAGCCGGAATCATCGATTCTCCGCCATCGAGGCCAAAGCGCTTGGTCCCGACATATTTCTTGCCGAGAAATTCCTCATAAAGCTCGCCCCTAAGCACGGCGGCTAGGATCGCCTTCTTGCCCTCGGGAGTAAACTGGATCGTCTCGCCGGGGCTTTCGAACTTGTCCTGCAAAAACCGCCGCTCTTCGGTGTCGGCGATGTGCATGTATTCCAGGCCAACCTTGCCGCAATAGGTGTCTCGTAACGCTGCGTAGAGTTCCCCCACGGTCGTCCAGTGCAGGCCCAGCACGCCGCCGACGAAGACTTCCTCGCTCTCGATCCCGGCAAGTCCGTGGAACTCGAGTGTGAGGTCTTCGGGCGCTTCGCGCTTGGTCGACAAGCCCAGCGGATCAAGATCGGCTGCCATGTGGCCGCGCACACGATACAACCGCACCAGAGTCATCGCAGCGATTGACAGGCTCGCCGCGCGCTCGATTGCCATCGGATCAGCCGGTCTGCCCGCCGCTTTCGCTGCTTTCTCCACCACAACGCGCATCTGCGTAGGATCCATCGCAGTCGTGAGGTCGGCGCTTGCCTCGCTCACCTGATCAAGCCAGCGCGGATTGCCCCAGGATGGGCCCGGCTGCGGGCCTTCCTGATCGGACATTTGCGGCATGAAGGTCTCGGCTTCTTTATTCATGGCGATTTCCAATGGGGAGGAGAAAGCAAGCCCCCGCCTGCGCGAGGGCCCACCTTTGAATTCAGGCCATTTCCTTCAGCATGGCATCGAGCGTTGTGCCCAGTTCTGATGGCGAAGGGCTGACGCGGATGCCCGCATCTTCCATCGCCGCGATCTTGTCGTCCGCGCCGCCTTTACCGCCCGAAACGATCGCGCCCGCATGGCCCATGCGACGACCAGGAGGCGCCGTGCGGCCAGCGATGAAGCCGACGGTCGGTTTGCTGCGGCCCTTGGCGGCCTCTTGTTTCAGAAACTCGGCAGCTTCTTCCTCAGCCGATCCGCCGATTTCGCCGATCATGATCATCGACTTGGTTTCGGGATCGTCGAGGAAGAGATCGAGCACGTCGATAAAGTTGGTGCCGTTCACCGGGTCACCCCCAATGCCGACCGCAGTGGTCTGGCCTAGGCCAACCATCGTGGTCTGGTGCACGGCTTCGTAAGTGAGAGTGCCTGAACGCGAGACAACGCCAACGCTGCCCTTCTTGAAGATGCTGCCGGGCATAATGCCGATCTTGCACTCCTCCGGGGTCAGGACGCCTGGGCAGTTCGGGCCGATCAGACGGGACTTACTGCCTGTGAGAGCAGCCTTGGCCTTGACCATATCGAGCACGGGAATTCCCTCTGTGATGCAGATGATTAGTTCCATCTCAGCATCAATAGCCTCGCAAATCGCATCAGCGGCAAAAGGCGGGGGCACGTAAATGCACGAGGCCGTCGCACCGGTCGCGGCCTTGGCTTCGGCCACCGTGTTGAACTGCGGCACACCGATATGGTCAGTCCCGCCTTTGCCCGGCGTTACACCCGCGACCATCTGGGTCCCGTAATCGAGCGCCTGCTGCGTATGGAAAGTACCGGTGTTGCCGGTCATCCCCTGGGTGATGACCTTGGTGTCTTTGTTGATCAAGATGGACATTAATGCTTCTCCGTTTCGCGTGTCTCACGCGGTGCAAAGAGTTTCTTGAGATCTATTCCAATGCCGTAGAAATTCGGCTGAAGTAACAGTGCTTTGCCGACGCGCCCTCTGGGCTCGGGCTGTACTGGACGCAAAACGTCAAACTGTGCGCACTCGAAGTTCTGAAGAACCTTTCCGGCTTCCAAATCCTCGAAGATGGTCGCCATCGTTTTTAGAAAGTCCGATGGTGTCGTGCAGAACTTCCGAATTGGTAGCAATGCAATATCGCCAATATCAGCCCCCGGTAGTTCACCAGTTGACTCTTGGAACATGTCGTCTGGCGGTTCCGATAGACCGCCGGTAAAGTAAGAAGGATGGGTATGGGTTAGCAGAATTGCTGGAAGGAGGTCGGTTGCATCGTGACCGCATATGCTGTGCCAGCTAAGCACCTCATTTGCGAAATGGATGCCGTTGCGGCTCCCGACTACGACTGAGTTTGTCTCCGAGGCGCGCATTGCAAACTGATCGAAGTTGTCATGCATTGCCTTTTCGAATTCGTCCGAAGGCCATCCATAGTCGAGCAGATAGACGTAAAGCTCTCGCTCCGCCTGCGGTATCACGCTTAAACTATGGACCAACAAACCCACTTTTTGATCCTTACGCCAGCGAGCTATCCAGACCCTTGCACGCCTCAAGCAGCTCTTCGACCGCGTCGGTTGAGACCTTGAGGTTGGCTTTTTCCTCATCGGTCAGCTCGATCTCGACCACGTCTTCGGTACCGCCGGCGCCAATCACGGTGGGGACGCCGACATAGAGTCCGTCGAGGCCGTACTTGCCTTCAACGAAGCTGGCCGAGGGCAAGATACGCTTATGATCGCCCAAATACGCTTCGGCCATCGCGATCGCGCTGGTGGCCGGGGCGTAATAGGCCGACCCGGTGCCGAGCAGCTTCACAATCTCGCCGCCGCCCGCACGCGTGCGCTTGACGATTTCGTCGAGGCGGTCTTCCGAGACGCCCTTGATCTTGGCCATGTCCTTCACCGGGATGCCGTTGATCGTCGAGTAGCTGAGGACGGGGACCATCGTGTCGCCGTGGCCGCCGAGCACAAACGCGTTCACATCCTTGACGCTGCACTCGAACTCCCAGGCGAGGAAGGTCGCAAAGCGCGCCGAGTCCAGCACGCCCGCCATGCCGACGACCTTGTTGTGGGGCAGGCCGGAGAATTCGCGCAGCGCCCAGACCATCGCGTCCAAGGGGTTAGTGATGCAGATCACGAAGGCGTCAGGGCAGTTGTTCTTGATGCCTTCTCCAACCGCTTTCATCACTTTGAGGTTGATGCCGAGAAGGTCGTCTCGGCTCATCCCCGGCTTGCGCGGAACGCCCGCGGTCACGATCACAACGTCCGCGCCCGCAATATCGGCATAATCGTTCGAACCGGTGATCTTCGCGTCGAAACCCTCAATCGGACCGCACTGCGACAGGTCGAGCGCTTTGCCCTGCGGCATACCCTCGGCGATGTCGAACAGGACGACGTCGCCCATTTCTCTCTTCGCGGCGAGGTGGGCGAGCGTGCCGCCAATCATGCCGGATCCGATAAGCGCGATCTTCTTGCGTCCTGTCCCTTGGGCCATATTCGATTTTTTCCTTCCCTGGTGCACTGGGACTAAAACGACGGTGGTAACCTCGGCGGATGCTTAGGGGGCGTGCGCCTCGATCGAATGCATGGCCCCGTCCCACGTGACCTGATGCATTGGCTTAACATTCGGCGAGGTAAGCCGCTGTTTGGGCGAATGCAACCGTCAAAAGGTCTTATCAGTCAACTATTTCATGCAAATAGTTCGCAGTTGCAATAAATGCCGAAGGCGCCGGTATTCCGGATGCGTTTTGCCCGGCCTGACAACAAGCCAATCGGTCGGTTTAGTATGGAAGCGCGAGCCCCAGGCTGCCCAGTCCGTAAGAAGCCCTAGTAGAGCTTGTGCTCAGCCGTTTGCTGCGTGCGCGTCGCTATCGTTGCCGCTGCCGTCTTCGCGCTCCTGAGCTAGCAGCATTGCAGCTAGGTAATCCGGCACCGCGCGGCTGAAGTAGAAGCCCTGGCCCAGCGTACATCCAGCCTCACGTACCGCCTGGACCTGTTCGATCGTCTCCAGTCCCTCAGCAACGATCTCCATCTCAAGGGTCGATCCCATTTCGGCAACAGCGCGGATGATCGCGTCGCTCTTGCGCCCGACATTGGGGCCAGAGACGAAGCTGCGATCGACCTTGATCTTCGAAAGCGGGAAAGTGTTGATGTAGCTGAGCGAGGAATAGCCAGTTCCGAAATCGTCGAGTGCGAACTTCACACCCAATGCGGACAACTCCTGGATAAAGTTGGCGGTCGCGTGATTGTCCTCAATGAAGAGGCTTTCGGTCACTTCCAGTTCAAGCCGATGCGGGTCGAGGCCTGCTTCGCGGAGCGCATTGCGAATGCCCAGCGCCGCCCCGGGAGCACGGATCTGCAGCGGTGACAGGTTTACCGCGACCGAAACGTCTTCAGGCCATTGCGCGGCAGTGCGAGCGGCCTGCGCAGTGATCCAGTTGCCAAGGGTGACGATAACGCCGGTCTCTTCGGCCACAGGGATGAATTCGTCCGGGCGCAGCTCGCCCTTTTCCGGGTGGAACCAGCGGATCAGAGCCTCAAAGGCGCGGATCTTTCCGGTTTCGAGATCTACGATTGGCTGGAAGAAGATCGACAGTTCTTCGCGCTGAATTGCAGCGCGCAGTTCATCCTCGATCTCTCGACGGCGTACAAGATCACGCGTCATTGACTTGTCGAAGAAACAGGTCTGCGCGCGCCCGCCGACCTTCGCGTGATAGAGCGCAAGGTCGGCGCTTTGCATCAGCGTGTCGGCGTCCTGACCGTCTTCAGGAAGCAATGCGACGCCCAGCGACGCGCGCACTTCCAGTCGGTCTCCATCAATCCGCACTGGGCGCATGATTTCTGCATGGATCTCGCTTGCGAGCCGTTCGGCATGCATTCGATCGTCAATTGGACAGAACACGACGAACTCGTCACCGCCGAAGCGTGAGACCGTCGATGCTTTAGGCGATACTTCTTTCAATCGCCGGGCGACTTCAGTCAGAACACGGTCGCCGACCGGGTGGCCCAGTAGGTCGTTCACTTCCTTGAAGCGGTCGAGATCGATCCATATCAGCGCAAGCTTGCTGTCCGCTTCGACCGACATCATCGTCTCAACCATCGCATGGTTCAGACCGGCGCGGTTGGCGAGCCCAGTAACCACATCGGTGCGGGCGAGCACGCGCATCTTGTCAGCCAGTTGAGCGCTGGTTTCAGCCGCAGAAATCGAGTCGCGAAGTACCTTGAAGATGTTCAGCGCGATCGAGGCCATTGCTGGTATCAACAACATGATCGTGACAGTCAGGGCGATGAGCGCCGGGCTGCCAGACGCAAGGCTGACAAACATGATCGGGACGCAGACGAGCGTGAGTTGTCCGATAGCTATGTTGGGACGTCCCGCGTTGCGAGCTGCCACGCCAACGCCGTAACACAATGCGTTTGCGACCAACAGGACTTGAACACCCGACCCCGCATCCCGCCAAATGGTGATCGCTGCCGTTACGCCGAGCACCAGCGCATAGCTGAAGGCTCCGACCTCGTAGACCACTTCGAGCATCTGCGTGCTGGTACTGCGCGAATCTGGTGAGAGGCCGAGTGCGGCAGTGACACGAGCCGCGGCGATTATGGCGAGCAGAACTCCGCCGACATAGAGCTCGGGCAGCTCGGCTACCCATGCTGCGACACCGGCGGCAGCGACAGTGGCGGTCGCGCCGATCGCGAGGCTTGAAGGCTGGGTATAGAGCGTTTTGACGAGAATGCGACGGACGCGTGCGGACAGCTTGTCCGAGCGATCTCGCCCCAAATGCCTCCGTGGCACTCGCATTTTTGTGAATGGTCCACTCGCGCCCATAATGCTCGGGATTAGCGCAGAGTAGTCAAGCCAAAGTTAACGCGATACTTACCGAAATACGATATTGAATTTTCGCGGCTTTTCGGTTGCGTGAACAGCTCTTAACCGGCCTTCTCAGGATTGATCTGAGCATGCGGCATGCCGCGTTCGGCTTCCTGTGCCAGCCGACGGTCGAGCGTGCGGGTGATACCCAACCACCAGTCATAGCCCTGACGATCACCGGCAAAGAAAGCCTGTTCGGCTTTTCCACGCGCTGCGCGGGCTGCACCAAGGCCATGTTCGCCGAAATGCAGCAACGCCGCCCGAAGCAGTTTTTCGCTTGGGATCGGAGTTGTACCAGCGGACGGGTTGTCATTCGCAGCCAGCGTCAGCGGTCGGCAGGTAAGGACGCGAGCCACCGGTGATGCGGCAGGACCCCGCGCGGCTGCAAAATGAATGCTCATTCGTGTGTTGTTCCGGTCTTGGCCGGGCTTCTTGAGGCCGGGCACCAGTAGGAGACGACAACTATGTCGGCGACGTTCCCCCTTGTTAGTCTGAGGACCGCTAAGGCTTCGTATTTGGACAGGGTTTCCATGACGTTAACCCCGATCTATTGTAATAATATCAAGGAATTATTTATATGCCGGGGCTATTGAGACGCGCCCGGTAGTGGGCTGTCGATTGACAGGTCGAGTTCGCCCGGATCGGTCTTCCACTGACCTGCATTGGCATAGGGCGCCTTTACCTGACCTGCGGTGCCTAACGCTGGGTCGGTGACCGATGAACTGTAGGGCGTGGCTTCCACAAGGAGCGGGGCGGCAGCGCGATCGGGCTTTGCAGCGCCCGGGCCTGCAACAGGCCGCGTTTCGCTCACAGATGCGCCGGTCGAGACAATTGCTTGGGGCGTTGGCAAATCGGGAAGTGGCGCGGTGCGCACGCGCACGTTTGGCTCGTTGCCAGCATAAGCTCCGGTAAAGGTCGACTTGCTGCCCGCTGCGCCGCGATTGCGATAGAAACGGTGTGCGCCGATTGTACCGACATGTTCAAGCGAACCAGCCCAGTAAGGATCGACCCACAGCGTATGGTAATGCGTCGCGTATCCGATGGGAGCATACACACTGCCTTCAAGCGCTTCGGCGGCGATGCGTTGGGCGCGCTGCCAGCTTGCTCCGCCGGCTCTGCGCGCTAGACTGCCATCACAGGTGAAGCTAAACTGGCACCCGGTCGAGCGCGATGATCCTTCATAGACAACCCCGCACACGCTCTTGGGCCAGCTTGGATGGGCCACCCGATTGAGCACGACCTGCGCCACTGCACGATGGCCAGCGTCGCTCTCGCTCGCCGCTTCATACCAAACGGCCTGAGCCAGACATTCCTGCGCTCGCGCTTTCGAAATGCCAGTGCCGACCAGGAAGAATGCCTTTGCGGCGGGCCCTGCGTCGATCAACTCGCCCACTTCGCTGCTTTCGCCTGAATCATCGAGGGGATCGATGCTGGGCAGAGCGACAAGCGCTTCGGTTGGAGGATCCGCGAGATAGTAGAATGCGGAGCCAGGAAAGCTCATGCCTGGACGCTCGAACGGCATCGCAGGTTTGCCGGCAAAGGCGGCTTCGAAGCTGATCGCTTCTGCGGGGGCCGCAGCGGGTTCGGCTCCAAAATCGCCGGGAGCAGCCATTGCTGGCACGGCGATCGCCGCAAGCAGCACAGCAATCCGTTTGCGCATGGATAGACGCGGTTCGGACTTCGCTTCGGCCTGCGGCCCCCTTTCAATTGGCGCACGCTCGTGCGAGCGATCCGGCAGACGGATCACTAGTGGTTCGGTTTTGCTGAGCGCTTTGGCCCGGAAGGAACTGGGTTGTGCCATGGCGTATGATTGCAGTTAGCGCGCGAGGTCATGGTTGCGAGCGCGGTGGCGGCGGCGTCCCGAAAACAAACACCTTTGGTCTACGGCTTAACACCGCCTGTTCAGCACCATCCGTTGGCGCGCGCTTCGGCAGAGGTGGATTGCTTGTTTGCGTTGAGCGAAATCGCACTGTGGCATAGAGTTACGCTGACCGATCGGCCTTGGCGTGAAGTCACGACAGCAGCGCGTCTCGTATTCGTCGGAATCGGCGTTTTGGCGCTCGCTGCGCGATCGCTAGATACGCTATCGCTACAAAGTATCACGAATGGCTGCAGGTGCAGACCGGATGGCTAGGAAGACTTGGTTCATGGGCGCTCGTCGCCCATCAAGCGCGGTAATTCATGGGTCAGCCAGTGGAGGGGTCCCGGGACAGTGACCAGTCGAGTGACTGCCCATGAAGTACCTCTCTTGCAATTCGCAAGGTCTAAGGTGCGACCCGAAGAGCTCTAGGAAGACTTGCAAAGAGGCTCCCAGTTGTACCGATACGACATAAGAGTGGGACTTCATATTTTCTGTAGGGGTCATCCGGAGAATGAAAATTATTGCAAATCAATTGTATAAGTGAGGGATTAATTTTCTCCGTAAGGGTGATCGCGTCAGACTCCGCAGGTTCCTGATAGCATTTTGCGCCGTTGTCAGGAGATATCTCGCGTACGTCTATGGGCAAGTTCTGCCTTTCGGTGCGACGTGGTTTTTCAGTTCTGTTGACCCCGCGGAGACTATTGCGTCTACCGATCGCAATAGCGGTAATCGCCGGCCTTGCAGAGCTTAACCGCCCGGCGCCATTCGGCCATGCGTTGTTTGTGTTCTGCCATTGCGGATTTGTGTTCGCGGGTCGCCTGCCAGCCGCGCGCATACTCGGCATCCCGGCGCTGTACATAGCGCAGTTGCTCGCGATTGAGACGCCTGATCTCCGCTGCATCGCGTTCACGCGCCTCGCGGGTTTGCATCGCAGGATCTTTCGGATCGTCAGCAAGGGCAGGGGCAGTTGTGAAAAGAACGGCCAGTGAAAACCAGGCGTTCAGTACAGCTGGAGTTATGGTGTGTTTATGTCGCGGCGGTTTTGACATGAAAGGGTTCCTTCGATCAATCCACCGCGTCGTAACATAGCACAGGCAGTAGCTAAAAGGAGCTTAACAACACGCGCCCTGTCGTACTGTGCAACCGTCCGGTCGAACGTTGATTGAAGTATGTTGCACCAGAAGAACTCGGATCCTGACGACAACGCGAGGTTAGAAGTACGCGCAATCGTGGGCGAGTTAAGCGCAATCAGGAATTGGCTTTCTCAGTTTGCTGCCTTTCAGGCTCGCGCTAACAAAGCTGAAGGAGCAACCAAATTGGCTTTCGCGAAACCAACTGCTCCTAGGGCCGTTGAAACGGCTGTGTAGGGAAACCACCTCGTATGTCAGCTTTCTATGGCCTTGGGAGAGCGCTGTCTTGCTCTCTTGACCTTTGCGAACATTTCCGGAACAAACTTGTTATATGTCTCTGACCAAAATTTCCGTCCGCGGTGCTCGCGAGCACAACCTCAAGGGTGTCGATATTGACTTGCCGCGCGATGCGCTGATCGTCGTTACCGGCTTGTCGGGCAGCGGGAAGTCGTCCCTTGCATTCGATACGATCTATGCCGAGGGGCAGCGGAGGTATGTCGAGAGTCTGAGCGCCTATGCGCGGCAGTTTCTCGAGATGATGCAGAAGCCTGATGTCGAGCATATTGACGGGCTCTCGCCGGCGATCTCGATCGAACAGAAGACGACCAGTCGCAATCCCCGCTCGACCGTCGCCACGGTGACCGAGATTTACGACTATATGCGACTGTTGTGGGCGAGGGTGGGTGTGCCGTATTCGCCTACCACCGGTGAACCGATTACTGCGCAGAGCGTCAGCCAAATGGTCGACCGGGTGATGGCTCTTCCCGAAGGTACGCGGCTGTATCTGCTCGCGCCGGTCGTGCGTGGGCGCAAGGGCGAATACCGCAAAGAGCTGGCTGAATGGCAAAAGGCGGGCTTCACTCGCGTTCGGATCGATGGTGAGCTGTACGGGATTGAGGAAGCGCCAGCGCTCGACAAGAAGTTCAAGCACGACATCGAAGTGGTGGTCGACCGGCTTGCCGTGAAGGAAGGGCTGGAGACGCGGCTGGCGGACTCGTTTGAAACCGCGCTGAAGCTGGCCGAGGGGCTCGCTTATGTGGACTTGGCTGATGGTGTTGTGCCAGGGCGCGAAGACGAAGTTGACAGTGGCGGCGCGATGAAGGGCGCAGGTATCCCCGTCAACCGCATCGTCTTTTCCGAGAAGTTCGCTTGTCCGGTCAGCGGCTTCACAATCGAGGAAATCGAACCTCGTTTGTTCTCGTTCAACTCGCCCCAGGGCGCGTGCCCGACCTGCGACGGGATCGGTGAAAAGCAGCTATTTGATGAGCAGTTGGTGGTGCCAAACGCGGCACTGACACTTAAGCAGGGCGCAATAGCTCCCTGGGCAAAGTCCAATCCGCCGTCGCCGTACTACATGCAGGTGCTCAGCAGTCTGGCGAAGGCTTACGATTTCAACATCACGACGCCGTGGAACGAGCTGGAGCCGGACCAAAAGCTGATCATCCTGCACGGCACGGGCGGCATGCCAGTCGCGCTCACCTTCAAGGACGGTCGCAAGCAATATACCGTCAACAAGCCGTTCGAGGGTGTCATAGGCAACCTCAACCGCCGGATGATGCAGACCGAGAGCAGCTGGATGCAAGAGGAGCTGTCGAAGTTCCAGACAGCGCAGCCGTGTGAGACCTGCGGCGGTAAGCGCCTCAATGAGAAGGCGCTCGCGGTTAAGATCCCAAGCGCCAACGGACCCACAGACATTGCCACCCCCACCGTGATGAGCGTGGCGGATGCTAAGGCGTGGTTCCTTGACCTCGACAATCATCTCACAGACCAGCAGCGGCAAATTGCTCGCCCGATCCTGAAAGAGATCAACGAGCGGCTCGGATTTCTCGACAATGTCGGGCTTGACTACCTGAATCTGGACCGCACGAGTGGCACGTTATCGGGTGGCGAGAGCCAGCGCATCCGGCTCGCCTCGCAGATCGGCAGCGGGCTGTCGGGCGTGCTCTATGTGCTCGACGAACCCAGTATCGGCCTGCACCAGCGCGACAATGACCGGCTGCTCGAAACGCTCAAGCGGCTGCGCGATCTTGGCAATACGGTGATTGTGGTCGAGCATGATGAGGACGCGATCCGTCAGGCCGACCATATCGTCGACCTTGGCCCCGGCGCCGGCGTGCGCGGTGGCGAGGTGGTGGCTCAGGGCACGCTCAAGCAGATCATGAAGTCCCGCAAGAGCCTCACCTCCGATTACCTCACCGGAAGGCGTGAGATTGAGGTTCCCGCAACCCGCCGCCCCGGCAACGGGCACAGTCTCACAGTCACCGGCGCGACGGCGAACAACCTCAAGAACGTCACCGCCACCATCCCGCTCGGCACGTTTACCTGCATTACCGGCGTCTCAGGGTCGGGCAAGTCGACCCTGACGATCGACACGATCTATGCCTCTGCCGCCCGCGTGCTAAACGGCGCGCGCGTGATCGCTGGCAAGCACGAGAGCATCACCGGCCTGGAGTATTGCGATAAGGTGATCGAGATCGACCAATCGCCGATAGGTCGCACGCCTCGTAGCAACCCTGCAACGTACACTGGGGCCTTTACCAACATCCGCGATTGGTTCGCCGGTCTCCCCGAAAGCCAGGCGCGCGGGTATAAACCCGGTCGCTTCTCCTTCAACGTCAAAGGTGGGCGCTGCGAAAAATGCACGGGCGATGGGTTGATCAAGATCGAGATGCATTTCCTTCCCGATGTTTATGTCACGTGTGAGGAATGCGGCGGCAAACGCTACAACCGTGAAACGCTGGAGGTGAAGTTCAAGGGTCTCTCCATCGCCGACGTGCTCGACATGACGATCGAGGATGCGGAGAGCTTCTTCAAGGCCGTCCCCCCGATCCGTGACAAGATGCGGATGCTGAACGAAGTGGGGCTTGGCTATGTAAAGGTCGGCCAGCAGGCAACGACGCTTTCAGGTGGTGAGGCGCAGCGGGTGAAGTTGGCGAAGGAGCTGTCCAAACGATCAACCGGGCAGACGCTCTACATCCTCGACGAGCCGACGACTGGCTTGCACTTTGAGGACGTGCGCAAGCTGCTCGAAGTCCTGCACCGGCTGGTGGAGCAGGGCAATTCCGTGGTGGTGATCGAGCACAATCTCGACGTGATCAAGACCGCCGACTGGATCGTGGACCTTGGGCCGGAAGGCGGCGTGCGCGGCGGCGAGATTGTTGCCGCAGGGACGCCGGAAGAGGTGGCGCAGGAGGAGCGGAGCTTCACCGGCAGTTACCTGAAGGGAATGTTGGAGAAGGCCAGTAGTGCGCGAGAGGCGGCCGAGTAGGCCTGTCAATTAAACCTCAGGATTTTCTCGGTATTGAATACCTTTAGCTGGGAGAATTGGCATGGGAACGCAGGTGCCCAAGACTGGGGATCGGACTCATGCCGGTAGGCGTACTCCTTTTCCTGTGGGATGCTTCGCGTACCAATGACGAGCTCAACGCGCTGAATGCAGAGACTGGCTATCGCAAGGCCTGCATAGAACGCTGTATGTCGTTAGTTGGAGAAAGCGGTGCGGCGCCGAAAGACCAACTCTCGCTATGCGAATGCGTCGTCGAAAAGGCGTCGGCGCGTGCGGTTTAGCAGTCGCTTAAGGCCTGACTGCTAGTGTCCACTCCATGACAAGACCTTCAATCGCCTTCGTGCTAATCGCTCTGACACTCACCGCCGCTTGCAACTCGCCCGATCCTGCCGATTATGGCGGCGGCGCGCGAGGCGAGGCTGTGGCAAAGTGCATCGTCCGCACAGAGCGCGCTGACAGCGCCGTGACCCGTCAGCAATCCGGCGAACTATGCAGCTGCGTGACCGACAAGCTGTTGTCAGGTGCTCAGGCCGCGCTTTCCGGTGGCGGAATGAGCAAGTCGGCGATGGAAAGCGCCTTTATCGGCTGTGCGAGGAAAGCGGGAGTTGAAATCACCGACTGAGCGGTTGGGTGGTCGCAGCTTGAGTCATTTACGGCCTGACGGTTTGGCCCCCTGCGGCGCCAATTACCCAGGCATCTGGAGAGTAAACGTTAGCAACCCATAGACCACTGCAACGCCCAAAATACCCATCAGCAAAAGTTGGCAAACGAGCACGCTGCGGCTGAAGAACAGCCACACCATCATCGGTAGTGTCGCGAACGACAAGACACTTGCGATCATCATTTGTGGGTTCATTTGCTCGGCGATGCGCGCCTGTTGCTCGCCGTCGAGGAAGATGACTTGAGCGATTGTGCTCAGGATGTTGACCCCGATAACACCGCCCACAACAAACCGTTTTTGCTCCCAAAACCACTGGTCGAAATCGCGCCAGTCGCCAGGCTCGTCGGGGAAGGTCATGCTCGCGATCAGGTAGTACCACCCTATGGTGAGCAAGATGCCGAGCACGGTGCCGCCATTGAACGGCATGCTTTCGCGAAAGCCGAACATGTGCAGGAAAAAAGTCGCCTGGTCAGTGATGACAAAGAGACCGAGGAGCGGAGTGAGCCAGCCGATGCGCACCGCGTCTGCCTGATCAATCGCCGCCCGCCGCCGTGCGCGCAGCTTGAGCACGCGCGCAAAACCGCGCAGGACCTCCGCCATGGCGAGCCCCATGAGGAGGATGAAAGCCTCGAACAGGAAATTGAAGCCTTCCATAAACTCGTCTTTTCGTTCGTTTTCTTTGCGTAACGGTGTCCCCTCGATGCGTTGACCTCGCTTCGATAGCAAGGGGTACCCGACGGGCATCCCCATAAAGAGGAAGCGTTATCGCCCTTTGTCTCGATCAGGACGCGGAAAACTGGCTTGACCCGCTAACAACCACTGCCAGAGGAAGAAGATCGGCATGGCAAGCTCCAGGATCATGTCTGCATGTATGTAGCCCTCTTGCGGGCCGGATTGCTCCATCGAGATTACGCGGCCAATGCCTCCGAGGAACAAGCCAAGCGCTTTTGGCGGTTCGAGGAGAGCCTGCATCGCGACTTACGGGCCGATAGGACTTTCCGAAATTGAGGATAGCGGGTAATATCTGAACACTGGGGTCCGCGCCGTCAGTGGCGGATGCTGGCGGCCCGCGGCCCCACTGCTAAAGATGATGGGAGAGGGACAATGATGATATTGACCAGACCTTTAATGGGGGTGGTTGGTACGCTTGCCATAGCTGCGCTGATGCCAGGGTCGGTGCTGGCGCAAGGCGATGTGGTCTTTATCGGCACGTCGATGTTCGGCGAGTACGAAGTCGGCAGCGAGGGTGCAGGTGAAGACGCCGTGGGAGACTTCTCTGCCGAGCTGGATATAAAAGCCGGGCGGATGTGCTAAATGCTTGAGGTCGACGGTCTGGATACTGTCACCGCCGCGCACATTCATAAAGGTAAGCTGAGCGAGAACGGTCCCCCGGTAGTGACGCTTGAGCTGATGGGCGATGACAGCGAGGATGTTTGCCTCGATGTGGATTCGAATCTGCTGAATGACATCGCAAAGAACCGCCCGGATTACTACGTTAACGTTCACACCGAAGCATTCCCCGCAGGCGCGATCCGCGGACAGTTGGGGGTGGAATAACCGCGCTCGAACAGCGAGGCGGTAGCGCTGACAAAAACGCGCTCAAATAGCGAAGCGATAGGTAGCGCAAGGGCGCAAACGCTACGGCGCAATGACTTCCATCTGAACCCGGGCATGGCCGCGGCTGATCATACCGATCTGCTCGGCGGCAGCGCGGCTGAGATCGATGGAGCGCCCGCGAATGAACGGGCCGCGATCGTTGATGCGCACGGTGACATCGCGACCATTGCTCGGATTGGTAACGCGAACGAGTGTGCCGAAGGGCAGAGTGCGGTGCGCGGCTGTCAGTGCGCGCATGTTGAAGCGCTCGCCGCTCGCTGTGCGGCGGCCATGAAATCGTCGTCCGTAGTAAGATGCGACACCGCTGCCGAGGCTGCGCAATACGCGTGTCTGTTCGACCGGCACGTCGATGGCATCCAGGTCGACCGCGCCTGGCGGGAGCGCGATCGGGCGGGGCGGGCCATTGAACGGTTCGAAGACGTTCGCGAAATCCGCCGTATCGGGGTTCTCGTTCTGCACCGGTCGCGCCTCGTAACTGGTGGACAAATCATTGTCGGTGTCGAGCGCCTGTCGCGCCTGTGATGCATGCAAGGGCGTCAGCGCGAGCACGCCAACGGTGCACGCGGCGCGTAGACTGCGCATGTCTTGAATCCTCCCTCCCATACCAAAGGTCATATCGACAGGAAGAGAGGTGAATCAATTGCGGTTGCTTCGGCGCGTCGCACGTGCCGCGCAGTTCAAAGCGAATGGATCGCCAGTAATAGGAAGCCGACGCAGGAGCGCGCCTCATGCGAGTCCAAAAGCAAATGGGGCCGGCATTTCTGCCGACCCCACTCTCACCAGCGCGTGGTCACTCCTTCCTTCGGATCTTCAGGCTAACCTTCTGTTCCGACGTCCCGGAGCGCACTTGGCGCCCGATGTCTAGTCCTCCACCGAAGTGAAGGGTTTCGTCACCGGCGCTCGCACCGGCATCCGGCTCTACTTGCGAACAGAACCTGTTGTTCCGGGCCGAAGCCCTTTGCGTTAAGTTCTGCTCCTAGGGCGGAGCCGAGACCGTCAATCTGTATTGCCCGCGCTCTCAAACGGCTGCGTCCGGTTTTACCCTTTCGCGTCCTCGATCACCGACCAAATCATCGGTCTTCCCGATAACAACGCTTCGCACTCTCCTCAAACAAGCCGACTTGCATCCAGCCGAAACCTTTTGCATGTCTTCTCTCGAAGCGCGCGTGGACAGTTGCCATCGCATCTTTGTTTCGAAAAACATCTTAAAAACAGTGCCTTGCGGCTTGTTCTTTTGATCTTTTCCATCCCGAAGACAACTCGAACTTGCGTCTTCGGACCGAGTCGCGCAAGGCCCGCAACCCCGAGTTTTCCACTTTTGTACAGATCAGCTGTGGACGGCCGTGGACAACTCAACCGTTCGTCGCATTTGACAGATTATGGTAGCAAATCGCACTGCAAGGTCCGGAGTTTCTCCGACTGAGTGTGCAAACTTTAGGTGCCAGAATCGCCAGGGCGATTGGCCAACAGGCCGCAGATGCTACTCAAATGAGACTCGCAGAGCGATTTATCGTTCCCGCTTGCGACCGCGTTTGGCGAGCAGCTTCAGGCGCAGCGCGTTCAGTTTGATGAAGCCCTCGGCATCATGCTGATCATAGGCGCCTGCATCGTCTTCAAAGGTCACGTGCGCTTCTGAGTAGAGCGAGTACGGTGATTTGCGCCCGACCACGCTGGCGAGGCCCTTATACAGCTTCAGACGAACGGTCCCGGTCACCTTTGTCTGGCTGTGATCGATCGCGGCCTGGAGCATCTCGCGCTCTGGACTGAACCAGAAGCCATTGTAGATCAGCTCGGCATAGCGCGGCATTAGCTCGTCCTTGAGATGCGCCGCGCCGCCATCAAGCGTGATCTGCTCCATACCGCGATGCGCACGCGCATAGATCTCGCCTCCGGGCGTTTCATACATCCCGCGCGATTTCATCCCGACAAAGCGGTTCTCGACGAGATCAAGCCGGCCAATACCGTGCGTGCGGCCAAGATCGTTTAGCGCGGTCAGCAGCGCTGCCGGGCTCATGGCCTGACCATCAAGCGCAACGCCATCGCCACGCTCGAAATCGATCGTGATGTATTCAGGTGTATCCGGCGCATTTTCCGGATGATCGGTGCGCGAATAGACGTAGTCAGGCGTCTCCTCCCACGGATCCTCCAGCACTTTGCCTTCGGACGACGTATGCAGCAGATTCGCATCGGTGGAAAAGGGCGCTTCGCCGCGCTTGTCCTTGGGAACGGCGATCTGGTGCGCTTCGGCCCAATCAATGAGCGCTGTGCGACTGGTGAGATTCCATTCGCGCCAAGGGGCGATCACTTCGATATCGGGATCCAGCGCATAGGCGGACAGTTCGAAGCGCACTTGGTCGTTGCCTTTGCCGGTCGCCCCGTGGGCGATCGCATCGGCGCCAGTTTCGCGGGCGATTTCGACGAGACGTCTTGAAATCAACGGACGCGCGATCGAAGTGCCGAGCAAGTAGTCGCCTTCATACCGCGCATTGGCGCGCATCATTGGAAAAACATAGTCGCGGGTGAATTCCTCGCGCAGGTCTTCGATAAAGATGTGTTCGTCGGGGATGCCCATTGCTCGCGCCTTGTCGCGCGCTGGCTCGATCTCCTCGCCCTGGCCCAGATCGGCGGTGAAGGTCACGACCTCCAAACCGCGCTCTACGGTGAGCCACTTAGCGATCACTGAGGTATCGAGCCCGCCCGAATAGGCGAGGACCACTTTCTGGATATCAGACATCGGGAACTTCCTTAAAGACGCGGCGCGGCTAGCAGGGCGCGGAGAGCTGGGCAACGGGGCATCGCAAAAACTCTTCTTCCGCTCGCCGCTCTCCTGTAGTCTTTACTGACCATGAGCAGCGAGGGGTTGGATCATGCGTATCGCTCAGTTGGCCTTTTGTGCCGCGTTGACCGCCGGATGCACCAATTTGGAGGCTGTGCGGAGCATCTCCACGGACTTGACGCTGGCGTCGGAGAGCTGGGAGACTACGAGCGACGAACTCTACAACTCGTGCCGCCGCGAATATCGGCTCAACCATCAGATCGCGGATTGTGAAGCCGACAAGGCTAACGCACTGGGCCTCGCCGACGCGACCGAGGTGCTGCGCATATACTTTGAAACGCTCGCCGCTGCGGCGGGCGGGGACGCCTTCACAGTTGACGCCGGACTGGCAGATGTCACCGTATCAGTGAGCCGAATAAGCGGTGTTGATCCGGCGCAGGTCGATGCGGTTGGTGGGCTAGCAAGGTTGCTCGCCGACATCGTGCTGGATGCGAAGCGCGAGAAAGTGATGCGCGAGTTGATCGAAGATGGCGGCGCGAATGCTCAGCTTGTCGTGGACTCCCTGCTGAAGGATCATATTGCTGCCTTGATGCGGACCCGCCTGCAAACCGAGCGCGTGCAAGCGATCAATTTCTACGATGACAAGTTTGCGAACGCTGATTTGCCAGCAGGCGTGAACCCGCAGGATTATTGCCGTGACCGGCTGCCGAGGAATGCTCCTGCCCTGCAGTTTCTGCTGGTGGAGGAATTCTGTCGTCATGACGCGCTGCTAACAGAGCGTGAAGGCGCTATCGCGGACTATGAAGCGTCTTTAAACGAGGCGAGCCGGGCGCTGACCGAGCTGCAATCGAACAGCGCAAGGCTTTCTAACGCGGTTCTTGCTGAGCGACTCTTCGCAATCGGAGCGGATCTGCGCTCCAGTGTCCGCAACGTCGAAGCCGCATTCGATTAAGGGGGAGATAAGATGACCATCGCGGCGAGCCTTAAGATCCTGGCGAAGCTATGCAGCACCGCCGCCAGCAAATGCCTTGAGCGAAAACTCGCAATGGGGCCAAAGCCTGACGATCCGATCGAGGCGCTGGTGTGGGACCAGGAGCGCACACGGTTGAGCGGTCAGATTGACAGTTTATCTGCGATGAATGTACACCTTGGTTCGGCATCTATCGCAGCTGCGTTGAAAGACTTCAGCGATGAGCTCAATTTTATCGCAGGGGTTTCGAAAGATGCAAACAGCGAAATCCGCAAAATAAAGCAGGTCTCTCAGCTTCTCACTAAGGTGGCGCGTGTACTCGATCTAGGGCTGGCGGTTATCGCGGCTGCGGCCAATCCCGGTGCAGCAGCGATCGGAGCTGCCCTGAAGGCGGCTAATGCGGTTTCGGAAGCGTCAGAATAGGTCGATCTGCAACGGTTTTCCGGGCCTGTTTTCATCTCTCCAAACCGGTAACCATTCACCCATCATTTGCGCATAGTTGCTTGTCTCGACTGAATTCGCTCCCAATATTTCGCGGCAACAGTGGGTCGGAGGGATCGTTATGCTGGCAATGTGGACCAAGGCGCGCGAGCTTGCGCAGATGGCACCGCCCGAGCGCAATCGTTGGGTCGATTTCCTGCGCGCTTTGTCGATTCTGGCGGTGGTGGTTGGCCATTGGTTGATGGCCGGTCTTTATGTTGATGAGGCAGGTGCACTGCAGCGCGGCGATCTGCTCTCTGTTTCACAGTGGACGCACTGGCTTACCTGGGGTTTTCAGGTCATGCCGGTCTTCTTTCTGGTCGGCGGTTACTCAAACGGCGTGAGCTGGGACGCGACCTTGCGCAAGGCCCAGCCGGGGCAGGTCGGCGTCTATCGCGACTGGTTGGCGAGCCGGGTTCAGCGGCTGATCACGCCGACATTTCCCGTGTTGCTCCTTTGGGCGGGGCTAGCGGTGATCATGACGCAAGTCGGCCTTGATCGCGAACAGATTCGTATGGCGACCGAAGCAGCGCTGATCCCCGTTTGGTTCCTCGCCGTTTATCTGTTGGTGACCGCTTTTACCCCGCTGACGCACAAAGCCTGGGCGCGGTTCGGCTGGCTGAGTTTTGCCATCTATATACCCTTGGCGATGCTGACCGACTGGCTGACCTTCACGGTCGGTGTGCCTTACGTGAACTTCACCAACTTCCTCTGGGTTTTCCTTGCTATCCACCAACTCGGTTTTGCTTGGCGCGAGGGGCGCTTCGACAATCGCCTGTTCGCGTTTGCTATATTCGTCGTTGGGTTGGGCATCCTGATCTCTGTCACGGTATATGGTTTTTATCCGGTCTCGATGGTGTCTGCGCCAGGGGGCTTTTCCAATTCGCTTCCTCCGACACTGGCATTGTTCGCCTTGGGTGTGGCGCAAGTTGGGCTTGTCCTCACGCTGGAGCCACTGGGTCGCAAGATGTTGAACAATATCGGGATATGGACGGCGACTGTGCTGATGAACGGCATGATCATGACCGTTTATCTCTGGCACCTCACGGCCTTTGTACTGGTTATGACAATCGTCTGGCTCGCCTTTGGTGGAATGGGACTGGATTCGATCCCGGGGACCGGAGAGTGGTGGCTGTCTCGCCCGCTCTGGTTGGCAATCTATGTTCTGGCCCTGCTACCTATGATTGTAGTTTTTGCGCGACATGAGCGCAGCTTTGGGCCCATCAGAGGTGGACGCACCGTGCCCAAGGTCAGAGCCGTATTCGGTGTGCTGATGATCTGCATTGGCCTTGGCGCAACCGCAGCGGTCACGATTGCCAGCCCGAACAGCATTTCCGGCATCCGTTGGTGGGTTGTGGCGTTGCCGCTCGTAGGGGCGGCGCTGCTTGGCTTCGGTCCGATCTATCGCCCAAGCGTCCGCGACGCGACGTGAGTCACCGAGCAGGCCGAGGGCCGCGTGCCTTTCCCTTTTGCGATAGTCGATCCAGTCGCTCCGGCAGGATAGACCTGCGCAATCGCAAGAGGAGAGCGGGCAATGGACCTTGGCCTGGCAGGCAAGAAAGTCGTCATTAGCGCGTCAACGCGAGGGGTCGGGCGTGTAACGGCGCGGACCTTTCTGGAAGAGGGCGCGATCGTCTCGATCTGTGGTCGCAGACCCGGCGGCAATGGTAGCTTCGAGCCCGGCCCACAGGGCGGCGGTCATCCGTTGGCACAGGATGGTGTGAGCGAGGCTGTCGAATACCTCTCGCAATTCGGCGAAGTCCACGGTTCCGTGGTCGACTGTGGCGACGAAGCCGCTGTCAGAACTTGGGTTGGTGAAGCGGGCGAGCGCATGGGCGGAATCGATATTGCCGTCTCCAACGCCAGCGCATTGGGTGGTCTGCCTGCGACACGGGAAGGCTGGGACACCAGCTATAATGTTGATCTGATGTCATCGGTCGCGATCTTCGAAACTGCCTATCCATGGCTCAAGCAAGCTGAGGATGCTGCCTTCGTGCAGACGGGAAGCGTCTCCGCGATCGAAGACCATCCGTTCGGTGATTGCTTGAGCTACAGCGCGATGAAAGCGGCGCTGATCAACTACGTCCACCAACTGGCGCACAGATACATGGCGGAGGGCATTCGCTGCAATACGGTCTGCCCCGGCCCTACCTATATCGATGATGGCAGCTGGGGTTTTCTCAAGGGTTACCTGCCCGACTATTACGAGGCGAACCTCGCCCGCCATCCGGCTGGTCGTTTCGGCAAGCCGGAAGAGATCGCCAATACCATCGTTTTCCTAGCCAGTAAGCGCGCGAGCTGGATCATTGGCGAAAACCTGACCGTGGATGGTGGCTACACCACGCACGTCAAGTACTGAGCCTTAGATCAGCTCTGCGCGGCGAGCAGCCGCTTTTCCTCCGCCTCGATATAGCCGCGCGTGATCGGCAGAGCGTGACGGCTGCGCGCATACTGGATCTGGTAATTACACATGCTGCCATATTCAAACACCGTTGCAGCACCTGCCAGATAGAACGTCCACATCCGGAAGAACCGTTCATCATACATGTCGATCATGGCCTGCTTGTTCGCCATGCAGTTGGCGTACCAGCAGCGCAAAGTCTTGCCGTAGTGCAGTCGCAGCGTTTCGACATCGGTCGCTATGAGACGGAATTTCTCGCTCGCCTCGACCGTTTCGGACAGGGCCGGAATATACCCGCCGGGAAAGATGTACTTACGCGTAAAGGCATCGGTCGAACCGGGTGATCCCATGCGCCCGATCGTGTGCAGCAGCATGGTACCGTCATCGGTCAAAAGATTGGCACAGGCCTGAAAGAAGTCCTCGAACTGCGGCTGTCCTACATGTTCGAACATACCGACTGATACGATCCGGTCGAACTTGCGACCCGCCGCTGCGAAGTCGCGGTAGTCGACCAGCTCGATGCTTACCCGATCGGCGACACCTGCATCCTTCACCTTTTGCTGGGCAAGATCGATCTGCTCTTCCGAGAGGGTGATGCCCGTGACTTCGACATCGTAGTGCTTCGCCAGAAAGATCGACATGCCGCCCCAGCCGCAGCCGATATCTAGCACTTTTTGACCCGGCTTGACCGCCAGTTTCGCGGCGATATGCGCGAGTTTCGCGGTCTGTGCTTCGCCCAAAGTGATATCTTCCGATGGCCAGTACCCGCAGCTGTACTGCCAGTGCTCTTCGTCAAGCATCAGCGCGTAGAAATCGTTGCCGATGTCGTAGTGGTGCGCGACGTTGTCTTTCGACTTGATCGCGTTGTTGACCCTTTCGGCGGCGAAGCTCGCGCTATTGATCATCCTGCGCACGAAGCTCGGTGGGCCGATGTCGCCGCCCTGATCCCACGAGTTGTTTGCCCTTAGCAGCGTCACGAAGCCCATGATGTCGCCCTCTTCAACGATAAGGCGACCATCCATGAACGCTTCGGCAGCGCCAAGACGCGGGTCCATGATGATATCGCGTGGCACTTTGCCATCGGCGAGGCGGATCACGATTTCGGGAAAACCTTCCTTACTCTCGCCATATGTGTTGGCGGACCCGTCAGCAAAAACGACACCCAGACGTCCTTGCGTAACGCCGCGGCTCAGGAATCGGTCGAGAAGTGCCTTGCTCATGAATGTCCTTAGATTCTTGGAAGAAACGGCCGATACGGCTTTCCGTAGGCACCCCTTGAAGAGTAGCCTTTTGCCGCTGTCAACGATACGATAGAGTCAATTCCATGGCAGAGGCAAAAACACAGCAGACAGATGTTGCGGTCGAAGACTTCATCGCAAAGGTGGAACCTGAGGCGAAGCGTGCCGACGCCGAGGTACTCGACGCACTGTTTCGCAAGGTAACGGGCGAAGAACCCAAGATGTGGGGACCGTCGATCATCGGCTATGGCGACTACCGCACGACCTATGCCAGCGGACGCGATGTGCATTGGATGCGGGCAGGGTTCAGCCCACGCAAGGCCAAGCATTCGCTCTACATGATGGGCGGATATTGCGACGATATCGCCGCGAAATCGCGTGACGAGGCACTGGCTCGGCTCGGCAAGTACAAGACTGGCAAGAGCTGTCTTTATATCAACAAACTCACAGATGTTGATCTGGATGTACTTGAAGAGATGATTGCGGTCGATTGGGAGGCAATGAAGCGGGTCTATCCAACGGAGTAGGTGCTACTCAGATTCCAGCATACCACTGATAGCCGTATTCATCCTCCCAAAACCCTCCTTTGCCTTTGCCGATATCATCGAAACTGGCGACGGCTTCGATACCTGTTAGGTACTTGGCGTGCTTGTAGCCCAGCTGTCGCTCAATCCGCATGCGCAGTGGTGCGCCGTTCTTTTCAGGTAGCGGTTGACCGTTCAGCTCATGTGCGATGATGGTCTGTTCGTGATAGGCATCCACCAGATCGACGCTCTCGTAGTAGGCCTCGCCATAGAGCGTATCGGCGCAGCGAAAGACGATAAACCTAGCCTCGGGCTTGATCCGTGCAGCGTCGAGAATCTGACCGAGCTGGGGCCCCTTCCATTCGGCGATAGCGCTCCAACCCTCGACGCAATCGTGACGGGTGATTTGCGTGCGCTGGGGAAGGGCGCGAAGCTCGTCCATTGAGAGTTCAAGCGGAGTCTCGACAAATCCGGTAACCGCGAGCTTCCAGTTGGCAAATCCTTCGGTCAGCGCCCGCTGGTAATCAGGGGTCTCGACGGTAACTGAGCCGTTCCCCTTTACATCGGGCGAGCGATCTTCCGGCGCGTATTCAGGTGCGAGGCGCTGACGGCCTGCAAGCGCACGATGCGCGGCGCGGTGCCAATCCTCGGCGGTGTCGAGCAGACTTGCCCCGGTTTCGCTACCCGCGACCTTGGAACACGCGCCCGCGCCAAGCGCTGCAATACCGGCGAGAAGATTTCGTCGCATAATGTCAGCGATGGTTTTGCTCCTCGCTTTGTATGCCCGTAATCATGCCAGTTATCTGCCGCACCGGTCCGGACAGCAAGACCAGCGCGATATGCACGACGAAGAACGCAAACGTAACCCATGCGAAGAGGAAATGCAGGGTGCGTGCGCTTTGCCTTCCGCCAAGCAGATCAACCAGCCACGGTGCAGCAGGCTCAAATCCTGGGCTAATCGCGAGGCCAGTAAAAATCATCATCGGCAAAAGAATGCCAAACACGACGCCATAGGCGATCTTTTGGAGCGGATTGTATTTGCCTTTTCTTGTGCTGAAATCGCGGTTGAGGTGGTCCTTCACAGATTTGGCGATTACCGACGGGCTCCAGTCGGATCGTGATGTCATGATATCGCGCGTGAAGTGGCGGTTGACCAGCATGACTAGCCACATGACTAGCAAGCCGACTGCGAAAACCCAGGCGGCGATATTGTGCCAGTCGCGGGCTGCCGCGAGGTCGTAATAGCCTGGGATGGTCGCCCATCCCGGGAAGCGCACTACGCTGGTCCAGGCGTCTGCCGGATCGTATCCGTAATCGCCCCAGTAGAGATACCGGTGCGCGTTCGAGATGTTGAGGCCCGACATGAATAGCACGATCAGCGCGGCCGCATTGATCCAGTGCCAAAGCCGGGTGGAAATCGCGTGACGCTTCTTCGGGGTCTTTGATGTTGCCGGTTCGCTCATTGTGCGAACTTTTCTCGCGCAAGGTAGATAACGTCCCGGTCCTGCGAAAGCAGATGCTGGCCGCTGTCGATAAATAGGGTCGAGCCGCTTTTCAGCGTGCCCTTTGCTAGAAATAGCGCTGCGTAGACGATTTCGTCCGCGCCCGTCTTGCGCCCCAAAAGGTTGAGCCGGTGCGACACTTCGGTTTCGTTCTCGCTCTGGTCATGGCTGGCGAGGATCGCACCAGGGGCGATGCCATAGACACGGTCGTTCTCACCCGCGGCGCCCATGGCTAGCATCGGGATTGTCGCGGCGAGCGCGTGCTTTGACATGGTGTAGCTGAAGAAGTCCGGATTGGGGTTCGCCAGCTTCATATCGGTGATCTGGATGACGCAGCGCAGCCCAACACTTGTAGCGCGTGCCAAAAAGGCCTGCGACATGATCGCGGGGCTTAGCGAATTCACCTGCATCGCTTGCTTGTTCGTCGCTACGTCGAGTTTGGTTGCATCGTCGTAGTGGAAGACCGATGCGGAATTGATCAGGCAACGCCAATCGTGGAGCCGGCCGACAAGATCGTCAATCATCTCCGCTGCAGCCGCACTTTCGGACATGTCGCACTGCACTGTCTCCGCCGATGGAAGCGTGCTTGCCAGTTCCTCGGCGGGTGCGGCAGAGGAATTGTAGTGGATCACCACATGCCACCCGGCATCGGCAAAGCCGCGCGCGATTTCCGCCCCAATCCGGGTCGCACCGCCGGTAACAAGAACTGCTGGACGGGTCACAAAGGTTGGCCGTCACACGTGCGCGAGTGGGGATATTGCTGCACCATCACCCATAGCACTAACAGCGCGCCAAGCGCGTATCAATCAGTCAGGCCTGCACACCAAAGCGCCGTCGATCGCGGGGACCGACGGCGCTTTTTTGATATGAGGTTACGGCTTACCGACAGCGGGCTCCGCCACGATCGATCTCGCGGCCGAGAACTGCGCCGAGGGCACCGCCCAGCAGTGTGCCGACCGTCCGATCACCACGTGTATCAATTGCGCGTCCGAGCAAAGCTCCGCCGGCGGCACCAATGATCAATCCAGTCGTGCCGTTGTCTCGACGACAGTAATACCGTCCGTCGCGTCCACGCCAGACCCGGTCACGGCGCGAGATACGGCGCGGATTGATATAGCGCCCATGGCGATCGTAGATACGATCATCATAGCGACCACGTCCACGGCGATACCGGCGATCGTCATCGTCATCCCAGTCGTCCCAATCGTCGTCGTCATAGCGATAGGGGGCGTCCATCTGCATCACATGCATACTGCTGTTAGCAAGCGATGGCACGCTCGGCGTGGCGAACTCTGCGGCCTGTGCAGGAGCTGCAATAGCGGCGAGCGATCCGGCGGCGGCAATCAAAGTAATGTGTTTCATGGCTGTTTCCCTCTGGCCACTCCCGTGATGGAGTGAAAGCAGAATTGTTCAGGAAAGATAGCTCATGCATGAACGCCTTGTTGGGATTGGCTGAGCGGCGATGAGGCGAATTGCCAGCACGCTGAAACGTTTCGCTAGGCCATCTTCTTGGCCGCTCGCTCTCGCATTCCGGGCGCCAGCCGGTCCAGTTCGGCAAGCTGGACGTAGTCATCGCGACTCGCTTTGCCCGCGATCATCACCGCAAAGATCCTCGCCACGCTCCAGTCCTCATGACCCATTTCGACCCGTTCCAGTGTGTCGCCTGCCTGCGCTTCACCGATCTCAAGCACTCGAAAGTACCAGCCACAGCGCCCGGACTTCACGATTTTCGCGGTCATGCCCTTGACGCCAAAACGATGATCGACCTTCCAGCAGGGCTGGCGCGGCTGGTTTATTTCAATCAGCGCGCTGCCTAGACGAAACCTGTCGCCGATATGGACCTGATCCTCAGTGAGATTGTTCACTGCTACGTTCGATCCGAACACGCCGGGCTCATTGAGCAAAACGAGCGCCGCTTCGTCGGTCAACTCGCTTTGCCAGAAGGCGTGGTGATCGAGCGGGTAAAGATGCACTGCCTTTTCCGGCCCGCCATGCACGCGTCGGTCTGCCTGTTCGTCTGGCGCAAAGCCTTCTTCGAGAATCTGCACAGTGCCTTCGTGTGGACGCTTGGCGATCGCGCTGGTCTCGGCGCCGTTGAACGGGCGGGCAGTCCCGGTGCAGATTGCCTCAACAATTCGCTTCATGCTTTCCTCACGCTCAGGCCCATCCAGTTGCGCATCGTTCCATCGCAACCCTTTCCCGGAAAGACCTCGCTGTCGACGATCGCGAAGTCTGCGCCCTCATAGACCGTCATCAGCCATTCCTTGTCCGGGAAGTTGTGCAAACGACCCAGCAAGTCGCGACCCTCGCCGTCGCCCAACTTGTAGCTTGCGTAGTGGATGCCGCCTGGGCGCAGCGCTCGATGGATTCGCGCCAGCGTATCTGGCAGTTCGGACCTGGGGCAGTGCAGCAGGCAAGCATGCGCCCACACGGCATCGTAGCGCGAATCCGTGTTGAGCTGATCGAAGCGCATCAATCGGGCGCCGATATCGTAACGTTCGTTGGCCTTTGCCACCATCGCTGGAACACCATCGGTTGCATCAAGCTCATACCCTCGCTCAACAATGCGCATGGAATCACGCCCGGTGCCGCAGCCAAGTTCGAGCACCCGCGCACCCGGTTCAACCCGATCGAGGAAGGCGTCGAGGTGGCGGCTATGCCCGATTGAGCCGCTCAGCGAGTAGTGCGGTGCCTGCGACTGGTAGAAGTCATATGTGGCGGGATCGATGGCCATGAGATGCACAATAAGGACGCCTCGTGACGCCGCTAGCCCTGAAAAGCAAAAAGGGGGCCGGAACTTTCGCTCCGGACACCCCATCATGCAGCTCGCACGTATCAGTATTTGTAGCGCTTGATATGCTTTTGCTTCAGGTACTTACCCTTGACATTTCTGTGGTGGAACTTGCCGTCATTCAAAAAATGGCGGTTATGCTTGAGGTGTACCTTCTTCTTCACCTTGAAACCGCGGCTATGCCCATTGAACCGTCCGCTTCGAAAACCCTTGTGCTTGAACTTGGCGACGCCCCGATGGCGAATGGCGCCACGGCGTTTGCCGCGCAATTCTGACGTCTGGACAGACATCTGTGCAGGATTTGCAATCACGATCGAGTTAGTAACGCTTTGATTTGTTGTGGGGCCCGTTACCGTTGCGGCAACGGCGGGGGTTGCGATCACGGCAAAGGTTGCGGTGGCGAGGGCAATAAGAGTCTTTTTCATGGTCAGTGTTCCTTGTTTATCCGGTTGCACGATTGTCCGCGTGCGTAACACTGAGCGGTTCGGGTGATTGCATATTGTGGTTACAAAAACCCTTTAAATAACAGATTATTAATATGGCATTCAGGCAAATTGCATCGCCTTTGACGGCGGTTCTTAAGCCCGGATAAGCCTGTAAAGCGCTGGGGAAACTGTCTTCTGTGTCAGTCTTTCAGGTGCTTCGCGAAGAATGCGAGCGTGGCAGGCCATATCACCTGCTGGGCTGCAATATCTTCATCCCGAACACCTTCGCGCGGCGTTCCGTCGCCAGAAAGCCCGTGTCCCGCATCAGTGAATACAAGGCTGACCGTTGGCAGACTCACCTCTGCCCGGCGCTCCGCAATCATCTGCGCCATCTCACCCGAATTCCACACAAGGTCGGCATCGCCGCCAGCGACCAGCACCGGCTCGTCGATCCGCTCGACAGCGATGCGCGCTGTGACTGCACGGTCGGGATTGGCGTTGCGCCCCTTGTCGTGCGGCAGCCGTATTCGCGGACGACCGTCAGGCCCGGAAGGATCGGCGAACTCCTCGTTCATTCCAATATAGGGTACGAAGGGCAGCGGTTCGCCCTGCCAACTGAAAGAGCTGGGCCGGGTGCCGTCGCCGGTGCCCCATCCTTCCCACACGACATCGCTCGGCACGATGGCCGCGATCGCCGCGAACCCATCGATGTAAGAACCTGCGAGTAGCGCGAACTCCGCACCCTTCGAAACACCATACATTGCGATATCACCGGGTCGTATGTCGTCACGCGCGGTAAGCCAGTCCTTGGCGATGCCAGCCTTGTCTACCGGGATATTGGCAAAGGCGCGGGGGAGGTCGGGGAATTGTTGTGGGTTGTCGCCCCATGCAGGCGAATAATATGGCAGGCCGAGTACCGCGTATCCTTCTGAGAGGAACTTGGTCGCACTGCCGCGAGAGCCCCGATCACCGCCTTCGCTCCCACCCAGGAGGATGATCGCTGGGAACGGGCCTTCGCCTTTGGGTGTCGCAAAGAACGCACCAGGTAGGGCGTCGCCGACCATGATTTCGGTCTTGGTGACTGCAGGGCCGGGATTGGCCGAAACGGGTGAGGCCAACGCAATGGCGAGCGTGGAAAGAACGCGGGTGAGCTTCATGGAAAGTGTCTCCTTTTCCCTTCCACCGCGCTAGCTACGCAATTCAGATGGTGGCAGATGCCTTTGTAGCGGCTTCACGGTCGCGTTCGGACCGGCTCTTCTTTTGCGCCGCAGTCTTCAGCTGGCCGCAGGCCGCATCGATATCGCGCCCGCGTGGGGTGCGGACCGGTGCACTGATCCCGCCTTCGAAGACGATATCGGAAAAGCGCCTGATCTGCGCCGGGTCGGAGCATTCGTATTCGGCCTCGGGCCATGGATTGAATGGGATCAGATTGACTTTGGCCGGCAGGTCGAACTGCTTGAGCAGCCTGACCAGTTCGTGCGCGTCCTCTTCGCTGTCGTTCTTGCCCCTCAGCATCACATATTCGAACGTGATACGGCGCGCGTTGGAAGCACCTGGATAGTCGGCGCAGGCCTGAAGCAGTTCCTCGATCCCGTACTTTTTGTTGAGCGGCACGATCTCGTCGCGAACCGGCTTGGTCACGGCGTGCAGCGAGACTGCCAGATTGACTCCGATTTCCTCGCCGCAGCGCTCCATCATCGGGACAACGCCGCTGGTCGAAAGCGTAATCCGCCGTTTCGACAGAGCCAGTCCGTCGCCATCCATCACGAGGCTGAGGGCGTCGCGGACATTGTCGAAGTTATAAAGCGGCTCGCCCATACCCATCATCACGATGTTTGTGAGCAGCCGACCATCAGCAGTGTAGTGGCCTGCATCTTCGGCCTTATCCAGGCCATCCATCACACCTTTTGGCCATTCGCCAAGGGAGTCGCGCGCGAGCATCACCTGCCCCACGATTTCACCTGGCGTCAGGTTGCGCACCAGCCGCATCGTACCGGTGGCGCAGAAGGTGCAATTGAGTGTGCAGCCAACTTGGCTTGAAACGCACAGGGTCCCGCGATCGGCATCCGGGATGAACACCATCTCGAAATCGTGGCCGTCAGCTGTCTTTAGCAGCCATTTGCGCGTGCCGTCGGCACTGTGCTGCGCCTCGACAACGTCGGGCCGACCGATCACGAACCGCTCGGTAAGCCAAGGGCGCATCGTCTTGGCGATATCGGTCATCGCATCGAAGTCGGTGACGCCGCGATGGTAGAGCCAGTGATACACTTGTTTCGAGCGCAACTTGGCCTGCTTGGCATCCAGCCCGGCCTCGGCAAACAACTCGCAAATGCGCTTACGAGGCAGCCCGATCAGGTCGATGCGGCCATCCGCGCGGGGCGTGATGTCACGCGCGACGGGCACCGGGTCCACCTGTCCGGGGATGGTCATGAGGTCTGTGTCTGCCATGATTGGCGGCGCATATAGTAGCGTGCGCCGTGATTTGCCAGCCTTACGGTAGCGGGTTGGCCAGCAGATCCTGCCCGAACATCACGCGGTGACCATCCGGTGTGCGCACAGCGAACTCGCGCATGTCCCATTCCTCTGTGGTCGGTTGCTTGATTACATCGATATTGTCACGATCGATTTCCGCGAAATAGGCGTCCACATTATTGAACTCGATATAGCCAAAATATTGGTGGTCGCCGAGTTTTGGCACTGCGATCGCGTCGGGGCAGCTGCCAAGCATGATCATGCAATTGCCGCGCTTGACGAACACCCACCCACCAAGATCGCGTAGCGCATCGAACTTCATGACATTAACCCACCACCGCGCCGTCGCCATCGCATCCGGCACGGCGAGCACGAAGTTGAGATGGGTGATCTCCGCGCGTTTGCTCATGATAGGTTTGCGCACCCAACTACGGCGGCATCCATCGCGGTGGCGGCCCCGGCAAGGTCGTATCGATCGGTGAAGCGCCGACCGCTGCTGGTCCGCCCGGTCACGCGCATCGTGGTCGCAGAGCGCAATGCTGCAACGATCGCTGCGTCCATGCGCTTATCTTGCGCCCATGCATCATGGCCATTTACTGCGAGCGCGAAGGTTCGATCGCCAATCCTCAGCGTCGCCCCGCGGTTACTTTGGGCAGCGCGGGAGAGGCGCATATAGACCTGCCCACGTACACCTTGCCTTGGCCATGTTGCGACGCTGGCGTAACTCTCCGGGCGGTTGCCGCGCGGTTTGGCAATCGCATAGCAGCGCTGAGCATCCGCGTCGCGAAATGCTGCCCAGCCAGAGTAAACGCCCAGACTGTCTTTGGCTGTCGTAGGAACGGCGAGCGCGACAATTGGCAGGATGAAGGCGGACTTACGCATAGTTGACCGTCATCACTTCCCATTCCTTGACGCCGCTGGGAAGCCTTACAACGCGGACATCCCCAACCGAAGCGCCGCGAAGTGCCTTGGCCATGGGTGAGCTCCACCCAATCCTGCCTGAGCCTGCATCCTGCTCGTCATCGCCGACCAGAGTTACAGTTCGGCGCACATCCTCCTCGTCTGCCAGCTCGACTGTCGCGCCAAAAAACACCCGGCTGCGGTCCGGTTGGTTGGTCGGGTCGACGACGCGCAACGCCTTCATCCTGCGTGCGAGATAGCCGAGCTCACGGTCAATCTCGCGCATGCGCTTGCGGCCGTAGAGATAGTCGCCGTTCTCGCTGCGATCGCCATTGCCCGCCGCCCAACTGACGATCTCCACGATCTCTGGACGTTCTGTGCCCAGAAGGTAATCATAGCGCGCCTTGAGCGCAGCCATGCCCTGCGGAGTGATAGGAGGGTCTTGGCCAGCCGACATCAACGGCTCGTCAGGGCAGGAACGTATCGACCGTACGTGGCAGGCCTGCTTGCTCGGGATACATGTGCGAATAGCTCACAGCGTTGCCGATCACGCGCATGACGTAATACCGCGTTTCAAAATTCGCTGGAATTTTCTCGATCCAGGTGACCCAGTCGATATCGCCCTTGCGCGGGTCACCGTTAAGGCGGAGCCACTGACGGACACGTCCTGGCCCTGCATTGTAAGAAGCGATTGCAAGCGGGTAAGCACCTCCATAGAGGTCCATCCGCCGTGCGAAATGAGCATCTCCCAGTGTGATGTTGTATTGCGGGTCGGCGGTGAGGTTGGCACTTAGGTACTGGATGCCAAGTATTCCCGCTTCCTCGCGGGCGGTGCTTCGCAGAAGCTGCATCATCCCTATCGCGTTCGCATGACTTCTCCTGGTGCGGTCAAACTCGCTTTCCTGGCGGGCGATGGCATGCACCATCGTCCAGTCATTAACGCGCGGCGTCTGAACCGTAGGAAAGCCAAGGCGCTCAAACCCGGCAAGGCCATGCTCGCCAGCCTTCATTCCGGCGACAACGGCCATTTCATTAAGACCGGTTTCCGCTGCCAGCTCAGCGACCAGCTTCATTTCTGCAGGGGTCTTGGCAATGTCGCCGACTGCTTGAAAGAATCGCCGCTCGGTCTGCCATGCACGGCGATTGACAGCAATATCGCGGATCGCCTGCACGACCGGCTGCGCGTTGAAAGCGGCCCGTGTATCGGCGTCGATTGCAATTTCGGGAAGTTGAGAGAACGAAGGCATTTCGCGACCCATCGCCTGGATCGCGAGCTGGCCATAGTAGTAATGCGGGTATTCCGCTGCCCTTTCGAAGTAGCGCGTCGCATCGTCTGCCATTCCAGCCTGGCGGGCTGCGCGACCGGCCCAGTAGAAGCCTTTCGACCTGGTCAACGGAGAGCGCGCACCCTTGCCGTAGCGTTCAAACAACGGCGCGGCGGCAGCACCATCACCTAGCCGCCACAGGGCATTTGTGCCGCCCATCCACATCAGGTCGGTGTAGCGGTCGCGAAGGCGGAACGAGCCTTGTGATACATCGGTGCCAGGTGCGAAGACATCGTCGGTCTTGCTCGCAATCCGAACCGTGTCACGGCTGTTAGCAGCCTTCGCCACGGCTAGCATGTCGCCGACCATGTCTTCGGGATCGAAGGCGGGCGCATTGAATTCAGGTCGGTTGGCGAGCAATTGTATCGCTTGTCCGGTCAGGCGCTTGGCCCAGAGATGGTTGACCAGGTTGAAGGTGAACCCAGCGTCCCTGTTCGCCTCGTTCGGCACGCTCAGCCCAGCTGTGCGGGGCATCGTGCCGTTGAGCAGTGAGAGGCGCGCCATCGCAAGCGGACGTTCCGCTTCGCTGAGGTTCAACATATTGCGTGCCGCAGCCTCGCGTTCGCCCTGCCACAGCAGTGCATCCATCCGGGCCGCGTGATCTTCTTGCGTAAAGCGCGATCCGAAAAGGCCGGTAAGGTAGGCTTCTGCCGGACCGCTCATCTTGCCCCCTCGCCAGGCCTCGAGTGCGACATCGAACGCCTCGGGCCGCTTTGCCCCTGCCAGTGTCAGCGCATAGCGTGCTCGTGCTGGATTGGTGAGCGGCGGCAGGGCGTCGAAATAAGCAAGGAGGTCGGCAGAAGGCGGGGCCTCGTTCTCCAGAGCCGATTCCGCGCGCAGGCGGATGATCTCCAGTCTTGGGAAATTGGGATAGGATTGTGCGAAGCGGGCATATTCAGCGAAAGCCAGATCACGCTCTTCTTGCAACAATTCCCAGGTTGCGATCGCCGAACTGATCGCCCTCGGTTGCTGCGCAAGCATAGTCTGTCCACCCGAGCTTCCGCCTATCTGTGCGGAGGAAGGTGTGGCCACCGCCCCAAGGCTCGCTGCGACAAGCGCTGCGATAGCAATGGGGTGGGAGAACGGATTTGAGACAGGCAAATTCGAAGGCATGCTGGACATTATGCCAATAGGCTCCTTATCAGGCGCTGAACGCGGAAGTGTGGCGTACAAAACTGCGCTGCGCCAGTCCGAATAACTCTTTGATACAGGGATAAAGCAATGTTCAGCGGTTCGATACCCGCTCTGGCGACTCCTTTTCGCGATGGGTCGTTCGATGAATCCGCGTTTCGGCGGCTGGTCGATTGGCAGATCGAACATGGCAGTGCAGCGCTGGTGCCCTGCGGCACGACGGGAGAGGCCTCGACGCTTTCCAATGCCGAGCATCACCGCGTCATTGAGGTCTGTATTGAGCAGGCGGCCGGGCGCGTACCTGTCATCGCGGGGTGCGGCAGCAATGATACCAAAAACGCTCTGCTGCATATGAGTTTTGCCAAGAAGGCGGGCGCAGCGGCTGGTCTCTGCGTTGCGCCTTACTACAATCGCCCGAGCCAGGCCGGACTGATCGCGCATTTCAGCCACCTTGCAGAAAACAGCGACTTGCCGATCGTACTCTACAACGTGCCGAGCCGGACGGTAACTGATATCGAAGACAAGACAGTCGTGGCGCTTGTGAAAAAGTATCCTGACCAGATCGTCGCCATCAAGGATGCAAGTGGAGACCTGTCCCGCGTGGCCGATCACCGGATGGGCTTGTCGAGTGAGTTCTGCCAGCTATCGGGTAACGACGAATTGTGGCTGCCACACTCGGCGGCCGGTGGACGGGGTGCGATCTCGGTTACCGCGAATATCGCACCGGCGCTGTGCGCGGAGTTTCACAAGGCGATTGCTGCCAACGAACTGAAGAAAGCGCGCGAGATTAACGATCGGCTGTTCCCGCTACACTATGCGATGTTCTCCGATGCGTCTCCCGCGCCTGTGAAGTACGCGCTCAGCCGCGTCCATGACTGGATCGAGCCGACCGTGCGCCTGCCGATCGTTGAAGCCAGCGAGGCTTCGCGCAAAGCAGTCGACGAAGCACTGGCGCATGCAGGTATCGGTTGAGGCTTGGATCAGTCCGCCGGATTGTTCTTTTGTACAAAAGCAACTGACTTCCGGAGCATTTGTTGACGGGTTTCCGACAATGACAACCAATGATCTTCGCCCTTCAGCGTTACCATTTCGTAGGGCTTCCCGGCATTTTTGAGCTTGTTGGCCATCTTGCTGGAATGGCTGTAGGGGACGACGGTATCGTCCTTGCCGTGGATCAGCATGATCGGTGCACTGGCCTTGTCCGCGTGCTGCAAAGGTGACGCCGCCTTCCAGCGGTCGCGGGGGCCGAGTTGATTCTGCAGAGATGCCTTGGTCGTGCGATCGCGGCCCGATGCGCGGTAGTCCTCTGCATACATGTTCGAGATGTCGCTGACAGGCGCGACCGCTACCGCGCAACGATAGATACCTTGCTGCAAAGTCACTCCAACCAGCGCGGCGTAGCCGCCATAGCTTGCCCCAACGATACAGGCGCGTTTCGGATCGACGATCCCTGCTTCGGCTAGGGCTGCAAGTCCGTCCGATTTGTCGGTCTGCATCTTGCGCCCCCATTCGCCATAACCGGCCATGCGGAATTCGACGGTGCGATTTGTTGACCCGCGGAAATTGGGTTGGAACACAGCATAACCGCGCGAGGCAAAGGCTTGCGCCCACCAATCGAACTCAGGATTGTCCCGGCTGTGTGGGCCGCCATGTGGAAGCACCACGACTGGCAGGTTCTTGGCTGCTTTTCCAGGAGGAAGGGTGAGGATTCCGTCCATCTCCAGACCATCACCAGCGGTGTATTCGAAAGTTGATACTGTCCCAACCAGTTCCGGACCGATTTTGGTACGCTCATACGCAATGGCATTGGCACGCGAGTTCTTGAGGTCGACGGCGAAGTATGTCCCGCTATCCTTGTTACCGCTGGTGCGCACAATCACATCGCTAAGATCGCTGTTCCAGTCGACCATTCGCATTTCAAGATCGGGGAAGGCCTTACGCACCGCGCGCACTGTTTTGGCGTGCGTCTGGTTCTTGAAAGTCACCTTTCCGGTATCGCCTCCCTCGACGTACCCCATGATGTGCCCGGTAGTATCATCGAAATAGACACGTTCGATATCAAGATCGTCCAAAAACGGCTTACGCTCGCCACCGGTTATTGGCACCTCGGACCACGTCACGTCATCAGAAGTCCGCTCGCCAACGATAGCTCCATTGCCGTCAAAGCTGAGGCCAATCAGCCAGACAGCTCCGAATGTGTTAGTCCCCTGCGCGATCGTATCGAACTCTGGTCCGTACAGCTTCCAGTTGCCTGTCGTGTCGTTAACGTCGAGCGTTGCCGCGATATCGCCATTGGCATCTATCAGCCAGTCTCGACTAAAGGCTGCGCGTGGCGCGTCGGCTATACGCTTGACCGAGAAGTCTTGCAGATCGACACGATAGAGATAGGGACGCCCGTGTTTCCATTCACGTTGCAGGCGCGATCCGGTGCCTTTCCCCAGTTCGATAGCTCCAAAAAAACCGTAGTGGCGACCGTCGATTTCACGAATGCCGTAGTCTCCAACTATGGTATCGACAAGTTTGGAGACATTGCCGAAGACTAGGCCTCCTTCGGCCTCAGATGAAACAGGCACGACCCGGCCAACGAAAAATTCGTGTTTGTCTGTGGTGAAATTGTAGCCAAGATTCTCAGTCTGGCTGGAAACAAGCAGCAGACGGTCCTCCCCGACCCACTTGATATACCGAATCTTCATGTCGTTGACGCCGACCGTCGTCAGAACCTTGCTCTGGTCCTCAATCGCCATCAGAATTCGTTCGCCGTTGATTGTGGTGAGAATCGCAATCCGGTCACCAGAGGGAGAAATAACGGCGCGTTCGACTTCTGGCAGCTTGCCATACTCGGAAATCGGTAGTGGCTCGTCCGCCGCCGCGACGGCTGACAGAGGAACAAGCGAAACGGCCGCAAGTGCTGCGGTAAACAAATGACGCATCTTGAAATGACCCCAAATCTCAATTCAAACGTGACGAAACAGTAACAATCACGGTTTTTTCGTCAAAATCAACCGAACAAAGTACCACTATTCTGAAAACCCGTGAATATTGTTGCGATTGTGTCGCGGTGGATTGGTCTGTGTAAAAGGCTGCTGTGGCCGGGAAATGAATGCGATCGAACACATGGGGGCTTTGCCAAATCACAAACGAAGCCTATTTGCTTGGCCCTATGGCAAGGCCCAGACCATCAGTGTTCGACAAACAGAAGACCGTCGCGGAAAATCGCCGCGCGCGGTTCGACTATCATATCGAGGACAAGTTCGAAACCGGGCTCGCTTTGCAGGGCACCGAAGTAAAGGCCTTGCGCGCTGGTGAGGCCAGCATTGCCGAAAGCTATGCCGAGGTAAAGGACGGCGAGGTCTGGCTCGTCAACGCCAATATCCCCGAATACAGCCATGGCAATCGACTGAACCATGAACCGCGCCGTCCGCGTAAACTGTTATTGCACGAGCGCGAGATCCAGCGACTGTTCGGTGCGGTCGAGCGCAAGGGAATGACGCTGGTTCCGCTATCAATCTATTTCAATGGCCAGGGGCGCGCCAAGGTTGAGCTGGCGCTGGCCAAGGGTAAGCAGGCACATGACAAGCGCGCGAGCATCAAAGAGCGCGACTGGAAGCGTGACAAGGCCCGTTTGATGCGAGAGCGCGGGTGACCTTGACGACTGCCTGAGCGGGCCGAACGCATCGCGCAAGTCCGTTCAAGTCCGGATATTGAATTCACCGGCTGGTCAGGCGCGTTTTGCTACCCATATGGTCGATTATGGAGGCCGATCTGCATCTTGCCGAACTCATCTTGCTTTCCCCTTCGCGGGAGAGCAGTGCGGCGTTGCAATCATGAAGCAGAAACGCAGCAAAACCTGGGCCGCGGACATGTTCCGCAAATACATGCCTTCGCGCGAACAGCTCGCGAAGAACAAGTATCTCGCGCCGATTGCCCATCGGTTCCTTTCACCGGAGTTGTGGCGGTTTACCCGGCGTTCCGTTCCGCGCGGGGTCGCGCTTGGTCTTTTTGCTGCATTTATAATTCCGGTCGGACAAATTTTTCTCGCTGCGTTCCTTGCTTTGCCATCGCGCGCTAACGTGCCGCTGGCTGCGATGGTGACGTTCATTACGAATCCGCTCACCTTTCCATTCTGGATAGTGGTTGCCAACCAGGTCGGTGAAACAACGCTGAATCTTGACGCAGCGGTTGGCGGCCTTGCCAATGAAGAGCTGCAAAGCGGCGGCTTTGACTGGCTGATCGACATCTTTGAGCTTGCTGGTGTGACCGCTTTTGGTTTTCTGGTGCTAGCAGTCGTATCGGCTGGTGTAGGATATCTTATCGCGAGTGCGACTTGGCGGGTTCTTGTCGCACGCAAGCGGGCAAAACGTCTCGCTTCGATGGAAGCCCGTCTCGACCAGCGGCTCAACGCGAACTAAGGCTGCGGCAAGAGAGATAGACGTGCTGCTCGCTCTCCTGCGGTGCAGCGAAAGGGAGCCTGAGCGGATTTGAGCAGCGAGATCGAATCGAGTTTTTCGTCCGACAATCGGCTGATGCTGGGGCTGCTATTTGCAGCCCTTGGCTTGAGTGTTGCTGGCCTGTTCATAGCGACCAGCGACGTGACTCTGACGGCCGCCTACTTGATCGGATTGATGGCGCTGTTGGCCGGAGCCTTCGTGTTCGAGCGGATGCGCACGACCCCTACTGCCGAGAGTGTTGCGGCGTCCGATTGGTCGGTAACGATTGCAGCGATCGAGCACGGCAGCGAAGCGGTCGCAATCACGGATCGCGCCAATCGGTTGGTCTGCGCCAACAGTGCCTTTATCGAAGCCTTCGGCGTCGGAAGCGCGCCACCTTCGCTGCCCTTGGAGCGGGCCGGACTGGAAGCGGTCACCCGGCTTGCGCGCGAAGCTTGGCGCGATGGTAAGGGAGAGCTTAAAGAGCTGAGCAATGGCCGGGACGAGCAGCATTGGCATGTGACGTCCGAGCGGGCAGGTCGAGGCGAAGATCACCTGATCTGGCGCTTCAAAACAATCCTCACTGACGCGCCCGATCTGGTCGAAGAAATCGATCTTGCCGGACCATTCGGCCAGATGATGAGCCGGGCAGGGATCGAAACCGCGATCACGACGGCGCAGGGCGTGGTTCGATCCGTCAGCGCAGGCTTTGCCGAGCGGGCGGCGGGCGATGATGCGGCGACACTGGCCGGGCAGGACTTCGTCTCGGTGCTACGCTCTGATGAGCGGGACCGCATCTACTTCGCGCGTGAAGGGCGGGGTGGTACTCCTCAGACCCTGATCGACGTCCCGCTTAAGGAACCCGCACTCGGCGGCGATATCGGGCCTGATGAAAGCACTTCGCTGATGCTGCTGGTCGATAGCGGTGTTGGCATCGGCAGCGGCTGGGATGGGTCGTCGCAAGCCGGCGTCGCGCAGCTCGACGCGCTGCTCGCGCAATTGCCGTTGGGCCTTGCCATGACTGACCGTGATGGGCGGTTCCTGTTCGGCAATGACGCTTTCCTTCGTTCGGTAGAACGGGAGGGACGCGGACTTCCCGCTTTCCCGACGGATCTGGTTGTGCATGAAGACAAAGCTGCGCTGTCCGATGCGGTCCGCCGTCACGGGCGTGGACCAGCGACCAGCGGCGACATGGCGGTGCGGCTGACCTCTCAACCCGAAGAACCGGTCTCGCTCGGCCTTGCCGGAGTGCGCGGGCTGGGTGAGGCAGCGGTCTTGCTGAGCCTTGCGGATTCGAGCGAGGAAAACCAGCTGAAGCGGCAGGTGGCACAGGCAACCAAGATGCAGGCGGTCGGTCAGCTTGCGGGCGGGGTCGCGCATGATTTCAACAATGTGCTCACCGCGATCATCGGGACGTGTGATCTTATGCTGCTGCGTCACACGCCGGGCGATAGTGACTACGACGACATTCAGCAGATCCAGGCCAATTCGAACCGCGCCGCTGCGCTGACCCGGCAATTGCTTGCTTTTTCACGCCAGCAGACGCTCCGACCCGAAATCCTACAGCTTCCGGACGTTGTTAGCGAGGTCAGTCCGCTAATCAAACGGCTGCTCGGTGAGAAGATCACCTATTTCGTCCAGCATGACCGAGATCTCGGCGCGGTGAGAGCCGATCCTCAGCAGCTCGAGCAGGTAATCATGAACCTCGCGGTGAATGCCCGTGATGCGATCCAGTCGCGCGCTGCGGACAAGGACCGCGGCACAGGGCGTATCTCGCTCTTCACCCGAAGCATACAGGCTAAGGAGGTGATCCAGCTCGGGTCCGAAATTCTTCCCGCAGCCGATTATACCGTGCTGATTGTGCAGGACACTGGCGGGGGTATCCCCTCGCACGTGCTGCCCAAGCTTTTCGAGCCGTTCTTCACAACCAAGGAGCAGGGCAAGGGGACAGGTCTCGGTCTCTCGACCGCCTACGGGATTGTGAAGCAATCAGGCGGATTCATTTTTGCGGACAACGTTTCTGACACGGCGGGCAAGCCCGTAGGTGCGCGTTTCACGATCTACTTCCCGATCCACCATGGGGAGGTGCCGCGCAAGCGCGAGACACCTACGCCGGTTTCATCGTCCGAATGGTCGGTTGGTGGCAAAATCCTGCTGGTGGAAGACGAGGATATGGTCCGTGCCGTCGCGGAGCGCGCGCTTGCAAGAGCAGGCTATGATGTGACTGCCTGCCCCGATGGCGAAGACGGGCTCGAGGCGATAACCGACGGCGGCGAGTTCGACCTTGTTGTCAGCGACGTGGTAATGCCGGGAATGGATGGCCCGGCCATGGTTCGCGCAATCCGCCAGTTGCGTCCGCAGATGCCGGTACTGTTCATGTCGGGCTATGCCGAAGAGCAGTTGCGTAAAGACATCGATATCCCCGACATGCACTTCATCGCCAAACCATTCAGCGTCGCGGCCATCGGCGACAAGGTCGGCGAAGTGATGCGTGCGGCTAAGGCTGCGGAGGCCGCTGAATAGTGGTTCGCGCGACCTAAACGTCGGGATAAATTCCTATTCACCTTGGATAAACCGCTACCTTCCATCATAGTGCGCAAGGTCATTGGGGAGGGGTTAGATATGTCGCAGTCCACGTTGGTGGGAACAATCAAACTCGCAGCTTTGAGTGGGGCGGCATTGCTGACATCCACCGCTGCTTCGCAATCCGTCCCAGACCCCGATGAAACGGCGCAAGGCGACGTTTCAGTCACGATCTACAACAACAATCTCGCGCTAGTGCAGGACATCAGGCAGCTCGATATTGTCCAAGGGACAAGCCGAGTCGAATTCCCAGATGTATCGGCGCAGATCCGCCCACAAACGCTGAGCTTTTTCGCGCCAAACACCACAATTGTCGAACAAAATTTCGATTTCGACCTGCTGACACCTACCAAGATGATGGAAAAGGCGATCGGCCAGACGGTTACCCTGCTTCGCACCAACCCAGCGACCGGTGCTGAGACGCGTGAACGCGCTCGCGTTCTCTCGACCGCAGGCGGTGTCGTGGTTCAGATCGGCGACCGGATTGAAGTGTTGCGCGATGATGGCTTGCCAGTGCGCGTCATTTTCGATCGGGTTCCGCCGAACCTGCGTGCTCGCCCAACTCTCTCGGTCAACCTGAACAGCACCCGCGCAGGTATGCGCCCGGTTTCCTTGCGCTATCTTTCCAGTGGGCTCGGTTGGAGCGCAGACTACGTCGCGCTCTACAATGAACGTGAAGATACGATCGACATGCAGGGGTGGGTCACACTCACCAATCGCAGCGGCACCACCTTTTACCGGGCTGACACCTTGCTGGTCGCGGGCAACCCCAGCGGATCGCGCGGGGGCGGTTTTGGCCGCCGGGGCATGACGCGGGCCGGGACCGAAAGTGCTGATCGCGAACGGCTTGGCGATTTCTATCTTTATCCGATCAGCGGGCGGACCACGATCGCCAACGCACAGACCAAGCAGGTGAGCTTTCTTGATGTGCAGGGTGTACCTGCGCGCAAGGTCTATTCGCGCACAGTCGGTTGGCAGCAAAACGACTCCAATCCGGTCAACGTTTCAAGCGCGATCAGCTTTTCTTCATCCCGCGATCAGGGGCTCGGCGATGCTTTGCCCGCAGGCACAGTCCGTTTCTATCAGCGTGATAGCCAGGGCACCCCGCAATTCATCGGGGAGAACGGGATCGGACATACCCCAATGGGCAGCGAACTCTCGCTCACGACCGGCGACGCGTTCGATATTTTCGTGCAAGCCGAAGTCGAAAAGCGCGAGCGGATTACCCAACAAGAATGGGTCAAGAGCGAGCGCTTCCGCGTTTACGATGCTGACGACAATCTGGTGAAGCGTGGCGAAAGCGAACGGCTCAAGAATACAACATATTACCGCACAACGATGCGTTACAAGATCACCAACGCGAAAGATGAGCCAGTTGAGGTGGAGCTGACACAAGACGGTCTCGGCCGGTATTGGTGGGCCTATGACTACCGCATCGTAAGCGAAGGCATCGAAGGCGAGCAGCTGAATTACGAGCGCCGCAAATGGGTCGTGCCCGTGCCTGCTGAGGGCGAGCGGACCATCCGCGTAACCTTCGACACCCGCTGGTAAGCGTCGAGGCGATGACCATGCGGTTAGCCGCACTCCTTTCCTTGTCGCTTGCGATGCTGGCCGCGCAGCCAGCCCTTGCTCGTGCGATTGTCGAGGCATCTCCGGCGCAGGATCTTTCAGTTACGATCTACCGCGATCCCGATCGCCCCATTGATCAGGAGATGGATCGCAACTGGCCCCAAGGTTTCGCGATGATCAGCGAAACGCGCACGGTCACTTTGCCCGAAGGCGAATCGACGATCCGCTTTGTCGGCGTCGCCGAAGGAATGGTTGGCGTCAGCGCGATCGTCACTGGCCTTCCTGGTGGCACGATCGAGAAGAACCGCAATGCCGAGCTTCTTTCTCCAGCAGCGCTGGTGAATGGGGCGCTAGGCAATCGCGTGACGATCACACGGACCAATCCGGCAACCGGCGCCGCGCAAGCGGAACAGGCGATCGTACGCACCCGCGCCGATGGCGGGCTGGTGCTGCAAACCTCGCAAGGATACGAGGCGGTCCGCTGTTCAGGCCTGCCGGAAAAACTCACCTTTGGTCGCGTTCCCGATGGACTGTTGGCCAAGCCGATCTTCACGATCGACACGCAAAGCACCCGTGGCGGAACCTATGAAGTCACGCTTACCTATTTGTCATGGGGCTTTGACTGGCAGGCAAATTATGTCGGTGCCATGGGGGAGAAGGCCAGCGACGACGAGTTCAACATGCAGCTGCTTAGCTGGCTCACACTGCTCAACGACAACGACCAGAGCTTTGACAACGCCAAGCTTCAGATCATCGCTGGCACGCTCAATATCGACAGTGATTATGAAGAGCTGTCCGATCCGCCGATCGCGCGGCCACTGCGACTGACCTGTCACCCGTTCGGAAGTACCGCTGCGGGATCTGCGATAGCGCTACCACCACCGCCCGCTCCGGTAGCAGAGATGAAGTATGCTGATGAGAGTGCGATCGTGGTCACAGGCTCTCGTCGCGAAGCTAGGTTACAAGGCGCAGCCATGGCGGTCAGCGTTGTGACCGCAGAGGAAGAGAACCTCGGCGATCTGAAACTGTTCCGCGTGCCAGACCGAGTGGATGTTTCGGCCAAAGGGCTGAAGCAAGTCGCGTTCCTCAACAAGGAGGAAGTCAAGGCGCGCTTCCTCTACACAGCCGGATGCGATGTCTATGATTGGGATATGCCGGGTGAGGACATGGTCTCTGCCGGCATGCTGTTGGTGACCAAAAACGAGGATGGTAAGGGACTCGGCATTGCACTGCCGCAAGGTGCGATGACGCTGTTTGAGCCGACGCCCCGGGGCTTGCAACTGGCCGCGACCAGTGAACTGCGCGACTATGCGCGCGGGCAGGATGTCGAACTGGAAATCGGAAACAGTGCGCAGGTGCACAGCCACTGCGCCACCTTTGAGAAAGATGATCCAGGTAAACGCGGCCGCAAATGGTCGAAAATGTTCGCTGTCCTCTCCAATGCCAATCCGCATCCCGTCAAAATGCGTCTGCGACTTGGATGGGCAGGGGATTGGGAGATTCGCTTCCCGCGTGAAAAAGTGTTCGTGAAGAACGGCTACGATGTGGTGGAGCTGACTTTGCCTGCTAATTCAGAGCGCCAGTTCAGGTGGCGCCTGCGCAGTGTAGAACGCGATTGAGTCAGCGCTTGAAGGCTTTCTCGGGCGGGTGAAAAATATTTTTGTTCCTCCCTTGTTCTTTTGGAACAAACCAGATACATGAACTCCTACAAGGGGGCGGTCGATAATTTCTGATCGCCTCTAGGCAAGTGAAGGAGGTCGTGCGATGGCTGCTCAACTTAAAGTAGTAGAGAAGGATAAAGACGTGGACCGTCAAAAGGCGCTCGACGCCGCACTTGCCCAAATTGATCGTGCATTTGGCAAGGGTTCGGCAATGAAGCTGGGCTCTAAAGAAGCAATGCAGGTCGAATCGATTTCGACCGGTTCGCTGGGGCTGGATATTGCTCTTGGCATTGGTGGCCTGCCCAAGGGGCGGGTTATCGAAGTGTATGGTCCGGAAAGTTCGGGTAAGACGACACTCGCGCTGCATGTCATTGCAGAAGCGCAGAAGGCGGGCGGCACTGCTGCCTTCGTCGATGCCGAGCATGCTCTCGATCCCATCTATGCAAAAAAGCTGGGTGTGGACGTCGATGAATTGATCGTCTCTCAGCCCGATACAGGTGAGCAGGCGCTCGAAATTACTGACACGCTGGTGCGTTCGAACGCCATTGACGTGTTGGTGGTCGACTCGGTCGCGGCGCTCGTCCCACGCGCCGAAATCGAAGGCGAGATGGGCGATGCCCATGTCGGCCTTCAAGCGCGGCTTATGTCCCAATCGCTGCGCAAGCTGACCGGGTCGATCAACCGTTCAAAGTGCATGGTAATTTTCATCAATCAGCTGCGCATGAAAATCGGCGTGATGTACGGCAACCCGGAAACCACGACCGGCGGTAACGCTCTCAAGTTCTACGCATCTGTACGGCTCGATATTCGCCGGACAGGCCAGATCAAGGATCGCGACGAGGTGGTTGGCAACTCGACCCGTGTCAAAGTGGTCAAGAACAAGGTCGCCCCGCCTTTCAAGCAGGTCGAATTTGATATCATGTATGGTCAGGGGATTTCCAAACGCGGCGAGATTCTCGATCTCGGGGTCAAGGCTGGCCTGGTCGAGAAATCAGGCAGCTGGTTCTCTTATGACAGTATCCGCATTGGCCAGGGCCGTGAGAATGCGAAGAATTACCTCAAGGACAATCCTGAAGTTTGCGACCAGTTGGAAGCCGCCATTCGCGGCCGCACCGACGAGGTGGCCGAGGAAATGATGGCGGGCCCGGACGCGGATACCGACAGCTGATCCTCAAGCGGGCGATCTAACGGAGCATTTGCTCCTGCGCTCGGAAGACCGGAAAACCGGCGTGTGGCTTGCTGCCCCCTGGCAAAGACCCACGCCGGTTTTTCTGCTTTTTTGGATTGAGTTTGTGGGGGCCAACGCCTGACTATCTGGCAATGATCGTATGATGAGAACAGGCGGCCTGCACGCGGTGGCTTGTCCAAGGGCACTCCATTGCTTAACTGCCCTCGCATGACGTCTACAAATGATCTCCGCCGGTCCTTTCTCGATTACTTCGGGAATGCCGGGCATGAGCAAGTGCAGAGCGCGCCGCTGGTGCCGTATAACGATCCTACGCTGATGTTCGTGAATGCGGGTATGGTGCCATTCAAGAACGTTTTCACCGGTCTGGAGACCCCGCCTTCACCGCGCGCAACGTCCTCGCAGAAATGCGTGCGCGCCGGGGGCAAGCACAATGACCTCGACAACGTCGGCTACACAGCGCGGCATCACACCTTCTTCGAAATGCTCGGCAATTTCTCGTTCGGCGACTATTTCAAGGAAGAGGCAATTCATCACGCCTGGACCTTGCTCACGAAGGAGTGGGGCCTTTCGCCCGATAGGTTGACCACGACGATCTACCATACCGACGATGAAGCGTTCGATCTATGGCGGAAGATTTCCGGCCTACCCGAAGACCGCATTATCCGCATCGCGACCAGCGACAATTTCTGGTCGATGGGTGAGACTGGTCCGTGTGGCCCCTGTTCCGAAATCTTCTACGATCACGGCGAACATATCGCAGGCGGCCCTCCCGGAAGTCCGGATGAAGACGGAGACCGCTTTGTAGAAATCTGGAATCTGGTCTTCATGCAGTTCGATCAGGGTGCCGACGGCGAGCGTCGCGACCTGCCAAGCCCCTCGATCGACACAGGGATGGGCATCGAGCGTATCGCCGCAGTGCTTCAAGGTGCGCACGACAATTACGACACCGATACCTTTAAGGCGCTGATCGCGGCATCAGAGAATCTAACCAATGTCGCCGCCGACGGGGATAGCTTGGCGAGCCACCGGGTAATCGCTGATCATTTGCGGTCCACCAGCTTCCTGATGGCCGATGGCGTGCTGCCGTCGAATGAAGGACGCGGCTATGTCCTGCGCCGGATCATGCGTCGTGCCATGCGTCACGCGCATCTGCTGGGTGCAAGCGAACCGCTGATGCATCGTCTTGTGCCGAACCTCGTCAACGAAATGGGGCAGGCATACCCGGAGTTGGTACGTGGGCAGGCCTTGATTGAGGAAGTGCTGCTGCGTGAGGAAACACAATTCCGCAAGACCCTCGACAAGGGGCTGAAGCTGCTCGACGAGGCCACTGGCGATATGTCCAAAGGCAGCGAGCTTGATGGCGAAACCGCCTTCAAGCTCTACGACACTTACGGTTTTCCATATGACCTGACGGAAGACGCATTGCGCGCCCGCGGGATTGGTGTTGATCGCAATGGTTTCGACATCGCGATGGCGCGCCAGAAGGAAGCCGCGCGAGCGGCCTGGAAGGGCTCCGGCGAGGCCGCATCCGGTGAGGTCTGGTTCGATCTCGCGGAACGCGAAGGCGCGAGCGAGTTTACCGGCTATGCCGCGACTTCAGGCGAGGGCACGGTAGTCGCCATCGTAAAGAGTGGGGCGGAGGTAGAGCGCGCTGGCGCCGGCGATGAGGTTATAGTCCTTACCAACCAGACACCGTTCTACGGTGAAAGCGGCGGCCAGACTGGCGACACGGGCACGATAAGCACGCCCTTGGGCTTGTTTGCGCAGGTGACCGACACCAGCAAGCCCCTTGGCCGCCTCCACGCGCACCACGCGACCATTTCCGCTGGCGAGGTGGCGGTTGGTGACAGTGTCCAGCTTGACGTGGATACTGAACGTCGCACGCAAATTCGCGCCAACCACTCTGCAACCCACCTCGTTCATGCCGCCTTGCGCAACCGCCTCGGTGGGCATGTCACACAAAAGGGTTCGCTTGTGGCGGAAGACCGCCTGCGGTTTGATTTTTCGCAACCCGGACCGCTGACGCCCGAAGACATTGCGGCGATCGAGACCGAAGTGAACGCGGAAATCCGTGCCAATGAGCCGGTCGCGACCCGCCTGATGAGCCCGGATGACGCAGTTGAGGCGGGTGCGCTGGCACTGTTCGGCGAGAAGTACGGAGATGAAGTTCGCGTCCTTTCAATGGGCCGTTCAGGTGAGGGCGGTCGTAACTATTCGGTTGAACTGTGCGGTGGCACCCATGTGAGCGCGACCGGTGATATCGGCCTGTTCCGAATCATCTCGGAAAGCGCTGTGTCTTCTGGGGTTCGCCGGATCGAGGCCCTTACTGGCGAGGCTGCACGTGCTTGGCTGGTCGAACGTGAAGAGGCGTTGAAGGCCGCCGCCGGGGCAATCCGTGCTACACCAGAAGAAGTACCGGCACGCCTTGCCGCGCTGCTCGACGAACGCAAGCGGCTTGAGAAAGAGCTTGCCGAAGCAAAGAAGGCGCTTGCGCTGGGTGGGGGCGGGGCAGCATCCGGTCCGTCAAGCGCTGATGAGGAGATCGACGGCGTCAAATTCTCAGGTCAGGTGCTCGAAGGCCTAAGCCCAAAGGAACTGCGTCCACTACTTGACGAAGCGAAGAGCCGCCTTGGCTCGGGCGTAGCAACGATCATCGCGGTAAACGATGGCAAGGCAGCAATCGCGGCTGGGGTCACTGATGACCTGATCGAGCGTTTCAGTGCTGTCGATCTCATCCGTAAAGGCGTTGAGGCGCTTGGCGGCAAAGGTGGCGGTGGGCGACCCGACATGGCGCAAGGAGGAGGCCCGGACGGCAGCAAGGCTGAAGAGGCGATTGCGGCTGTCAAGGCTGCCCTCGCGGGTTAGCGTTTAAGCCTCGGTAGTTGAAGTTCGCAGCTTGGGCTTGCCTTTCAAGCGACCATCGCGTTCGAGCCGTTCGCGATATTCGTCGCGCTTTTCGTGGATCGACGCGATTACCGGCCCCATCGCCACACCGATATCGACCAGTACCGCCTCGGAAAGCTGTAGCGAGCTTTCGAGCGTTTCTGGAACCGCATGGCTCGCTCCGGCTCGGTACAGGGCGGCTGCATGTTCTGTGTCGCGCGCTCGTGAGACGATCAGTAGGTCAGGATGGGTGGAGCGTAGTTTGGAGACCAGACGCTGAACCAGCACAGGTTCATCCATCGTCAGCACGACTGCAGGTGCTTTCTCGATTCCTAGCCGAGACAAGGCATTTCCACGCCCAGCATCGCCGAATGTCGCGCGATACCCATCACGTTTGGCCGCCGCGATAAGGTCGGGATTGGAGTCGAGCATCACGTAAGCTTGATTGTGTGCCTTGAGCATATCCGCGACCAGCCGCCCGACGCGGCCTCCACCGACTATGACGGTGCGCGCTTCGTGCTCGTCTTCTTCGGGAAGCTCCGGGGTGGATTCGACTCGGCGTGCAATCACCCGGCCCAGTTTCGCCAGCAAGGGAGTGACGGTGAGGCCGATCGCCGTCACGATCTGCCAAAACTGTGCAGTCTCTTGATCAACCACCAGCGCGCTGGTGGCGGCGGCGAGAACAATCAGTGTGGTTTCGCTCGGGCTTGCCATCAATACACCGGTTTCCGCTGCGGTGCTGCGGCGCGCGCCCATCAGACGCAGTAGAACACCTGTTACAATCGCCTTGAACACCAGCACGCCGACCACGGCGAGCATGATCGGGCCTATATTGGCGGCGATTGTCATCAGATCGATACTCATGCCGATCGTGATCAGGAACACGCCCAATGCGAGGCCCTTGAAGGGCTCCATGATGCTCTCGACTTCACCGTGATACTCTGTCTCGGCGATCAGTAACCCGGCGATCAGCGCGCCGACGATTGGCGAAAGTCCGGTCGCTGCTGTCGCAAGGCTTGCACCAATCACCACCAGCAGCGAGGCCGCTAGGAACAACTCTGGGCTCTTGGTGCGCGCAGCTTGCGAGAAGAGGCGCGGAAGGGCCACTCGCCCGATGATCAACAAGACGACCACGACCAGGCCGCCTTGCCAAAGTGTGTCGGTCAGGCCGCTCCAGCCTTCAGCCTGCGCATGAGGAGCCAGCGCCCCGAGGATGAAGACGATTGGCACAATCATGATGTCTTCGAACAGCAGCATAGACAGTGCTGCGCGCCCGACCGGTGATCGGGTTCCTGAAATTGGCAGAACGATCGCCGTCGATGAGAAGGCGAGCGCGAAGCCAAGCGCCAGCGCGGGGGTCAGGTCCATCCCGCTTACATAATATAGGAATGCAGCCCCGGAGCTGCCGATAATCAGCAGCTCGAGCGAACCAAGGCCGAACACATATTTTCGCAATTGCCAAAGACGGTTGAACGACAGTTCAAGCCCGATTGCGAACAGCAGCAATATGATCCCGAAGTCAGCAAATGGAGCTAGCGATTCCGGATCGGATATCGTCACGTGTCTAAGCCAGGGTACTTCGTCGACCAGCGTGCCGAGTCCGTACGGACCGACGGCAATGCCGATCAGGATGAAACCGATGATGGGAGTGATGCGAAACCGCGCGAAGACGGGAATGACGATCCCAGCTGCGCCGAGGATCACCAGCGCGTCCGACATTTCGGAAGAAAAGGATAGTTCGCCTGCCACCGCAGAGCTTTCTAGCTTGCTGGCGTGAAGCTGTCACTCGCGATGCTGGTGCAGTTCGGTTGCATGCAAGCGTTTTGCACCAGACATCCTTTAGCAAATGGCTCAACCGAAGGTCGAGCTGTGTATCACGATCAGTTTTGCATCTCTTTTTCGAGGTTTGCGACGATCGCTTCGAAGAACTGCTCGGTCGTCAGCCAATTCTGGCCCGGACCGATCAAAAGCGCGAGATCCTTGGTCATCTGGCCGTTCTCGACCGTTTGAATACAGACGCGCTCGAGTGTTTCGGCAAACTTCACCACGTCGGGTGTATTGTCGAACTTGCCGCGATACATCAGGCCGCGTGTCCAGGCGAAGATCGAGGCGATCGGGTTGGTCGAGGTCGCTTTGCCTTCCTGGTGCTGACGATAATGGCGGGTGACGGTGCCGTGCGCAGCTTCCGCTTCGACAGTTTTACCATCCGGTGTCATCAGAACTGACGTCATCAGCCCAAGCGAGCCAAAGCCCTGCGCAACCGTATCCGACTGGACGTCGCCATCGTAGTTTTTGCAGGCCCACACGAATTTGCCGCTCCACTTCAATGCGGAAGCGACCATGTCGTCGATCAGTCGGTGTTCGTAGGTGATGCCGGCTTCGGCAAACTCTTCTTTGAATTCATTTTCGAACACTTCCTCGAACAGATCCTTGAAGCGGCCATCATAGGCTTTCATGATCGTGTTCTTGGTGGAGAGATAGACCGGCCACTTACGGTCAAGGCCGTAGTTTAGCGAAGCACGCGCAAAGTCGCGGATAGAATCGTCGAGGTTGTACATCGACATCGCAACGCCGCTCGATGGGAAGTCGAAGACATTGAGGTCGATCTCAGTGCCATCATCACCTTCGTAGACCATTCGAAGCTTGCCTGGGCCGGGGATCAGCGTGTCGGTCGCGCGGTATTGGTCGCCGAATGCGTGACGACCGACCACGATCGGATCCGTCCAACCCGGAACAAGACGCGGAACGTTGTCGATTACAATCGGCTCCCGGAATACCACGCCACCAAGGATGTTGCGGATCGTGCCGTTCGGGCTGCGCCACATTTTCTTTAGGTCGAACTCTTCGACACGCGCTTCGTCCGGCGTGATTGTCGCGCACTTCACGCCCACACCGTATTGCTTGATCGCGTTCGCCGCGTCGATTGTAATCTGGTCGTCGGTCTCGTCGCGCTTCTCAATTGAGAGGTCGTAATACTTAAGGTCGACGTCGAGATACGGCAGGATCAAGCGCTCGCGAATCCATTGCCAGATGATCTTGGTCATCTCGTCGCCGTCAAGTTCGACAACTGGGTTCGCAACTTTGATTTTCTGCATGGCTAGCGCCTCATCCTTCCTGGATTGCGTATGATCGACAGGATGTTCTGAATAGATCCCGGAAGGGGCTTTAGCAGAGGAAATTCGCCTTGCAAGCGGGGCTGAGAGGGATTCTCAAACGCGCTTAGGCAAAGAAAAACCCGCCATGGCTGGCGGGTCCTCATTCGGCTCAATTTTACCGATTAATCGATGGTGGGCGTAGGAAGAGTTGAACTTCCGACCCCTGCAATGTCAATACAGTGCTCTACCACTGAGCTATACGCCCGCACCATTCGAATTTGCCGCCCTGTCGTAAGCGGAGCGGCGCATTAACGCGGGTTGGCAAAAGGTGCAAGCGATTCGCGCACCCGTTGCCGCAACCATAACGGTTTACAGCGATGCCTCGCGCTGTTCTTCGAAGACACGCTCCACTTCCAGTACCAGATCGCGCAGATGGAAAGGTTTTGACAGCACCTTTGCATGCGGTTGCTCGCGGCTTGCACGGAGCGACACGGCGGCGAATCCAGTGATGAACATCACCTTGGTACGAGGACTGATCTCTGCGCATTGCTGCGCGAGTTCGATTCCGTCCATTTCCGGCATCACGATGTCGGAGAGTAACAGATCGAAATGCTCCGATTCGAGCAGCGGCACCGCCTCGGTTCCGCGGTCGACGGTTTTTACCTCGTATCCAGCATTCTGCAGGGCGCGTTCAAGGTATGTGCGCATGGCGTCGTCGTCCTCGGCCAAGAGGATTCGCGGGGCGGGGCTTGTTGTCATACGCAATCGTGTAGCACTGCTCGCTTAAGAAATCTTTCCCAACCGTTGTACTGCCCTGCTTTGAGACGAAACACGTCGATGGCCTAAAACAGATCGCAATTGGTCATTGATACTTTGACTCGAAACCGGAAAGCGGGCAGCAAATCGTCAATGAGATTCTCTCGCAAAAACTCTGACAAAAGCCCCTCATATTCCGGTGGATGGTCCGACCTGGACAAGGTTAGCGGTGGCTCAGTGTGCGATAACGCGCATGGCCCGGCCTTCACATATGTTGCGCCGCGCTCAATGCCGATGCCGGTGCTTATCGCGGTTCCGCATGCCGGTAGACGCTATCCGTCCGAAACGCTCGCCAACATGCGCGGTGAAGGCATGTGTCAGTTGCGGCTGGAAGATCGCTATGTCGACAAACTCGGCGTCGAAATCGCCAAGCTTACAGGAACTGGCCTGCTGGTAGCGCATGCCCCGCGCGCTCTGCTTGATCTCAATCGGTCGCAAGAGGATGTGGATTGGGACATGATCGAAGGCTCGCCCAAGCCTGCGCAGCGCCATTCGTCAGCCAATCGCCGCGCACGCAGCGGGCTCGGCCTGATCCCTCGCCGATTGCCAGGATTTGGTGAGATCTGGCGTGAAAGACTGCCGCGTGAGGATCTTGATGCCCGGATCGAGCAGATACATCGGCCATATCATGATTTTCTAGGTCGCGAACTTGAGCGGATTCGTGATGCCTGGGGTGCGGCGCTATTGGTCGATCTGCATTCCATGCCGCCCTTGAGGCCGCAGACAGGGCAGGATCGCAGTCCAGAGATCGTTTTGGGCGATCGGTTCGGGGCATCGTGTCACGGCAAACTGGTCGCACGGGCGTTCCGCTATCTTGATGCTCAGGGGAGACCCAATGCGCACAATCGACCCTATTCGGGCGGTTATGTGCTCGATCGTCACGCATCACCGCGCCGTGGAGTGCACGCAGTGCAGGTCGAGGTGTGCCGCAGCGCCTATCTCGATAATCGTCTGTCCGAACCCAGCACGAATCTTGTTCCGCTGGCGAAAATGCTGGCCGGAATGGTGCGTGAGCTTGGGGCGGAGGTTGCGCGGTTAGGAACGGGCGGGCAACTGCCGCAGGCTGCCGAATAGCTCTCGCAAGAACTTCGAACAAAATTCCAATATTAAGAGAAAAAACCACCTCGCGCATATAGCGCGAGGTGGCCAAGGTTCAGGGAGGTCTGCGCCTTTCGGCACAGCTAACGGGCGGTTATGAGGGGGGCACCGCCCGTGCTCATAAAATAGTGAAAGGCTGGCGCCGCTTCAAGAGCAACTCCAGCCTTTCAATGTCGCAAATTGCAGATTTTCAATCAGTTTACCGTCGGTGCAGCACTTGTTTCGGGAAGCGGAACCTTGCCCTGTGCCATCTGGCGTTCGAACAGCACCCGCATCAGGTTCAGCGAGAACATATGCGCATGGATAAGCATGATCATACCGTTTTTGTTAAGCGCTTCGAGCGTGTCCGCAGGTAGTTCGCGTAGCTTCTTTTCATCGACCATGCGGAAGCCGCGATAAACGAATGGCTTATCGGGCTGGTCGGGGCGGGTGATCGCGATTTCGCCATCCATGAGAATGTCGAGCTTTTTGAGCTCTTCAAGAAATGCACGGGTGCGCTGGCCTGATTCTTCGAACTTGCGGCAGAATTCGAGCACACCGTTGGTGTACTCGGTCGGCTTGCCCTCATCGTCGAACAGCACATTGCCGTCATCCTGCTTCTTCACGACCTCAGCGCTTGGATCGAAGCACAGAGACATGTCTTCCGATTCCGGTTGCAGTTTCGCGAGCAGGAACGGATAGCGACGGACATAAGCCGGAACGTACACACCGGTGACGATCTTGCGGTCGTCGCCGATAAAGGTGTTCACGCCTTCGTTCAGACCCATCAGCGCAATCGGCAAAGGGTTGTCGCCGGCCGTGAAGACAATCGGATAATCGCGTTGCGCATCGACGAATTCGTCAACAGTCAGCGGGATCGCGTGAGTCTCTGCTAGGAAGTCGGCGGTTTCGAATGCGCCAACTTTCCAATCGCCGTGGTCACGGCTATTAAGTGGGAGCAGGTCTTTGTAAAACAGCGGAAGTTGCGGCTGCGGCGCGCTGGCCATGGAATGTCTCCGAATAATCAGGTCGGGAAAAGGTTTCGGCGCTATGCGGACGGGCTGAACTGCTCTACCGCTTGCCGAACGGGCCGCGCTTTAGGCGTTCATGCCTCCGGGCGCAACCTTGGGTGTGTTATCTGCCGGGGGTGGAATCAGTTTTCCTGGATTTAGCAACCCAAGCGGGTCGAGCGCCTGCTTGACCGAACGCATCATTGCAAGCGCGACGGGATCGCCCAAACGACCGAGTTCACCGACCTTCATCTGGCCAATTCCGTGTTCAGCGCTGATCGATCCGCCCCATTGTGTGACCAGATCATAGACGCGTGCACTGATGACTTTGCCTTCTGTCTCTTCCCAATCACCCGGTTTTGCGCCTTTGGGGGCTAGAATGTGGAAATGCACATTGCCATCTCCGAGGTGACCGAAGGCCACACCGCGGGTGCCAACGAAGCTGTTTTCAATCGCAGGGATCGCTTCGAGGATAAACTCGGGCATACGCTCGACCGGTACGGAAATGTCATGCTGCATCGCCGGGCCAAGTGCGCGCTCCGCAGCTGAGATCGAATCGCGCAGCAGCCAGAAGTCTTCGGCTTGGCGCTCATTTGAGGCGATTACCGCGTCCTTGAGCAGCTCGGTGTCCATTGCCTCGGCAAGCACACTTTCAATCCGTTCGCGTAGCGCGTCGCTGTCGTCGTTCGAAGATACGCATTCGACCAACGCGTTCCAGGAATGCCGCTCGGAAAGCGGTGCGCGAGCGTCGGGCAAGTGAGCGAGCACGCTGTCGAGGCAATGGTCGGGCACCACTTCGAAGCCTTCGATCAAGTTGCCCATTCGCTTGTCGACAAAGCGCAATAGCAAGCGCGCATCAGTGATGCTGGAGAGACCTACCCAGGCTGTTACGCGACCGGTTGCGGCGGGTAGGAGGCGCACATTGACGGCGGTAACGATCCCCAAGGTGCCTTCTGATCCAATCAGTAGTTGCTTAAGGTCGAAACCGCGATTGTCCTTCTTGAGCGCGGTCAGGCTGTCGAACACATCGCCATTGGCCAGCACCGCTTCGAGGCCCAATACCTGCGCGCGCATGGTTCCATGGCGCAGTACCTGCGTGCCACCGGCATTGGTTGACACCAGACCGCCAATAGTCGCTGAACCTTTACCGCCCAACGTCAGAGGAAAGCGCGTGCCGGCATCTTCAGCCGCTTCGTGCAGCATTTGCAGGATCACCCCGGCCTCGCAGACTGCCTGGCCAGCCTCGGCATCAAGCGAGCGAATGCTGTCCATCCGCCGAAGCGATAGCAGGATAGCATTGCCTCGATTATCCGGAGTAGCACCGCCGACCATGCCGCTATTGCCGCCTTGAGGGACAATCGGAATGCGATATTCGGCACACAACCTCACAAGCGCCGCAACTTCCGCCGTAGAGGCAGGGGAGGCCAACGCCAGCGCGCGGCCAGTGTAACGCCCGCGCCAGTCGGTAAGCCATGGCTCTAACATCTCGGCATCGCTGTTGAAGCCCTTTGGCCCGAGCAATTCTGCGGCCTCGCTCAGGAAGTCTTCTGGGTCGGTCAGCGGCATCGTATTCGTCATTCTCATTGTTGCGACTATGCCACAGTTTGGAATGAATGCACTAGGGCTTTGCGTGCGCGAAGGGCGGAGGTTAAGCCACCGTTCAATCGCTGACGCTAGTCGTGGCGGGGGTCGCGAGTGCCTTTTTGCGCTAGCGAACGGGACTTATGGGAAGTGTTGGAGGGCCCTTACCACTAAATGCCAAGCTTGTATGCATTTGCTGCGCCACTCGCGCTGGCGCTCCCGTTATTGGGGCAGAGCACGCTTGCGCCCGTGGCACTTGCCAGTGCCGAGAGCGCGACTTCGAATGCTCAGGCACCGGACTATGACGTCCCTCCGCAGTCTCAAACAGGCATCGACAAGATTGCGCCGGAGACGGTGGCCGTAAACCCGCTCAATGCGCTGCGAGAAGGCCAGACCGTCCGTCAAGTGCGCATCGAACGGCGCGTGGTCGTACGGATTTCGCCGCAACGGGGCAGCAACCGGAACAACCTACTCGCGCAAATGCCGCAGCAGGCGCTCAGGACACAGTTCGAAGAACGCAAAATGGACAAATGCGTGCCAGTTTCCGGCATCGCCGGGGTCCAGACCGGCAGCGGCAATCGCCTGCTGCTCTTCCTGCGTGATCAGCGGATCATCACTGTGAACCTCGAACAGGCCTGCCGGGCGCGCGACTTCTATTCCGGCTTCTATGTCGAGCGCAACGAGGACGGGAACCTATGCGTCGCACGTGACAAGCTGCAGTCGCGCACCGGCGCTAAATGCGAAGTGGAACGCATGCGACAGCTGGTTGCCGTCAACAACTGACGCTGCCGGAAGGCGCTCGCCCGGCCCATTTTCTTGACTTTTGGGGCGGTTTCGGCGAAGGGGCTGCCGCGTTCCCGACGCGTTCGAGAACCCATGAAACCCGGCAGATTATCGCTGCTCGCTACCCGGACATATTGAACCGCATGACTTTCGCCGATCTCGGCCTCTCTCCCGAATTGCTTAAAGCCGTCGAAGATGCCGGCTATACAGAGCCGACAGCGATCCAGGCGGAGGCCATTCCTGCTGTTCTGATGATGAAGGACCTGATCGGCATCGCGCAGACCGGCACGGGCAAGACCGCCAGCTTCGTCTTGCCGATGATCGATGTCATGGCATCGGGGCGCCGTCGCGCGCTGATGCCGCGCTCGCTGATCCTCGAGCCGACGCGCGAGCTCGCTGCGCAGGTCGCTGAGAATTTCGAGAAGTACGGCAAGAACCATGATTTGAAGATGGCACTGCTGATTGGCGGTGTGCAGATGGGCGATCAGGTGAAGGCGCTGAACGAAGGGGTCGACGTGCTGATCGCAACGCCTGGCCGTCTGATGGATCTTTTTGAGCGGGGCAAGATATTGCTCAATGGCTGCGAGCTGCTGGTAATCGATGAAGCGGACCGGATGCTCGACATGGGATTTATTCCGGACATCGAGTTTATCTGCTCAAAGCTTCCCGAAACTCGCCAGACGATGCTTTTTTCGGCGACCATGCCGCCTCCCATCGCAAAGCTTGCGAAAACGTTCTTGTCGAACCCGAAGCGGATTGAAACAGCCCGCGCAGCGACCACGAACAAGGATATAACCGCATTCAAGGTTCCGGTGCAGACCCGCCAGAAGCGAGAGACTTTGCGCTGGTTGTTGCAGCACGATCAGGTCGAAACCGCGATCATCTTTGCCAATCGCAAGACTACGGTGCGAGAGCTCAACAAGAGCCTGCAGCGGCATGGCTTTGCGAGCGGCGAAATCCACGGCGACATGGACCAGAACTCGCGGCTGAAGGAGCTTGATCGCTTCAAATCGGGCGAAGTCAACATTCTCGTGGCGTCAGACGTTGCCGCGCGCGGTTTGGACATCAAGGGCGTCAGCCACGTCTTCAACTTCGACACGCCGTGGCACCCGGATGATTATGTCCACCGTATCGGCCGCACGGGCAGAGCGGGGGCAAAGGGTCGCGCGTTCACTTTCGTTGCGAAAGAAGACGCCGAAGCGATCGAGAATGTCGAGAAATTGACAGGTGCGAAGATCAAGGTCTTCGGCAAAGACGATGTGCGGGTCGAACTCGCCGAGGCTGGCGCTGACGCGAAGGACGCGGCTGAAGAGGACAAACCCAAACGCTCCAGCCGTCGCAAGGCTCAAGAAGATGATTCAAGCGAAGAAGCGCCCAAGAAGGCGCGCCGCGCGCGTGACGACCGCAACGAGAAACCTGAGCGCAAATCCCGCTCGCGACGCCACGACGATCAGGACGATGAGCCTATACCCGCAGGCGAATGGAACGGCCCGCGTCCCGGTTTTCTTGAAGTGGGGTTCAAGGACTAAGCGGTCTTTCCTTGCTGTCGAGCCACTCTTATCCTGCCAGCATTTGAATGAGTTCCGACTGGCGATGAACTCCGAACTTTTCGAATATCACTGAGAGGTGTGTGCGAACGGTGCTCTCGGAGATTCCCAATCTACGCGCTGTTGCCGCTCTGCCATCGCCTTTCACAATCTCTATTGCGACCGCTTCTTCAGCGGGTGTCAGACCGAATTCTCTGGCCAGCCCTCGAACTCTCAGTGCGATAGTCTTGCTGGATATTGAGTATTGTAGCAAAGCAGCTGGCCGGTCGGTCGTTAGCCAATTTGTTTCGCGGTTATCTCCCTGACCAATGGGCACGACGTCGATCCAAATTCGTTCTTTGTGAAGGTCGGTAAGCCAGCATGATCCCGCTTCTTTGGTCGGCTCTTGAGCGCGATCAATAAGTCTGCGGAGTTTGCCAGCCGAGCTTATCTCTAAACCCCCTAGAGCGCTTGTATGAACGGCGCGAAATTGTTTCAGTGTCTCGATCGCACCAGCATCATGGCTCAAAACTCGATAATCTCGATCAACAACAATCGACCCGTGCTGACCGAAGCCTTTATCCTGTCTTCCGGCAGCTAGCCCTATCCTGATACGGTTTTCGATCCGACTGGCACGGACGTAGTGAGCACATAGCTGAGCAAATCTGTCGCGCTCCTCTTGGTCGAACTCATGTCCAACCGGACGATAGATAGCGATCTGCGTTAGTCGTGAAGAGCCCCGCGAAATATTCGCGTAGAGAGCGCCCATGTCCAAATCGTTCGGTATCCACCATTCGCGATACTTCAGACTTTGTTCGAAGATTAGGCGGAACTCGTCATTGTCGGCTCCAACAACCTGGCCAAGCTGATCGACTGGCAAGGGTTTTTGTGGATCGACCGTGGCCGCGTACTCCTGAATATCCCAGAGATTGCGCAGTTCGGACGGGTCCATCAGGGGCATGCTGCCGCCGACAACTTTGCCCTCTTTCGAAACCATCAGAGCGGACTGCGTTGAGCCCATAGCTTCGGCGACGGAGACGAGCGACTGGTCAATGCAACTAGCATCGATCGATGCCTCGTAAATCGCCTCGACGGCTTTGGCGAATGTCTTATGGTCAGTCATTCCATCCTCCGAGAGGCAAACTCCTGCGCTCAAACCAACGATAGCAGAATCGAGGACCCAGTGCCCACTTTGGTCTAACTTTGTCTTTCGCAGTCACATCGGACGTTCGTCCGATGTTGGTCGTCACGAGTCACCATAGCTTCGCAATCAGCTTCTCGGCCTGGGGAGTTGAATTGGAACCGAGCATGGAGAATATCTGATGATTACAAAGTCAAAGATTTGCCTTGCAGCCTTGGCGCTTGCCCTTGTTCCTGCGCCGGCTAATGCTGAACAGGTTTCAGTAACCGTTTATTTTGCGGATCTGGACCTCGAAAACGAAAGTGAAATTGCGACCCTTAAGGGACGCTTGAACAGAGCGATCAAGAAGGTCTGTGGTCCAGCCTACTTCCGGACAGTGTCTCAGTTGTATCAGTCGCGGAAGTGCAGGCGGAGCTTGAGACGGCAAGCAAAAACCGTGCTGAACGACCTGAAAGGTGGAGTTGTGACTGTCGCAACCAACCTTCGAATCACTTATCGAGGGTGATTTAGAAACCGATGCTGCGCATTGTGGAGAGGCGGCGATTGGATGCAATCGTCGCCTTTTCTGCGAGGCTATCCCACGACCGTCACGAAGCTGTCGATCACTCGCTTTGTCCCGTGCTCCTCGAACTCGATCTCAAGCCTGTTGCCTTCCTGATCCACCACGCAGCCAGTGCCGAACTTATCGTGGCTCACCATCGAACCGATGACGATATCTCCGCGCGGCTTTGCGGCAAAACTTGCAGCCGAGCGACCCGGTTCGGCAACTCGCTGTTGCCTGGTATCATAGCCTGCCGTGAGCGCGCGTTGCCATCCCGGCCCTCGCGCGTTGGAACGGCCCGGGCGGGTGGTCGAGACATGCGCGAACGGATCATCACTTTCAGACCAGTTTGCGCGCCATAGTGACGCTCCGCCAGTCATGGTGCTCTCCTGCTCGATATGTTCTTCGGGCAGTTCCTCGATAAATCGTGAGGGGATGGAACTGGTCCATTGGCCGTAGATGCGACGGTTCGCCGCATGCAGGATTGTGCAGCGCCGCCGAGCGCGGGTGATCGCTACATAGGCGAGGCGGCGTTCTTCTTCGAGGCTGGCAAGCCCGCCTTCGTCGATGGCGCGTTGACTGGGGAACACGCCCTCTTCCCAACCAACACAAAAGACGTTGTCGAATTCCAGCCCCTTGGCCGCGTGGATTGTCATGATCGTGACGGTTTCCTCTTCATCGCCGCGATCGGTATCCATGACGAGGCTGACATGTTCGAGGAAATCGCCAAGCGTATCGTATTCCTCCATCGCGCGGGCGAGTTCGGAGAGGTTTTCAGCGCGACCAGCGCTTTCGGCGCTGCGATCATTCGCAAGCATATCGTTGTAGCCGGTCTCGTCCAGAACCAGACGCAGCAGGTCAGATGGTGTTATCACCTCCGATGCTTCACGCCAGGCGAGGAATTGGCGCATCAGCCCGCCTATCGTGTTAGCCGCGCGCTTGGGCAGTTCGTCTCTGTCGGCCAGTTCCAGCGAGGCGGCGGCCAGCGCCAGACCGGTGCGACGCGCATGCTGGTGCATCTTTTCTAGCGTCTTCGCGCCAAGCCCGCGCTTGGGTTGGTTGTAGATTCGCTCAAAAGCGAGATCGTCTTGCGGCTGCGCGATGACGCGCAGATAGGCGAGGGCATCGCGAATCTCGGCACGCTCATAGAAACGGAAACCGCCGATGATTCGGTACTGCACGCCGATCTGGATAAAACGGTCTTCGAACTCGCGCGTCTGGTATTGGGCGCGTACCAGAATCGCGACTTCATCGAGGTTTGCACCTTCGCCTTCCAGCCGCTCGATCTCTTCGCCGACGCGCCGTGCTTCTTCAGGACCGTCCCACACACCGATCACGCGCACCGGATCACCGCCATTCACCTCGGTCCAGAGCGTCTTGTCGTGGCGTTCAGAGTTCGCGCGGATCAGTCCAGCTGCCGCGCCCAGGATTTGAGGGGTCGAACGGTAGTTCTGCTCCAGCTTGACGACATGCGCGCCAGGAAAATCCTTCTCGAACCGCAGGATGTTGGCAACTTCCGCACCGCGCCATGAATAGATCGACTGGTCATCATCACCGACCACACAGATATTCTTGTGCTCCTGTGCGAGCAGGCGCAGCCAAAGATACTGGACCGCGTTGGTATCCTGATACTCGTCTACGAGAATATACCGAAATCGCCTCTGATAGTCAGTCAGCACATCGTGGTGCTTGCGAAAGATGTTGAGGATGTGGAGGAGCAGATCGCCGAAATCGCAGGCGTTCAGAGCCTTCAGCCGGTCCTGGTAGAGTTGATACATCGCCTGACCGCGGCCATTATCGTAGCTTTCATTATCGATCGCATCGAGGTCCGCAGGATTCAGCCCGCGGTTCTTCCAGCGATCGATCAGCCCGCCGAGCTGGCGCGCGGGCCAGCGTTTCTCGTCGATATCGTTGTCACTGATTAGCTGTTTGAGCAGCCGCAGTTGATCGTCCGTGTCGATAATTGTGTAGTTCGATTCGAGACCTACCAACTCGGCATGGCGGCGGAGCATTTTCGCACAGATCGAGTGGAACGTACCGAGCCACGGCATCCCCTCAATCGCTTCGCCAAGATGCCCGGCGACGCGTTCACGCATTTCGCGCGCGGCTTTGTTGGTAAAGGTAACGCATAGAATCTGACTGGGGTAGGCCCGGCCCGTCGCCACCAGATGGGCAAGGCGCGAGGTCAGTGCAGCCGTCTTGCCCGTTCCCGCCCCGGCCAGCATCAGCACTGGCCCCTCGGTCGTCAGTACAGCCTCGCGCTGCGGTGGGTTCAGCCTTGCAGCGTATGCAGGAACACCGCCATTATCCGGGCCATCAGGAGATGAGGCGTTGGCGGGGAGGGGCGGCGAATTGGTCATGATCTTACAGTGAACAGGTAGAGAACGAATGCCCGCGCTGCAAGGATGGAAACATCGATACCTCCGCTCATGCATGCCCCTCGTCAAAGCCGGTCCGCGCTCAAGATCGCCTCAACGCGGTTTCGCCACACCTCTCGTCGGGATGTGCGAGGATCGGGGCGCGAGGGCGGGGAGCACCTAGGCTATTCCTGCGAAACCCATCATATTGGACGCACTCGATTGGAGGGGACAACTGATTGAGTGTGTCGCGTTCGTACACGCTTGGGACCATTCCAATGGAGAATCCCATGCGTAAGACTTCAATGTATTTGATTGGTGCCAGCCTTGCTTCCGTCGCAGTGGCCTTCCCAACTACTGTTGCGGCGCAAGACGAAATGCCGGGTGAAGAGGTAACCCTCTCGGCCGAGCAACAGGCGGTCTTCGATGGTTGGCCACCAGATCAGCAATATGCCTATGGAACCTGGCCGAGCGAAACAAAGACCTATTACTGGTCGCTGTCGTCCGAGCGCCAGGAGCTTTTCTGGAGGCTTTCCGACGATGACAAGATCGCGATTACCGCGATGACCGGGTCCGAGCGGGAAACCGCCTGGGAGACGATTGAGGCGAGCACCGGTGCTCCGTCCGAACCTGCAGAACCGGGCTAAAGCAACGTGATTCCCCGCGGGAGGTGGTCACGCGGGATGGGTGTCCGGGTCGGACGAGAGCTCTTATAATGACCGAAGCAAGGTCAACTTGCCCTTGCCGATCCGGCGCTCTGAATCGACTTCGAGACCTGCGACTTCGACATCCTCCTTGGAGGCGGTTTCCACTGCAATCCATGTCGCAGGGCCTATCCAGTCGAGCCTGAGTAAACGGTCAAGCGCTACCGCGCCTGCTCCTGTGAAGTAGGGTGGGTCCAGTAGCATCAGGTCATACGGCTCGCGAGCGGGCCGTAAATGCGTCACCGATCCCGGATCGACTGCCGTACGAGGCTTTGCATCGAAAGCAGCAATATTGTTGCGGATTGCTTCGAGTGCGACGCGGTTCTGCTCGACGAATAGGCAGTGCGCCGCGCCGCGGGACAATGCTTCGATCCCGAGCGCGCCGGATCCTGCAAACAGGTCGGCCACGCGCAATTCTTCAAAACTCCCAAGTCTGCTGGTGAGCATGTTGAAAAGAGTTTCGCGCGTGCGATCAGCTGTAGGCCGGGTTGCTTCTCCCCTGGGCGCGACAAGCTTGCGCCCGCGCCATTCGCCTGCGATCACTCTCATCTGCGGTTGCTCTTTTTCAGGTCGCTGACGAAGCGATCTAGATCGCCCTTGCGAATACGTGCTGCCTGTCCTCGCGGCAACTCACCGAGCTCAAACGCGCCATAGGCGGTACGGATCAAGCGGTTCACTTCGAGGCCGAGATATTCAAGCACGCGGCGCACTTCGCGATTCTTGCCTTCGGTGATGACAATCTCGATCCAATTGTTGCGGCCTGAACCGCGTTCAAGATTGGCATCGATCGAGCCATAGCGCACGCCGTCGATTTCCACGCCGTCGGCCAGCTCTTCGAGCTTGGCCTGCGTGACATCGCCAAACGCGCGGGCGCGATAGGTGCGCGGGACGCCGGATGAAGGAAGCTCCATCTGACGTTTCAGTCCGCCATCATTGGTAAGCAGCAGCAGCCCCTCCGTGTTCATATCAAGCCGGCCTATGGGCATTAGCCGGGGAGCATCCTTGGGCAAGGCATTCACTAGCGCGGAATAGATCGTCGCGCGGTCTTTAGGGTCACGCTCTGCTGTGATCAGGCCAGTCGGCTTGTGAAAGGCATACAGCTGGGTTGGCTCCGGTCTTGCGACCGGCTTGCCGTCCACTCTGACGCCGCGCAAGCTGGTGAGGAAGGTTGCGGGTGTCTCGACAGGCTTGCCATGCAGACTGATGCGACCATCCGCGATCATCCGCTCGATCTCGCGACGGCTGGCTACGCCTGCTCGTGCGAGCAGTTTTGCGATGCGGTCACCCTCGGGGCGATCGGCGGATTTGGATGGGTTGGTTGGCATGGTTCGAGCGCCTAGGCGCTCAGTTGGCCCCTCGCTACCCTTATTTCAGGGCATCCTGCACGATCGCGTCGAACCGTGCGATGCCGCCTTCAAGCGTACCGAGCGTCAGTTCTGTAATGGCGCCCGATTGCAGACCCTGCTGGCCAAGCTCTGCCGCGCGGAAATCTTCGCTCGCAAAGACCCCGCCATCTAGAAGTTTCCAGCTCCGTTCCCAATGATCGCGCACCTTATCGCTCGTGGGTTCTTCGGGGATCAGCATGAAATCCTCGACCAGCGTTAGATCGTGTGCCTGCGGCATAAGCACCATCACGTTTACATAGTCTGGGCTGGGAACGATCACCGTGCCGGGTAGCAGCTGATAGGCGAAGGTCACGACCCGGCGCATCTCGGTCATGTCGGTGAGGTCGACCGTTTCCATCTCCTCAAGCCGCCCGACGGCTGAACGCATATGCGGACCGACGCTGTCGCCCGCTGTAACCCCATCTTTGAAGAACGGTCCGATCGTGTTCGCGTGCAGGCGGGTCACATGATAGCTTTCAAGGAAGGCATCCATGATCAGCTTCCAGTTGCCTTGGACCGTGTGGGTCTTGCGGCGGAAGAGGTGGGCGCTTTCCATCCCGAAGGCGCAGAAATCCTCGCTGACCAGACGTGCATCATCGAAATCAGCGTCTGCATTGGGCGAAAACCAGATCAGCCCGCCCGCCTCGAGCGACGGCAGTTCGACGAGGCCGTGTTCGCTCTTGTCGAGATTGGGGAAGGTGTCCGGCCGGGGGAGCGCGAGCAGTTTCCCGTCCAGCTTATAGGTCCACGCGTGGTAGGGACAGACCAGTCGCTTGGCACATTGCACCTCCTCGCCTTCGACCAGCCGAGTACCGCGATGCTGACAGACGTTCAGGAAAACGTGCGCATTCCCCTCGACATCGCGAGTGATCAGCAGCGGGCGTCCCGTTTGGTCGTGCGGCACTGCCATACCAGACTCAGGCAGCAATGCTGACGGGCAGAGGACCTGCGGAACCCTATCGAATAGAGCCGTTCTCTCACGCTCGAAATGCGCCGGATCGATGTAACGGCTTGCGGGCAGCTTTCCGATCGCATCAGTAATCCGAGTTTCGCCCGTCCGAATCGCTTCAGCGAGCGCTAGCTGACCCTCGGTTGGGCGCAAAACGGGGACATCTGTTGTCGGCGCGTTCATCGCGGCTTCCCTATTCCTCTCATCCGCGACTAGTGTGCCACGAAACGAAGCTTTTGCAAAAGGTATGGGGTAAAGAATGGACTGGAGCACAGTCATATTGTTCGTGGTCATCGCTACGGTGGTGGGACTCGCCTATCTCGTTCCAGCCTTTGCACCGTATCGCCGCAAAATGCCGTTCGTGGCATTTCTGCTCGGCATTTCCTCCGGGTTTCCGCTGACACTGCTGCTGGGCACGATGACCTTCTGGTTGTCGAAGGTGGGAATCGAAAAATCCACCATCGGCTTCGCCATCGGGCTGACTACGCCATATACGTTGAAATTCCTGTGGGCGCCGCTGATCGACAAAGTTCGTATTCCGGTTCTGTCGGACTTGCTGGGACAACGTCGAGCATGGCTCTATATCGTGCAGGCCGCCTTGGTCGTGGCGTTATGGCAGCTCGGCACCAGTGACCCGACCAACGATAACATCGGCACGTTTGCGATCTGGGCGATCATTGTGGCGTTTCTCTCTGCAACACAGGATATCGTGATCGACGCATATCGGATCGAGATCCTCTCCGACGATGAAATGGCGCATGGGACCGCGATGAACCAGTTTGGCTATCGCACCGGTAACCTGCTTGCGGGCGCGGGCACGATCTATCTCGCCTCGACCGAAGGTTACGATGTCGGATGGGCTATGGCTTATGGCCTAACAAGCTTCCTCATCCTTCCTGCCGCCTTGGGCGCACTGTGGGCAGGGGCAGGCCGCTATGATCCAAGCTCCGCACGCGCCGCCGGTCAGAAGTTCTCGACCTGGCTGATGGAGACCGTGGTCAATCCCTTCCGAGAGTTCCTCGGGCGCAAAGGCGCGGTTCTTATCCTGTTGTTCGTGCTGATCTACAAGGTTGGCGACGCGATGGGGCAGGGCATGCTCAACCCGATGATCGTGGAGCTGGGCTTCAGCGATACCGAGTTCATTACGATCAACAAGTTTGTCGGTTTTGGCGCGCTGATTGTTGGTTCGGCCTTGGGCGGACCGTTCATCGCCTGGCTCGGTATGGGTCGTGCGCTGATCATTTCTGGCCTGCTTATGATGCTGTCGAACTTTCTCTTCGTCTTGCTTGCAGTGATCGGCCATTCGCCGCTGATGTTGGCGATTGCCGTCGGGACCGAGAACCTTACCAGCGGCATCGGCCTGACCGTGTTCGTCACGTATCTTTCAGGGCTGTCCAATCTGGCATACACCGCGACCCAGTTTGCGCTGCTTTCGAGCTTTGCGGCGGTCGGACGAACATGGCTGGCGACGCCCTCGGGCTATCTGGCGGAGAATCTGGGCTGGATTGGATTCTGGACCTTTACCGTAATCGTCGCGATCCCGGGTATGGCGCTGTTGTGGCTACTCTGGCGCAAAGGCTTCGTGGTCGAGAGCGTGAGACAGACGGGTGATCGCGAAGACGAGGTCGCTGGTGATCCACCCGAAGCAATCAACGTCAAACCCCGAACCGAGCCCGGCTAGTCAGTCGGGAATCTCGTCATTAAGCCGCAGGGCTTCGCCCGCAAGATAAAGCGACCCGACGATCAATACTGTCAAGCCGTCGTCAGGAAGCGCGGCGATTGCGCTTGGCAGATCAGTTGCTGGGGTGACGCCTCGCCCGAAGGCTTCAGGGAGATGGCTTTCATGACCCGGCACGGGAACCACGGTTACACTTTGGGTCCACGGACGAAGCGGATCGATAATTGCATGCGGATTTTTGTTGGCGAGCATGCCGATCACAAGATGCAACCGATCATAAGCCCATGTGTCCTCCAAAGCCTGCCCCGCGCTTGCATTGTGTCCTCCATCAACCCACACTTCGCGCCCGCCCGTAAGCGGACCGGCGGCGAGTTTCTGGTTGCGAGCGGGCCAGACGGCTTCAAGCAAGCCGGTGCGGATGGCTTCGGTTGAGATATCCAGGGCGCTCTGATGGCGCAGCATCGCCACCGCCAAACCTGCGTTTTCCAATTGATGGGCCCCGACCATCCTGGGCTGTGGCAAGACCAATTTACCGCTTGCGTCGCGATAGACATGCCTTGAGTGCTCGCGGTCTGGGACTTCGCTGTTAGACCAACTATCCCCGCGTAGGTGCAGGAACGCACCGGTGCGCCGGGCCGCGGCAATGATCTCCTCCTTTGCCTCCGACACCTGCCCGAGAGCGGCCAAAGGCACGCCCTTCTTCGCAATTCCGGCCTTTTCGAACGCAATCCGCGCCATTGGTTCTTTTGGCACGCCGTCCTCCGGCGCGAGCAAGAACTTCTCGTGATCGAGGCCCAGCGCTGCGATGCCGCACACAGCGACCGCGTCGGATTCCAGCACATTGGTGGCATCGAAACGTCCGCCCAGACCAACCTCGACAACGCATGCGTCCGCGGGTGTACGTGAAAAGGCGAGGAAGGCGGTGGCGATCGTGACTTCGAAGAAACTCGGCGCAAGATCCTCGCCTGTATCCAGCACTTCCTCAAGCAACTCCGCCAACGCCTCGTCTGAGATCAGCTCTCCAGCGATCCGGATACGTTCATTATAGCGGACCAGATGCGGAGACGTTGTAACGTGCACCCGCTTTCCATCCGCCTCCAGCATCGCGCGCAGGAAGGCGCAGACCGAACCTTTGCCGTTGGTCCCCGCGACGTGGAAAACTGGAGGAAGTTTGCGGTGCGGGTTGTCCAGCCGCTCCATCAGCGCGCGAATTCTCTCCAGCCCCAGCCGCCCTTGCGGCACACTAAGCGCGGTTAGCCGGTCGAGCTGCGCCTGTACTCGCGGGTCGTCCGACCGTCCGAAATCGAGGGCCGCCATGGTCAGGCTTCCGAAGCTACGCTGCGGCTGAAGGCTGTAAGTAATCGAGCACGCTCGCCAGCGTCGCTTTCAATTCTCTTCGCGACACGACCATGTCCACCATGCCATGTTTGTGGAGGTACTCAGCGCGCTGGAAACCTTCGGGTAGCTGTTCGCGGATCGTATCCTGGATCACGCGTTGTCCGGCGAAGCCGATCAGCGCGCCAGGCTCGGCAATGTGCACGTCGCCCAGCATCGCATAGCTAGCAGTGACACCGCCGGTCGTGGGGTCGGTCAGCACGACGATATAGGGCAGACCAGCGGCCTTGAGGCGTCGCGTCATCACCGTCGCACGCGGCATCTGCATCAAGCTTAGAATACCTTCCTGCATCCGCGCGCCGCCTGCGGCAGTGACGACGACAAATGCCGCTTTGCGTGTCAGCGCCCGCTCGGCTCCAGCGCAGAACGCCATGCCGACTGCCATGCCCATCGATCCGCCCATGAAGCCGAAGTCCTGCACTCCGACGACTGCGGGGTGACCATCAATCGCGCCTGATCCGACCAGGAATGCATCATCATGAGGGTTGTTTGCCCGCGCAGTCTTTAGCCGATCGGTGTACTTCTTGGTGTCTTTGAACTTCAGCGGATCTTCGGTTACCTGTGGCTGAGGCAGCAGCTCGAAACCCGGATCGAGAAGCAGTTTCAGTCGCGCATCTGCACCAATACGGCCATGATGCCCGCACTTGTGGCAGATGCTCGAGTTCTCCTCATACTCCGCTAGGAAGAGCATCTCCTGACAGTTGGAGCATTTGATCCAGAGGTCTTTCTCCGTGCTTTTCTTTTCTTCGCCAAAGCCCAACGAATTGCGGACGCGGGTGAACCAGTTCATGCATTTGCCCCTTCAGTGGCGGCCCTCATTGCGCCGACCATCGCGGAAGTCAGATCCTGTAGCTTGGCGGGAGCCTGATCGCCAAAATCGCCGACCAGATCGACCAGCGCCGAGCCGACGACCACGCCGTCTGCGACTTTGGCGATTTCGGCGGCCTGTTCGGGTGTGCGGACGCCAAAACCAACCGCGACGGGCAGGTCGGTTGCGGACTTGAGCGCGCCGACAGCCTGATCGATCGAATCAATCGCGGCCTGCTGTTTGCCCGTGATCCCGGCGACCGAGACGTAATAGAGAAACCCGTCCGAACCTTCGAGCACCTGCGGCAGACGCGCAGAATCGGTGGTGGGCGTCGCGAGGCGGATTGGAGCGATGCCAACGGCGCGTAGAGCAGGACCGAGCGCATCATCTTCCTCCGGCGGGATATCAACACAAATAACACCATCGACGCCCGCGTCCTTGGCCACATTGGCGAACCACTCGGCCCCGCGCCGGATCATCGGGTTGGCATAACCCATCAATACCAACGGAACGTCCGGGTGGCGAACGCGGAAATCACTCGCGATTTGCAGCACGTCGGCGGTCGTCGTGCCCGCACCGAGCGAGCGCAAGTTGGCGCTCTGAATCGCGGGTCCATCGGCCATCGGATCGGTGAAGGGCATACCCAGCTCGATCACATCGGCACCGCCTGCGACGAGCGCGTCGAGGTTGGCCGGAGTATCGCCATCGCCAGCCGTGATGAAGGCGACGAACGCGGGATGGGCTTTTGAGAAGGCGGAGGAGAGGCGGGTCATGAGCTCAGTCTTAGCCGCGACCGGATCATGATCGCGGCCTTGCCCATGCATAGAATGATCGAAAACAGCAAGGGGATGAAGATGAGAGCCATGATCCAAGGTTCCACTCTAACTTGGCATGAATGCGGGAGTACGCCCGGCGGAAGATCGTCACAAGAATTCCAGTGAAACCGACCGGTCAACGAAAGGATGGCTCCGATCTGCGAAAGTCCCATCGTGACAACAAGCAGCTTGTGGCTGGCGATGAACCTTGCAAGCCGCCCAGGCTGCCGGTTGCGTGCACGTTCAGCGAAGTCGAATAGATGCCAGATCAGAATAGATGGGAAGAACACGGCGTAAAATACGATGACCTCAGCAGCCATTACCGCGACCCAAGCGCCGCGCGTCATGTACGGAGAGTCTTCGGCAAGTGGCGCGCGAAGGAACCAAAAGATCAGCAGCATTGCCGAAATTGCCGTGAGCAGCAGCAGGACGCTAACAAACCAGTCGAGCAGCTTTTGGCGGAAAACTTCGGTCAACCGTTACATCTCCACCCCAAGCTTCTCGGCCACAGTGAAGATATCCTTGTCGCCGCGTCCGCAGAGATTCATCAGGATGATCTGGTCTTCGCTCATCGCTTTGGCGCGCTCGGCGACGGCTGCGATAGCATGCGATGGTTCAAGTGCGGGAATGATACCTTCTGTGCGGCATAGCAATTGGAAGCCGTCGAGCGCCTCGTCATCGGTGACGGCGGTGTATTCGACCCGACCACTTTCTTTCAGCCACGCATGCTCCGGGCCGATACCAGGATAATCGAGCCCAGCGCTGATCGAGTGGCCCTCGGTGATCTGGCCATCTTCGTCCTGCAGCAGATAGGTCTTGTTGCCGTGAAGCACGCCAGGCGCGCCGCCGAGCAGGCTTGCCGCGTGTTCGTCGCCATCGAGGCCGTGCCCCGCCGCTTCGACGCCGAGCATTTTTACGTCGGTATCGTCGAGAAACGGGTGGAAAAGGCCCAGCGCGTTCGACCCGCCTCCAATGCAGGCTACCAGCAGGTCGGGCAGGCGCCCCGCGCGGGCGAGCATCTGCGCGCGCGCTTCGGTGCCGATCACGCTCTGGAAGTTGCGGACCATCTCCGGATAGGGGTGCGGCCCTGCTGCGGTGCCGATAATGTAGAATGTGTCATGGACGTTTGCGACCCAGTCGCGCAGCCCTTCGTTCATTGCGTCTTTTAGAGTCGCGCCGCCGCTGGTTACCGGTACGACTTCCGCTCCGAGCAACTTCATGCGGAAGACATTGGGTGACTGCCGCCTCACGTCCTCTGCGCCCATATAGATCACACAGGGCAGACCAAAGCGTGCGCACACGGTCGCGGTCGCGACGCCATGTTGGCCAGCACCGGTTTCGGCGATAATACGGGTCTTGCCCATGCGCTTGGCGAGCAGGATCTGCCCGATACAATTGTTGATCTTGTGCGCGCCGGTGTGATTGAGTTCGTCGCGCTTGAACCAGACCTGCGCTCCGCCAAGGGCCTCGGTCAGCCGCTCTGCGAAATAAAGCGGGGAAGGGCGGCCGACATAGTGCTCAAGCAGGTCGTCAAACTCGGCCTGGAACGCCGGGTCGGCCCGCGCAGCACGATATTCGCGCTCAAGATCTAGGATCAGCGGCATCAGTGTTTCAGCGACATAACGGCCGCCGTAATCTCCGAAATGTCCGCGATCATCGGGTTGGGTGCAGAAGGAATTGGGTTGCTTATTCACAAACAAGAGATCCGTTCGGGCTGAGCCTGTCGACGCCCTGTTCTTCACTTCCGGCGGCGCAGCGTGAAAAGAAGTGCTGCCCTTCGACAAGCTCAGGGCGAACGGGGTAAGGTTATGCGTCCAAAGCCGCTTTGCAGAAGGCGGCGATCTTGTCCACGTCCTTCACACCTGGGGCGCTCTCAAGACCCGAGGATGCATCGACGAGTTCGGCGTTAGTGGCGTGGATAGCTTCGGCGACGTTTTCGGGTGCTAAACCGCCCGCAAGTCCCCACGGGATACGATGCTCAAACCCTGCGAGCAATTCCCAGCGGAACGTCTCGCCGTTGCCACCAGGCAGCGCCTTTGCCGGCGCATCAAACAGCAGGCGATTCACGGAGCCTTCAAACCGGCGCGATTTGAACAGCGTATCGCGGTCTTTCACCCCAAGTGCGCGCCATGTTTCGATGCCGGTTTTCTTGTGGACCAGGTCGATCCACTCTGGCGTTTCCTTGCCGTGGAACTGGATCACATCGGGTTTCACGTGGTCGATGACATTGCCCGTCGTTTTCACATCCGCGTTGACCAACAGGACCACTGCCTTGACCGACGATGGCACCAGCTTGCGTAGACGCGCTGCATCATCGAGTGAGATGTACCGCGAGCTTTTGGCAACATGCACCAAACCCACATGCGTCGCACCTGCGCTTACAGCGGCTTCGATGGTCTCTGGAGTCGAGAGACCGCAGATTTTGATCTGTACTGACATTGTCTTGCTCTAAAGCGTCGCTTCGATAGCGCGGGCTGCTGTGACAGGGTCATCCGCGCGGCTGATCGGGCGACCTATTACAAGGACGCTTGCGCCATTATCGCGGGCAACTCGTGGGGTGACGACGCGTTTCTGGTCTCCGATGCCGCTGCCTTCTGGACGCAGGCCGGGAACAACGAAATGGCCGTCTTTCCATTGCTTGCGTACTTTCCCAACTTCTTGTCCGGAGCAAACGATGCCGTCCAGCCCAGCGTCATGCGCTAGCTCAGCCAGCCGCATTACCTGCGTTTCGGCGCTGCCATAGATGCCGGTTGCAGTTAGGTCGCTTGAATCCATGCTTGTCAGCGTTGTGACCCCAACGACCTTGCAGCCCTCTGCCGCAGCGGCCTTTGCATCTTCCATCATCGCCCGCCCGCCGCTCGCATGCACGGTAACGATCTTGGGCTCGTAGACATGGATCGCCTGCATCGCGGCGGCGACCGTGTTTGGAATGTCGTGAAACTTTAGATCGAGGAACAGTGGTAGGCCGACATGCGCGATTTCGTGCACACCATGCCCCCCATGCGCGCAGAAGAATTCAAGGCCAAGCTTCACTCCGCCAATATGCGCTTTGACCTTTTCGAGCAGCGCCTTGGCTGGCTCGATCTGCGGTACATCAAGCGCGAGGAAGACCGGGTTGCTCATTCGCCGCCATCTCCGGCTTTCTCGCTCGTTGCCGGCGACAAAGTACCCACAGTTGATTCCAGTTTTTCCACAGGCTTATCCGCAGGCTTGCTCACAGGCGGCTCGTGGCGCTGCGACAACGCGTTCGACTTCACCGAGTTTTCAAGGCTGCGTATGCGGCGGTTGAGGCTCCACTTAACGCTGCGATGATACAGCCACATTGGCGCAAGGCCGAGCACGAAGGCTATAATCACGAGCGCGGGGATCTTGGTCTCCAGCACAAGGTTGTCCCACAGGGTCACCTCGACCGTGTCCCAGTTGAAGAACGAAAAGGCGAGGATCCCGAACAGGATCAAGACCCAGATGATGGTGCGGACGATCTGCATGGGATCGTTTCCCCTCCTATACCCTTGATTGGTGTAGAGACTTAAGCACTTTGGGCCGCAAGTCTAGCAATTGCCCAGTTCTGTCATGTCCGGACGTCGCATCCCGGCGGCTATCCGAAGACACGCTCGAAGATCTTATCGACATGCTTGAAGTGGTAGGCGAGGTCGAATTTCTCTTCGAGTTCTTCTTTACTAAGCGCTGCAGTCACTTCGCTGTCCGCCTTCAACAGGTCGAGCAGTGAAAGCGAACCGTTCGATTCCCACACTTTCATCGCGTTGCGCTGGACAAGGCGATAAGCGTCTTCGCGGCTGACCCCGGCCTGTGTCAACGCCAGCAAAACCCGCTGTGAGTGTACAAGGCCACCCATCGCATCGAGATTGGCTTGCATACGCTCAGGATAGACTAGCAGCTTCTCAATAACGCCCGTGAGGCGCGCGAGCGAGAAATCAAGCGCAATGGTGGCGTCCGGACCGATATAGCGCTCCACCGAGGAGTGCGAGATGTCCCGCTCGTGCCACAATGCCACGTTTTCAAGCGCGGGCATCGCATAGGAACGGATCATCCGCGCCTGCCCAGTGAGGTTCTCCGTCAGCACTGGGTTGCGCTTGTGCGGCATCGCCGAGGAGCCCTTTTGGCCTGGTGAGAAGTACTCCTCCGCCTCAAGCACTTCTGTGCGCTGCAAATGACGGATTTCGACGGCCAGCCGCTCGATTGATCCCGCGATCACAGCCAGCGTGGCAAAATACATAGCGTGGCGATCGCGCGGGATCACCTGCGTGCTAATCGGCTCAGGTTCGAGGCCTAGCTGCTGCGCGACATAGGCTTCGACCTCGGGGGTGATGTTGGCGAAAGTGCCAACCGCACCCGAAACGGCGCATGTCGCGATTTCCTTCCGCGCGGCGATCAGACGATCGCGGCAGCGGTCGAACTCGGCATGGGCTTGCGCAAGCTTCAGTCCAAAGGTCACCGGCTCTGCGTGGATGCCATGGCTCCGCCCGATCGTAGGAGTGTATTTATGCTCGTCTGCCCGAGTTCTGATCGCTGCGAGCAGCGCATCGAGATCCTCCAGAAGGATGTCCGATGCGCGCGAGAGCTGAACCGACAGCGTTGTGTCGAGCACGTCTGATGACGTCATGCCCTGATGCATGAAGCGCGCCTCATCACCAACCTGCTCAGCGACCCAGGTTAGGAACGCGATCACGTCGTGCTTGGTAATCGCCTCGATGGCGTCGATCGCCTCGACGTCGATTTTGGGATCAGTGTCCCACCAATCCCAAAGCGCCTTTCCAGCAGAGGGCGGAACTACGCCCATCTCGCCAAGCTTCTGCGTTGCATGCGCCTCTATCTCAAACCAGATGCGGAACTTTGCCTCCGGCTCCCAAATGGCGGACATTGCAGGGCGGGCATAGCGCGGGACCATCATGGTCTCCTCAGGGTTGACGGTGAAGCGGTTTCGACGAGGCGGCTAAGCGGCGCCTTGGGCTATTGCAAGCGCCTAGCGCGTGTTTCCCCAAGCGTACGTCAATCTTTGAAGAAATGCCTGCCGAAGGTGATTGAAATGAAACCATCGCCAGCTATTCGTGTTGGCAATTGTTTTCAGGGGCAACACTTCATGAACCGCTTACTCTACTTCGCCGCGCCAATGGCTGTGGTCGCGCAGCCAGCATATGCAGGGGACGAGGTCTTGTTCGCCAACTCGCCGGCATGGGTCGAGCCGGTCGATCTCGACGCCGCGATTGATAAAGGCGAAGAAATCGTCCTGTACGACCGGCAAGTGCGTCTTGAAGGCGGGGTGGTCACCAAACACACCGATGTTGCCTACGAGATTCGCAACACAAAAACGCTGCAGGAACGCGGTACGCTGCAATTTGCGTGGCTGCCAGACAAAGGCGATCTCACCATTCACAGGTTGTACCTTGTTCGTGATGGTGAGGTAATTGATCTCGTCGCACAGGGCGTGAAGCCTGAGATTCTACGGCGTGAGCGGTCGCTTGAGAAGCGCTCAGTTAATGGCATGCTGACAGCAGCCATCACCGTGCCTGGTATGGAGGTAGGCGACATATTGCGCATGACCACCTCGACTACGACACGCGACCAGGCACTTCAGGATGAGATGCAGGCGCGCGAGAGCCTGATTGCTGAACCGACAAGGCTTGGGTTTGGTCGCTTGCGGGTCTCATGGCCCAAGGATGCTGACGTCGCCTGGGGCACGATGGGGCAGTTCGATCCGCCTGAAGTCATCTCCATCGACGGAGATTCGGTCTTGCAGGTCTCGCTGCCAATCGAAGAGCCCGATGAAATGCCCGAAGATGCGCCCGCGCGCTTTAGGGTGAAGCCGCTGCTGCAATTCGGAACGTTTGCCAGTTGGGAAGAGGTAAGCGCGGTCATGGCACCGCATTTTATGGTCGATGACGGGATCGAGCCAGGCAGTGAGCTGGCCGGTGAAGTCGCCCGCATCATTGCTGCTTCGCCTGACCCGAGAAATCGCGCGGCCCTCGCGCTGCAGCTGGTGCAGGACGAGATCAGCTATCTGCTCAACGGCATGGATGGCGGCAACTATCTGCCGCAAAGCCCGCTGGATACGTGGGACAAGAAGTTCGGCGACTGTAAGGCGAAGAGCCTGCTGCTGTTAGCGCTGCTGCGCGAGATGCAGATCGAATCCGAGGTCGTGCTGGTCGATGCGGATTTCGGCGATTCGGTCAGTATCTCAGAGCCGCAGCCTGGCGCGTTTGATCACATGATTGTGCGGGCGACAATCGACGGCGAGGATTATTGGCTCGACGGCACAAACGTCGGTGCACGTGTCGATACGATCGATGAAGTGCCTGACTTTGTATGGGCTCTGCCGCTTTCGACTGAAGGTGCTGGTTTGATGCGTATGAAGCAGCGCTGGCCGCAATATCCTGACGAAATGATCAATATCACGCTGGATTTTAGCGGAGGTGTCGATCTGCCGGCAACTTACACGGTCAACGTAGAAGCGCGCGGGGTGATTGCCGCCCGGATGCGACCCCAGGCGACAGAGACCAACGATTTGCTGATCCTTGCAGCGGCTAACAAAAGACTGAACGAGATAGTGCCAGGTGTGATCTACGATGCCAGTTTCGCGTATGACGAAAAGAGCGGGATTGGCCGAATGGAAGCCAAAGGCGTGACATGGGATGGCTTCGAGCTCAACCGTGACGTTGCCACTTACGAGATAGACGGTGCGACCACGAATTGGGAGTTCAAGCCCGATCGCGCACGTTCAGCGTGGCGAGACATTCCCTATAAGGTGGGTGGACCATACTCCAATGCGCGAGAGACTACCGTCCTTTTGCCCGACAACGGGAGGGGTGCCGAGGTGGAAGGGCGGGGATCTCTTGATGAGAGCGTCGCCAGCGTAAGATTCTATCGCACGACTGAGCTTAGGGATGGTACGTTCAAACTGAGCGACCGAACCGCCTATGTGCCCGCCGAAATTGCGCCTGAGGACATACCTGCGGGTCGCAGGGCCATACGGAAGATTGCCAGTGGTGATCCGAAACTCCGGATCGAACAGCCAACCCGGATATGGGAACTCGGAGACGAGGAACTGGCGGCAAGACTTTCGCCAGTGATCGACGGCATCGGACAACTGATCGCAACATTTGACGACAAGGCCGAGATGCAGGCGCTGCGCGGTATCTTCTATTTGATGGCGCGTGATTATGACGCGGCACAGGAGGATCTTGAAAGCGCACTGACCAAGCAAGAAAGTGCCGAGACATACATGATGCTCGCCAATGTTCAGGCATTGCAGGGCGAGCTTGATGATGCAGTGATCAATGCTGGTTTGGCTTTTGATGCAAAGGGCGATGCCGAGACTGCCGAGAGTTACGCCGATCTCCTCGCTCAGGCGGGGCGGCCCGACGAAGCGCTTGATCTCCTCGATAGCCTCGGCCTGTCCGGCGACGAAGCGATCGACGTCGCATCGGGTTGGGCCTCGATTTCAGGTTACGCCGACCGCGAAGAAGAAGCGTGGGAGCGGCTAGCGGACTTGCTTGACGAGCGGCCCGATGACGTCACCTTGAACAATGCCAAGTGCTGGATGGCCGCGATCTGGAACTATAATATCAAAAGCGCGCTCGACTATTGCGAGGAAGCGGTCATGCTCTCGCAGCAATCGGCTAGTGTGATCGACAGCCGGGCGATGCTGAAGTTCAGGCTCGGAATGATCGATGAGGCATTAGTCGATATCGATCTGGCGCTCACAAAGGAACCGGGACTCGCGAACAGCCGCTATCTGCGCGGCTTGATCCGACTGCAGCAGGGTGACGAGGGCGGTCAGGACGATCTGGTGCAGGCCAAGCGGATCGACCCGTTCATTCAGCAGCGATATGGAGCCTACGATCTAACGCCGTGATTGCGACTGACACTCGGACCTCTGGATAAATAGGCCCTTGTAACCCGACTGTGATTCTGCGCGAACTGTCGTGCAGGAGGACACTGTTGATGCCGAGCGCGAGCGAAGCAGCGGGATTGCCGCTGCAGGAAGAACGTCTGTCGCCTTTTGTGCGTGTGACCCTGCGCCGCTGGGCCAAGTGGTATTCCGGCGGCGCGGAACTGTTTTGGCCGTTCACCGACGTCGTAATCCGGCTGTTCGTCGCGCAGGCATTCTTCCGGTCCGGTCTGGTCAAGGTCACCGACTGGGATACCGCCGTCTATCTCGCCACTTACGAATATCCCGTCAGCTGGATGAGTCCCGTTAACGCTGCGATGACGGGTCTGGCGATTGAGCTGATCGGCCCGGTACTTTTGCTGCTCGGATTTTTCACGCGTCCGGCGGCATTGGCTATGGCAGCACTAACGATCGTGTCACAGGCGGTTTACGTTCCGACAACAACTAACCTGATCGTGAGTGCGATCCTGGTCTGGTATGTGCTCCAAGGACCTGCGGCGTTCTCGATCGACCGATTGGTTGCGGCGGGCGCCAAGCAGAGCGCACTGCCGCTTTCGCGCCCGGCGGTCGTTGCCGGAGAATGGCTGCGTGCCGAGGTCGCGCCGGTCATGATGGCAGCGATTCGGCTCTGGCTGGCATTGGCGTTACTGGCCCATGCGAGTGTTTTCGAGCCTTCTATCGCACTTGCTACGTGGCTCCCGACCACGATCTTCGTCGGCATGCCGGACTGGCTGGCGATCCTCTTTGCCGTCCTGCTCGCCATCGGCCTTGCCGCCAGTGTGGTCTCTTACATCCTGGTGATTGTGATCGGTTTCGTGATGATCGCCGGCGCGCATCCCGACGTGACGTTCTACCCGTTCCTGCTACTTGCAATCCACGAAGCGCGTGGGGCGGGGGTGCTGTCGATCGATGGCGTGATTGCCCGCTGGATGGAACGCAACATCCTGTTCGATAGGGACTATTCCGAGATTCCCGACCGTTGGCCGCATATTGTTGTCGTGGGCGCTGGTTTTGGCGGGCTTGCCGCAGTCGAACGCTTGAAGCGTCTGCCGGTTCGCATCACTCTGATCGACAAGCGGAATTATCACCTGTTCCAGCCGTTGCTCTATCAAATCGCTACAGCGACGTTGAACCCGGCCGATATCGCCACCCCGATCCGCAGCCTGTTTCGGTCTGACGGCAACGTCCGCGTGCTGAAAGGCGAAGTGCAGGGAATCGATAGCAAGGCCAAGACCGTGACGTTCGATACGAAGGGCGCCAAAGACCAGGTGATTGAGTACGATAAGCTCGTCCTGGCGACGGGGGCCACGCACAGCTATTTCGGCAAGGACGAATGGGGTGATTTCGCACCGGGTCTGAAGACTATCGAGGATGGCGTCGCCGTACGCGCGTCGATTCTCAATGCTTTTGAACAGGCCGAAGCGTCCGAGGACGAAGAGCGCATCAAGCGCCTCCTCACCTTCGTCATCGTCGGAGCAGGGCCGACCGGGGTCGAGCTGGCTGGTGCGATTGCCGAGCTGGGCAAGTTCAGCGTCGAGCGCGAATTCCGCACCTGCGATCCGTCGAGCGCACGGGTAGTCCTGGTCCAGGCAGGCAACCGCATCCTGCCTGCATTCCCCGAAGAGCTGTCTTCTGATGCAACGGAATCGCTGGAGGAACTTGGCGTCGAGATACGCACGGATTGCCGCGTTACCGATATTGCTGAGCGGCATGTGCGGATTGGCGAAGATACGATCATCGAAACCGAGACAGTACTGTGGGCCGCTGGGGTCACCGCATCGCCGGCTGCTCGTTGGCTTAATGCCAAGAGCGACAAATCAGGTCGCATCATAGTAGACCATCAGCTGCGTGTTAAAGGCCATGAAGATGTCTTCGCAATCGGTGACACCGCTGGCAGCATGGCTTGGGATGGCAATCCTGTCCCCGGCCTCGCTCCTGCCGCCAAGCAGGCGGGGACGTATGTATCCCGTGTGGTCGAGGCCGAATTGCTCGACAAGGAATGCCCTGGACCTTTCGAATACAAGCATCAGGGCAGCCTTGCGACCATCGGGCGGAAATCGGCGGTCGCGGACTTCGGAAGTTTCAGTTTGTCCGGAGCGAGTGCCTGGTGGTTATGGGGGCTCGTCCATGTTGGGTTCTTGACCGGCGCGAGGAATCGCGCGCTTGTGATCATCAACTGGATGTGGAGCTTCTTTGCTCGCCATTCCGGCGTGCGTCTGATCACCGAACGAGTTTAGATGAGGCCCTTTGAGCGCAGGCTAACATGCCCCTCGCGGCCCACGATGACATGGTCGTGCACCGTTACACCTAGCAACCGCCCTGCCTCGGCAATCTTCTTGGTGATCTGAATATCGGCGCGGCTGGGTTCCGGATTGCCACTCGGGTGGTTGTGCACGAGAATCATCGCGCTTGCGCCAACGTCCATCGCCCGCCGGATCACCTCGCGCGGATGGATTGAGGCCTCATCGATCGAGCCATCGCCCAGATGGTGATCGTCGATCAGCTTGTTCTTCGTATCAAGATAGAGGATTCGCACCCGCTCCACATTCAGATGCGCCATGTCGATCGCGAGATAGTCAATCAATGCCTGCCAGCTGGACAAAACCGGTTTCTGCACCACCTCACTGCGCGCCATGCGTCTGGCGGCCAATGCAACACTTTTGAGAGCCGCCGCCGAGGTTTCTCCGACGCCCTTGATCCGTTGCAGCGAATTAGGATCGGCGTTGAGCACGCCTGCAAGCGAGCCGAACTGTTTGATCAGGTCCTTGGCAATTGGCTTTGTATCGCCCTGCTTGATCGCCGCGAAAAGAAGGTATTCAAGCACTTCGTAGTCTGCGAGAGCCTCTGCACCGCCCTTCAGCAACCTCTTGCGCAGGCGCGCGCGATGGCCGACCCCAGCAGCCTTGCCAGCATCTGACCGGGCTATCGTCTTCGCTTTGCCTTCGGGACCGAAGTCGAATGTGTCGTCAGTTTGTGGCAAGTATCCCCCAGCCAATGCTTTTTGCCGCTACGTTCATTGCCTTTACAGGGCGATGCGCGCAAGTGGAGACGCGATGGCGGCTCGCGGGCAGAATACAGAAATTGACGCGTCGGAAGCGGAGCTGGCGAGAGGGATCTGGCCTGTTCGGTGGCGTTGGCGCATCGCTCTAGGCGTGCTGGTCCTTTTGATGGCAATAACCGCAAGCCTGTGGATCGGACGTGAGCAGATCGCCGGCAATCTGATTGACCAGACTCTCGCGGACTACGATCTCGAGGCGAGCTATGAGATCGTGTCGATCGGTCCGCAGCGGCAAGTTATCGAGAACTTCGTGTTGGGCGAACCAAGCGCGCCTGATCTTACTGCCGAACGGCTTGTCGTCGATCTAGAGTACGGATTCGGAGCTCCGGGCATCGGTAAGATTGAGGTCGACGGTGCGCGACTGTTCGGTAGCTATCGCGACGGTACGCTAAGTCTTGGCGCGCTTGACCCGTTAGTTTTTGCCGAGACCGATGAGCCTGCAGGTCTGCCGGCGCTTGATCTTAAGCTGGTTGATGCACGTGCGCGGATCGATACTGATTATGGCAAAGTCGGTATAAAACTCGACGGTCAAGGTCATCTGGACGATGGCTTTGTCGGGACGATTGCCGCTACCGCTCCGGGCCTGTCGTATGAAGGGTGTAGCGCGAAAGTCGCTACGATTTACGGCCAGGTGACAACGCGGCTCGGCGTGCCGGCATTTGCCGGGCCGGTACGACTGCGCGAAGCGGACTGTCAAACTGTGAAGCTTTCCTCAGTCGATATTGCGGTCGAGTTAGCGCTCAATGAAGCCCTGACCGATGTAGATGGCAGCTTTGACATCGCGGCGAGCGAGTTGGCTGGATTCGGAGTAGAGAGCGAGACGATCGGGGGCAGGGCTACACTATCATGGCGCGATGGTGCGCTGAACTTGCAGCATGAAGTCTCCGCCGAAAAAATCGACTCCCCTTTCGGCAGTCTCTCCGAACTCAGTGCAGAGGGGTTGCTACGGATGGCCGGCGAACCGCTACGCACTGAGTGGAGCGCGAAGATCACAGGTGAGGATGCGATATTGCCATTGGGGCGCGATTCGCTGCTGAGCGAGGCAAGCATGGCTTCTCAAGGCACATTGGCCGCACCCTTGCTCGCCAAGCTGGAGCGCAGTCTCGCGGCTGCGGCAAACGGTGGGCGGATTGGCGCTGACCTGATCTTGCGCCAGTCGGACGAGGCTTTGTCCGTCGTAGTGCCGGAAGCACGTTTGCGCAGTGGCTCGGGCGAAACGCTGGTCTCGATCTCGCGTTTGAGCTGGCTCGAAAGCGGGCGGTTGTCAGGTAACATCGCGACCGGTGGGGTGGGTCTGCCGCAGATCACCGGTCGTATGGAGCAGGATGTGGGTGGCGCGCTTGGTCTGAGACTGTCGATGCAGGAATATGCCGCCGGGAAAAACCGGCTGGCGATTCCGCAATTGCTGCTGCGTCAGCAAGCAAACGGTGACCTCGAATTTAGCGGACGCGTTGCGGCAGGTGGAATTATCCCCGGCGGATCGATCAAGGGCTTCGAGGCACCGCTGCAAGGCACGTATTCGCCGACATCGGGGTTGGCGTTGGGCTCGCGCTGTACACCACTGCGATTTGCGCGCTTGTCCTATTTCGACCTTTCTCTGGATGGCCGTTCGATTACGCTCTGTCCGGTCGACGGTGCACCATTGCTTGCCTATCGCGATGCGTTGCGGATGAGCGCGCAGGTTGGTGAGGCGATGCTGACGGGTGCGATCGCGGAATCACCGGTGACGCTGACCTCGCGCGCGGCTGTGATTCGCTATCCAGAGGCATTTACAGTGGAAGGGCTGAATGCCGTCATTGGAGAACCGGACAATGGCGTAAGGCTTACCGCCGCCCGCGCCAGTGGCAGCTTTGGCAATACGTTTTCCGGCGAGTTCTCCGACGCGACCGCGCAACCCGATGTGGTCCCGTTGGGAGTAGATAGACTTGCAGGAAATTGGAGATACGAAGACAACACGTTCTTTATCGACGAAGGCACGTTCCGCCTCAACGACAGAGGTGGGGAGCAGGCGAGGTTCGAGCCACTCTTCGCGCGCGATGCCAGCATGCAGCTCGCGACCAATTCGCTCACCGCCACTGCCGATCTGCGCGAGCCGGTCTCCGATCGACTGGTTACCACTGTTTCCATCAAGCATAATCTTGCAAGCAGCGTGGGGAAAGCGGAAATAGATGTGCCAGGGGTGTTGTTCGACGACCTTCTCCAGCCCGATCAGCTCACATACCTCGCTACAGGCGTGATCGCCGATACTTCCGGGATTGTCTCTGGAGAGGGAGCTGTCGAATGGACCGCCGATACCATTACAAGCGGAGGGACATTCCGCACGGCTGATCTCGATATCGCTGCCGCGTTCGGCCCAGTCAGCGGGGTCAGCGGTGAGATCGAGTTCACCGACCTTATCTCCTTGACGACTGCCCCCGGGCAGGTGCTCAACATCGGATCAGTCAATCCGGGTATTGAAGTGATCAGCGGTGAGATCGCCTACCAGCTGACTGATGGCGAGATATTCACTATCGAGGATGGCCGTTGGCCGTTCATGGGTGGTGAGTTGATCGTGCGTCCGGTGACCATCCAGTATGGTTCATCAGGCAGCACAAACTATGTCTTCGAGCTTGTCGGGCTGGATGCTGCCACCTTTGTCGCGCAGATGGAGCTTACCAATATCGGCGCAAGCGGCACTTTTGACGGGACCGTGCCGATTGTTTTCGATTCGGATGGGAATGGGCGAATCGTCGGCGGAATGCTGATCTCGCGTCCTCCGGGTGGCAATGTCGCATATGTCGGTGAACTGACCTATGAAGATCTCGGCACCATCTCCAACTACGCTTTTAATGCGCTGCGATCGCTTGATTACTCTCAGATGAGTATCGAACTGAACGGCAATCTTGCCGGTGAGATCATCACTCGCCTGAAATTCGATGGGATCAGCCAAGGTGAGGGCGCGACGAGCAACTTTATCACTCGGCGACTTGCTGCACTACCAATCCGGTTCAATATCAATGTGCGTTCGGAAAATTTCTTCGAGCTGGCAACGGTCGTGCGTTCGTTCTTCGATGCCGAGTATCTGGGCAATCCGGTCGATCGCGGGTTGTTCGATGTCGAATCCGGCCAGCTTGTTCCGTTCAATCCGGCAGGCCCCACAATCCCGCGTGACGACACCGAACCCGAAACACAAGAATCCTTCAGGCGGCCTGATGAACCGCCCGTTCAACCTCCCGAAAGCGAGGAACTGCCATGATAAGGCGCAAATTGACCCATGTCCCACTCACTGCCACAATCCAATCGCAAGATCGCATAGGGGAGCGAGTGCGGAACACGGTGCCAAAGGCCGGAATTGTAGTCGGCGGGGCAATGGTGATGCTTACAGGTTGCATCAATGTTGCAGCGCCGGAGGAGCCGATCGTGATCGAGCTCAACATAAATATCCGGCAAGAAGTGATTTATCGGCTCGCAGAGGACGCGGCCAATACGATCGACGAGAATGCAGATATCTTTTGATCTGCGGAACTTGTCATCGGACGAGAAGGGAAGAACGACGATGAGCATGCGCAAATATATGATCGCCGGAGCCGCTGCTGTGGCCGCATTGGGCGTCGTGGTTGCACCGGCGCAGGCACAGCGCGATCCGGCCTATGCCGCAGCGCGCGCTGCTGGAACGGTAGGCGAACAGGCTGACGGGTATCTCGGGATAGTCGGCAGCGCGACACCTACGCTGCAAAGGATGGTCGACGACATCAATATCAAACGTCGCGCCGTCTATGCTCGCAAGGCGCAAGAGAACAACGCAACGCTGGAAGCCTATGCGCTTACGGCAGGGTGTCAGGCGATCATGCGGACGGTTTCGGGTGAGAAGTACCAGGCCCCCGATGGATCGTGGAAAACCCGCACAAGCGCGGCTCCGGAACGCGATCAAAGGTGTCCCTGATCTTCTTCGCGCCCCCGAATGGAGTGCGCGAACAAAAACACACCCAGCCAAAACAACGCGCGATGCAGTTATTGCACACCCCGCACAGTTGACTTGAGTTTGCCCCCCTTCTAAGGGGTCCGCGCCCTCGGCGGGCACATCAATCGCGCGTGCCTTACAATCCATTCCGAAGGAGGCTGGCATGAGCGACGAGAAGCCCGCACGGGAACCCATCGCCGAGGATGCGCGGATCGACGCGCTCGAAGAGCGGCTCAAGGCTGCACGCGAGCGCGAAGATGAGCGCAACCGGCCAAAGGTACAGGGCGTCGATGCGAACTATCGCAGCGGCAACCGGGTACTGGCGGATTTGCTTGGTGGGATTTTTGGAGGCTTGGTGATTGGCGTGGCATTTGATGCCATTGTCGGAACTTCGCCCTGGGGTCTGTTGGTTGGTCTATTCCTCGGAATTGGCGTAGCCTTCAGGAACATTATCCGTGCATCGAACACGCGTCCTGAGGACCCGGAATAGGTCCGTTTCCGGGGCGCGGTTCACAATTCTAGGTATCAGGGACCGACCACGTGGCAGCCGAAGAAGGCAAAGTCGATCCGATGAAGCAGTTCCAGATCGAGCCGTTGTTCGGCTCGGAAGGCTGGGAAATTGCTGGCTTCAACATCGCATTCACCAATTCCGCGCTGTGGATGGCCGTTACGGTCGTGCTGTTGTGGGCGTTTGTCTTTGGCGGCATGAAGCGTGAGCTTGTACCCGGGCGCTGGCAAATGGCGGTCGAAAGCTTCACTGGCTTTATCGACGACATGCTCGAAGCGAATGTCGGCAAGGAAGGGCGCAAATATGTGCCCTACATATTCAGTCTCTTCATGTTCATCCTGTTCGCCAACCTGCTTGGCCTGATGCCGATTGGTGTCCTGGGCCTTCACCCATTCACCTTCACCAGCCATTTCACCGTCACCGGCGTGCTCGCCGTGATCAGTTTCTCGATTGTGCTGATTGTTGGTTTCTGGAAGCACGGGATCAAGTTTTTCACACTTTTCGTTCCGCATGGCACGCCCGCACCGATGGTGCCCGCGATTGCGCTGATCGAGTTCTTCTCTTTCATGATCCGGCCTTTCAGTCTCGCGCTGCGGTTGTTCGTCGCCATGATGGCCGGTCACGTTCTGCTCAAGGTCCTGTCAAGCTTCGTTATTGATGGGTTTAATTATGGCATCGGCACCAGCCTGATTGTTGCCATTCCAAGCTTCACGCTGATGGTCGCAATAAGCGCGCTGGAGATCCTGGTCGCAGGCATCCAAGCCTATGTTTTTGCATTGCTCACGTCCCTTTATATCAACGACGCAGAGCACCTTCACTGACTCTCCAGTTCATTCGGTTTCACACCTTTCCTTTTCAACAGTTTTGATTTTTCAAGGAGTTTTATAATGGAAGCAGAAGCAGCCAAGCTCGTCGGCGCAGGTCTCGCAGCGATCGGTGCCGGTATGGCCGCGATCGGCGTGGGTAACGTCTTCGGTTCGTTCCTCGAAAGCGCGCTGCGCAATCCTGGCGCTGCCGACGGTCAACAAGGCCGTCTGTTCATCGGCTTTGCCGCAGCTGAGCTTCTCGGCCTGCTGGCATTCGTCGTCGCGATGATCCTGATCTTCGTCGCCTAAAGAACTTGAATGTCGGGGGCAGACGGCAGCGCTGTCGGCTCCCGCATTCCCATTATGAATAGCTAGCTTCGGACCCGGTCCATGCCTCAGATTGCCCAATTAGCCGACACTTATTCCAGCCAGATTTTCTGGTTGCTGGTTTTCTTCGGCATCACCTTTTTCCTCATCGGACGGGGCATGGTGCCCAAGGTAATGGGCACGGTCGAACTGCGCGACAAGCAGATCGCCGGTGACCTCGCGGCGGCGCAGGCTGCCCGTGATGCGGCGGACGATCAGGAACAGGCATGGCGCGAGCGCGAGAATGAAAATCGCGCTGCGGCACAGGGTGTAATTGCCGAGGCCAAGACGAAGGCAGCTACCAGCACCGAAGAGAAGCTCGCCAAAGCACAGGTGAGGCTCGATGCGAAGCTCGCCGATGCCGAGGCGCAAATCGCAGCAGCTCGAACCAACGCAATGGCCGAAGTTGAAACGGTGGCAGCAGAGGCAACGCAGGACATTGTCTCGCGCCTCACTGGTACCAAAGTCGACAAGCGCGCGGCCCGCTCTGCGGTCAAGAAAGCGATGACCGATGCCTGATATGCTCACAATCCTCGCTGCTGCTGCCGGTGAAACGAAGGTCGCCGCACCGTCGGCATTCGGTGTCCAGGACTATCAGTGGGTATCACTGGCGATGCTGGTGCTTATCGCGGTGTTCCTGTGGAAGAAGGTTCCCGCCATCATAACCGGCGGGCTCGACGCCAAGATAGCAGAGATCAAGCAGCAGCTCGACGAAGCGAAATCGCTACGCGCCGAGGCCGAAAAGCTGCGTGACGAATACGCTGCCAAGATCGCCAGCGCTGAAAAGGACGCCGAAGCGATGATGGAAGGGGCCTCGCGCGAAGCCGACGCGATTCTGGCCAAGGCTGAATCCGATGGCGAAGCAATGGTCGCGCGCCGTCAGCGAATGGCCGAAGACAAGATTGCCGCTGCAGAGCGCGATGCGGTTGAACAAGTACGCACCAGCGCTGTCGAAGCTGCTGCCGCTGCCTCGCGCACTTTGATCGCAGAACGCCACGACAGCGAAGCTGACAAATCGCTCGCTGATGAGGTGATCGCCTCGCTTTAGCGCATATCCAGTTTGGAGGGGGTAAGGGCGGTCCTGCGACAAGGCGTGGGCCGACTTTCTCTCTTGGGTTTGGTCTTATGGTTCGATCTACTGCACACGCGCCAGTCCAGCGCGGACGATGACGCGGCAAATCGTGTTTCCGCTTTTCAGGACTTCAGGCGCCTGGTTCGAACACCACTTTGCCAACCAATTCCCGGTTCGCCATAGCTTGAAAGCCTTCCTGCCAGCGCGAGAGCGGCAGCACGCGGTCGATGGCAGGCGTGATCTGTCCGGCTTCGGCCAGTCTTGCGATCTCGGCGTTGATAGCGGCCCCGCGTTTGGGGAAGCGCCGCGCATACTCGCCCGCGCGCAGGCCCACGACCGAAAAACCCTTGATGAGCGGAATGTTGGTCGCGACGTCGGCGATGCGACCACTGGTGAAACCCACGACGACCAGCTTTCCGGCAAAGGCCACGCAGCGAGTCGATTCGTCGAACACGTCTCCACCGACCGGATCGAATACGATGTCGCACAATGCATCGCCTGCGATCTCGGAGACCTTGTCGCGGAAACGTCCTTCGCTGAGGATAACTGCATCGGGTTGGTAGAGCTGTGCGATGCGCTCGCGCTTTGCTTCGATTCCAGTTGCAGCGATCACTTTCGCACCCATCGCCTTGGCGAGGTCAACCGCTGCGAGACCGACTCCGCCACTTGCGCCGTGCACCAGCAACCATTGACCGGCTGACAGCCCACACAGCTCGACAAGGCCGGTGTAGGCAGTCGAATATGCAGCCCCCATGGCGGCGGCGCTTGCAAAGCTCACGCCCTCTGGAACGCGCGATAACCCGCGCGTGGGCACGCTAGCGAACTCAGCAAAGGCTCCGGTTTTGTTACCGCCCATGACGCGGTCGCCTGGTGCAAAGCCGCTTGTTGCATCCGCATCGATCACTTCACCCGCCATCTCCAGCCCGCTCGTAAACGGAACGTCGGGTTTGAACTGATACTCACCGCGCGTCATCAGCAGATCAGGAAAGTTGAGCGAGGCCGCGTGAACCTGCACCAGTACTTCGCCCTGCGCGCGCGTGGGCGCAGGCGCTTCGACCAGCTGAGTGCCCGATAGGTCGCAGGAAAGTTGCGTCACTTCGAGCGCCTGCATTTTAGTCGTACCGACAAGCAGTATTGGAGTGACCTTCGGTGATCGTCAAAGGTTCGTCACGCTCACACTCGATCCATCCGGCCCATGTTTCATCACGCGACAGCTCCGCTGGAAGCCAGAAGGCCACCATCTCGGAGCTGGTCGAGGTCATGATCCAGATTGTGTCGCTGAAAGGCCATTGCTCTCCGGGATCATCCATGCAGGTGATCTGGATTCGTATGTCGCTCACCTCGCTGCGATCCCACATAGGCATCAAGAGGTTGTATAAATCTGCAGGTTGAGGGTCGTGATCGAGGTTGCAGCCAATCGATCTAATCTCGTCATTGCCTTTGAAGAACTTCTCGAGAGTAACCATCGGAGTAGGGCCCGCTCGCTCCTCCGGGTCGCCGTTCACCATTGCACGAGCAGTGGCTCTCGCAAGCGCGGAGCCTTCGGCAGCCGATGCGATCGTCACCTTAGAAATTGTCCTTGGCAGCGCGCAGGGCGGCGAAGGTTTCGTGGGGTTCGCTACCGCCCCATTTCGCCATCATCGCCGGATCGTCGGCCCGCAGGAACGGGTTGGTCTCCAATTCGCGTTTGAGTATGGTCGGGACGGTCGGTTCGTTGCGCTCGCGCTTCGCTTTGATTTCGGCGACGTAGTCCTGCAAGGCAGCGTTATCCGGGTCGGCATGGAGTGCAAATTTCGCATTCGCCTCTGTATATTCATGCGCGCAATAGAGCGTGGTTGCGGTGGACATGCGCTTGATCCGCTCAAGGCTGGTCCAGAATTGCTTGGGCTTGCCTTCGAACATCCGTCCGCATCCGAGTGCGAAGACGGAGTCGCCGACGAATGCCATACCTTCTTCAACGATATGATAAGCGATATGACCGTTGGTGTGACCCGAAACGTCGATAACATCTGCACGGTGTTCGCCCAGGTTCACGCTCTCGCCATGGCTAACAACGCGGTCGATCTTTGATATCTTCTCGACCTCTTTGGGGGCTAGCACGCGGGCGCCGGTCGCCTCGACAATCTCTGCATTCCCGCCCGCATGATCAGGATGCCAGTGCGTGTTCCAGATATGGGTGATGGTCCAACCTTTCGCTTCAGCCTGCGAAAGGTACTCCTTCGCGTCCGGCGTATCGATCGCTGCGGTTTCATCCGTCACCGAGTTGTGGAGCAAGAATCCGTAATTGTCTGACAGGCAGGGGAACTGGTGGACCGTTAGCATTATCCATTCCTTCCGCAGGGAAAGCTCTGAGTTGATTGGGGAACGGTTATCCAGCTGTGCCGGTCTTCCTCGAATGCAGACCGGACTGGGGCGCCGGAGGTTGGTTCGTCAAGCACTCCAACCGCAATCCCAATCTCTCCAGGATGCTTTGTATTGCGCAGGTCGAACGATGTGATGCAAACTGTACAGAAACCGTGGGCAACATCATCACCGTTGTCCGCTGTGCGAGCGTACTCGGTGGCATCCCCAGTCAACTCCACTGCGCTCGCCTCAGAGTAAACCGTCATCCCGAACGGTGAACCAGAGCGCCGCTGGCACGCTTTATAATGGCACATCACTCCAGTGCCGAGGCCCGAAATCCGTGCCGAGATTTTTCCGCATTGGCACACCGCGTCCATGCTATGGAATGTAGGGCATAGCGCTAAAGGAAGAAAGGCCCGCCTGCATTGCTGCAAGCGGGCCCTTCGCTAGCCAATAGTGGCGACTGGATCAGTCGTCCGACTTCTTCAACGCTTCGCCCAGGATGTCGCCGAGCGATGCTCCGCTGTCGGACGAACCGAACTGTTGCACCGCTTCCTTCTCTTCGGCGATCTGACGCGCTTTGATCGAGAAGTTCGGCTTTTTTGAACGGTCGAAACCGATAACCATGGCGTCGAACTTGCTGCCGACCTGGAAACGGTCAGGACGTTGCTCATCGCGATCGCGGCCGAGATCCGAACGCTTGATGAAGCCGGTTGCGCCATCGTCACCAACCTGCACTTCGAGGCCGCCATCGCGGACCTCGAGAACCGTGACAGTAACCGTCTGGTTCTTGCGGAGCGAGCCGGCTGCTGCCGCGCCTGCTTCGGTTGGAGCGCCCTTTTCGAGCTGCTTCATACCGAGGCTGATGCGCTCCTTTTCGACATCGACGTCGAGAACGACAGCTTTGACCTCTTCCCCCTTGCGGTGGAGCGCCAGCGCGTCCTCGCCCGAGATACCCCATGCGATATCTGACATGTGGACCATGCCGTCGACATCGCCATCCAGACCAATGAACAGGCCGAATTCGGTGGCGTTCTTGACTTCGCCGGTAACTTCGGCGCCCACCGGATGCTTGTCGGCGAACTCTTCCCACGGATTGCGCTGAGCCTGCTTGAGACCGAGCGAAATGCGACGCTTCTCGCTGTCGACTTCCAGAACCAGAACGTCAACTTCCTGTGAAGTCGAAACGATCTTGCCGGGGTGGACGTTCTTTTTGGTCCAGCTCATTTCCGAAACGTGGACCAGGCCTTCAATGCCAGGCTCCAGTTCGACGAATGCGCCGTATTCGGTGATGTTGGTAACAGTGCCCTGAAGCTTCGCGCCCATCGGGTACTTCGCCGCCACGCCATCCCATGGATCGCTTTCGAGCTGTTTCATGCCGAGGCTGATGCGCTGCGTTTCCGAGTTGATGCGGACGATCTGTACGGTGACAGTCTGGCCGATCTCGATGATCTCGCTCGGGTGGTTGACCCGCTTGTAGCTCATGTCGGTGACATGCAGCAGGCCGTCAATGCCGCCGAGGTCAACAAACGCACCGTAATCGGTGATGTTCTTCACAACGCCTTCGATGACCTCACCTTCGGCCAGCTTGTCGATCAGTTCGCTGCGCTGTTCTGCGCGGGTCTCTTCCAGAACGGCGCGGCGCGAAACCACGATGTTACCGCGGCGGCGATCCATCTTGAGAATCTGGAACGGCTGCGGCACTTCCATCAGCGGAGTAACATCGCGCACAGGACGGATATCGACCTGTGAGCCGGGAAGGAAGGCTACGGCGCCATCGAGATCGACAGTGAAGCCGCCCTTGACCCGACCGAAGATACGGCCCTCGACGCGCTTGCCTTCGCCAAATTCGTTCTCGAGCTTGTCCCACGCAGCTTCGCGGCGAGCACGGTCGCGACTGAGCATTGCTTCGCCGTCGGCGTTTTCAACACGGTCGACATAAACTTCAACTTCCGCCCCGACAGTGAGGCCGTGCTCGTCGTCGCCGCGGGCAAATTCCTTGAGGTTGATGCGGCCTTCGGATTTGAGGCCAACGTCGATCACAGCCATCCCGGCTTCGATCGCGGTCACGGTGCCCTTTACGACGCGGCCTTCAAAGCCGCCGTTACCGGCACCACCGAGTTGTTCGTTGAGGAGCGCTTCGAAATCGTCGCGCGTAGGGTTGGGCGAAGTCGCCATAGAGGAAAAATTCCTGTTTTCGTTTTGCTACCGGCCACCGGTTTTTCCGGGGTCTTAAACCGCCTCCGACGCACTATTGCGACGGCTGGCAGGGCAAGAGGCCGACGTCTCCGAGGGGCCGAATGCCACCGCGAAGGTTCCTTCAACCGAAAATGATTGCGAGAACGGGCGCGCGCCTAGTGCAAGACGCCGCGGAATGCAAGGGTTTTAGGGCCTTTGGGCCAGGTGTTGCTGCACGACTTCCAGCACCGCTTCGAACGCCTGATTCTTGTCGAACGCAGTGGTGTCGATAACCATCGCATCGGGAGCGGCCTTCAGCGGTGCATCCTTGCGGTTGATATCGCGAGCATCGCGCGCAACCACGTCTTTTTCGATTTCGGAGAGCGGTATCTCGATCTCGCGACCGGTCATTTCCAGCCAACGCCGCCGCGCGCGTTCCTGCACGCTCGCAGTAATAAACAGCTTCACATCGGCATCCGGCGCGATGACCGTGCCGATATCGCGACCGTCCAACACGGCGCCGCCCGTTTGTTCGGCAAAAGTACGCTGCCGGTCGAATAGCGCCTTGCGCACCCCTGGATGAATCGACACTCGGCTTGCCAAGCCACCGACCTCCTCGCTGCGGAGGTCGGGATTGTCGAGCAGCTCATCGGGAAAAGCGCAGGCTAAGACTGCATCAGCCTCGCTATCGTGATTGCCTCCATTGGTAGAAACCTGCCAACCCACCGCTCGGTACAACAGGCCGGTATCAAGGCAAGGGAGGCCCAGATGCTCAGCAAGCTGCTTAGCGATCGTGCCTTTGCCAGAGGCGGTGGGTCCATCAACAGCGATAATCATGGAGTTCGGTTAGCCAGTTGCAGCCAAATCGCAAGCGGCAAGCATATTAACTCGATAACTAACCTTGCACGCTACAACTTCGGCCATGAGGCACTTCCTGATCCTGCTCGCCCTTTTCGGTGTCGTGGCCGTCAACACACCCTATTTCTGGATAGTGTGGGACATGAGTTTTGGTGCCGCACGTGTCGGTATCGTTCATGATGATGGCGTGATGCAGTGGTCGGAAAGCGGACCGAAAGCGCATTGGCTCGAATGGATACCTGACCCCGAAGGTGCCGAATTGACAACGCAATCATACTACGAGGCGGCCCCGGGCTATCCCGAATCCGGGCTCGCCATGGTGGCGCTGAATGGCCCGGTTGCCGCTATTCAGGCGGGTTTTGCCAAGCAACTGATGGCAGCTGGGTGGGATGTCACACTCTGGAACCAGTCCACTGTGAACTCTGACCTTCCGCCACGCGACATCCGCCTATGTTCGGTTACAGCATCGCAAGGCAAAAAGTCTCTTGTCTTTACCTTGATCGAAGGCGACGAGCGAAGCAGCAAACTGACCTGGCAGAGAGGTGCAGAGACGCAGGTCGAGCTGATCGGGTCGACTCGCGGTAGGTGCTGAGCTCGCCTGGTCTAGGAGAAGATATCCTTTGCCTTCTTGGGCGTTAGCGCACGCTTTTCCAGCTTGCGCCACCGCATGTGCAGATAGACGAAACCCGCCCCCGCTGTGGCGAGGTTCAAGCCGAGTGTCATCCAATTCACTTCACCGCCATTCCAGAACAGGGCTGACCCGACGGCAAAGCCGATTAGGACGAGAGCGGCCAGGATGCGGCGGCGGATCACGGTTCGACCGGTTCGCTTTCCGGCGGCCTGCGCATTGCCTTTACCAGCCCGGCAATCGCAATCGCCGCCCAGAACCCTTCTAGTACGAGGCTCGGCCAATTGGTGTGTACCACAAGCGAAACCGTAAGCAGCGCGGCACCTGTCAGGTTCGTGCCGTGGAGGATGCATGGGTTGGGTTCGTCCTGCCACGTAAGGTAGGCGTATGCTCCGATAACGCAGGCGGTGCCTAGAAAGCCGATGAAACTGTAGATGTCGAGCGGGGTGTTCACGATGCGGCATCCTCCATAAGCTCGACAAAGGTCGGAAAGCTCGTCGCAATCGGCGAAACATCATCAACACTCACGCCATCTCTGCTTGCCAGACCTCCAACTGCCATCGCCATCGCAATGCGGTGATCGAGCTTCGTTTCAACACTCGCGCCTTCGGGGGTTCCCTGTAGTGGCTCACCGCCAGTGCCGTGGATTGTCAGGCCGTCTTCGTGCTCCTCGACCCGCGCTCCGGCGAGAGTGAGAGCGGCTGCCATGGTCGCTAGACGATCCGATTCCTTCACACGCAATTCTTCAAGGCCGGTGGTGACCGTAGTTCCCTCGGCCAGCGCAGCGGCCACAAACAACACAGGGAATTCGTCAATCATGCTAGGGACAAGGGCTGGGTCGATTTCTGCCCCATAAAGAGCCGAATGCGACACTCGTAGATCCGCGACAGGCTCGCCGCCCACTTCGCGCTGGCTCAGCTCTTCGATGGTTCCACCCATTGCGCGCAGGGCTTCAATCAGGCCCGCGCGAGTCGAGTTCAGTCCGACATTCTCGATCACGAGATCGCTGCCGGGCACGATCAGGGCTGCGACGATGAAAAAGGCGGCCGATGAGGGATCGCCGGGGACGGTGACGCGCTGTGGATTAAGGTCGGCCTCGCCATAGACGGAGATGACGCGCGCTCCATCCTCTTCGTCGATATTGAGCATTGCGCCAAAGCCGCGAAGCATCCGCTCGGTATGGTCGCGGGTGGCGACTGGTTCGATCACCGTAGTGATGCCGGGCGTGTTGAGGCCCGCAAGCAATATTGCGCTCTTCACCTGCGCACTGGCGACCGGAAGGCGATACCGAATTGGAACGGCAGGCAAGGCGCCGCGCAGCATCAGCGGCAGGGTACCTCCACTAGATGCTTCGAAAGTCGCGCCCATTTGGCTCAACGGTTCTATAATGCGGTTCATTGGACGACCCGAGAGGCTCGAATCGCCTGTGAAAGTCGCGCTGAAACCGTGACTGGCAAGCAGGCCCATCAAGAGCCGGGTGGAGGTGCCCGAATTACCCATGTCGAGCGCTTGTGCGGGCTCAAGAAGGCCCCCCAATCCCACGCCGTGGACATGCCATACGCCGTCATCTTCACGTATGATGTCTGCGCCCAACTGACGCATGGCCGCTGCGGTGGCGAGAACATCTTCGCCTTCCAACAGCCCTTCAATGGTGCTTTCGCCCACAGCCAAGGAAGAGAACATCAGCGCGCGGTGGCTGATCGACTTGTCGCCGGGAACCCGCAGTCGCCCGTTCAACGCTTTTGAAGAGGTAAAGGTGTGCTTGGCCATTTCAGCGGCGGTCTTTGACAGCGCCACTTGCGTCTGGCAAGGCGCCCCGGCTTCGCGGTCAACGCTGTTGATTCTTGAGCTTGCTCACCCCATCGTTGAACCGCAATCTCCGCACTCATAGAGACAGTAAGGACACACTCAATGCCAAAGCCAGAATGGGGAACAAAGCGAACCTGTCCGCAGACCGGCGAACGCTTTTATGACCTCGGCAATGATAACCCCGTTACAAGCCCAAACGGCCATCAGTGGTACCCAGAGCCGGTGCTCAAGTCGAAGCAGCCAATCCCACTCGACACTGAAGATAAGAAAAAAGATGGCGAGGCGGACAGCGATCTGTCTGGTGACGAAGATACTGATGACGAATTGAAGGACATCGAGAACATCGACGACGAAGAGGATTCGCCGGATAATGATGTTGACCTTGGCGGTGATGACGATCTCGGCGTAACCAAGGGTAAGGGCGACGACGATAACGAAGACGATAGCTGATTTTGCTGTTGCAAATGGGAAGTGTCGCTTATAATGGGCGCTTCCCGCGGGCAGTACGACGTGTGTCGCCCGCAAATTGACTGTTATGGGGCCTTAGCTCAGCTGGGAGAGCGCAACACTGGCAGTGTTGAGGTCAGCGGTTCGATCCCGCTAGGCTCCACCAGTCAAACAGACACAAGTCGGACTTCTGTCGAGGAATTCCGCGCGCTGGCCGACGAGGTTTCGTCCGCCGGCGCTTTTCGCGTTTATCAGGCTTTTGTCTGATTTTAGGAGTTGAAGACGATGTTTGACAATCTGTCCGACCGCCTTGGCGGCGTCTTTGACAGGCTCAAGGGCCGAGGCGCGCTCAAGGAGCAAGACGTTCGCGACGCAATGCGCGAGGTGCGGATTGCTCTGCTCGAAGCGGATGTTGCGCTGCCCGTCGCTCGCCGCTTCATCGATTCCGTTACCGAGAAAGCTGTCGGACAAGATGTGCTCAAATCGGTTACGCCAGGCCAGCAGGTCGTCAAGATCGTCCATGACGAGTTGGTCGAGACGCTGGGTGGGCACGATGTCGAGGGGCTGATCCTCGAGGCCAAGCCGCCGGTTGTGATCATGATGGTCGGCCTTCAGGGCTCGGGCAAGACAACCACAACCGCCAAGCTCAGTAAGCTGATCCGTGAGAAGCACGGAAAGAAGGCCATGATGGCCTCGCTCGACGTCAATCGCCCGGCCGCTCAGGAACAGCTCGCGGTGCTGGGTGATCAGGTCGATGTGGCGACCTTGCCGATCATCGCGGGCCAACAGCCAGTCGACATTGCGCGGCGCGCGATGGAAGCTGCACGGTTGCAGAACTTCGATGTACTGCTGCTCGATACCGCAGGTCGCTTGCATGTCGACGAAGCGCTGATGGCTGAAATGAAGGCTGTTTCCAGCGTTTCTGCGCCAACCGAAGTGCTGCTCGTAGTCGATTCCCTGACCGGTCAGGACGCGGTGAACGTCGCGCAGAGCTTCTCCGGCGAAGTGCCGCTCACCGGTGTGGTTCTCACCCGGATGGATGGCGATGCACGCGGCGGGGCGGCGCTTTCGATGCGGGCAGTCACCGGCAAGCCGATCAAGTTTGCAGGTACCGGCGAAAAGCTCGACGCGATCGAGACCTTCCGCCCAGGCTCAGTCGCCGACCGCATACTTGGTATGGGCGATGTCGTCAGCCTTGTCGAAAGGGCGGCGGCGACGATAAAGGAAGAAGAGGCCGAAGAACTCGCCCGCAATTTCGAGAAGGGCAAGTTCGACCTGAACGACCTGCGTATGCAATTGAAGCAGATGCAGAACATGGGTGGCCTTGGAATGCTGGCTGGCATGATGCCGGGCATGAAGAAGGCCAAGGCAGCGATGGCGGCGGCCGATATGGACGACAAGGTATTGCTCCATATGGACGCGATCATCGGGTCGATGACCGCGAAAGAGCGCGCCAACCCCGCTTTGATGAACGCCAAGCGCAAGAAACGCGTTGCGGCGGGCAGTGGCACTGACGTCCAGCGCGTCAACAAGCTCTTGAAGATGCATCAGGAGATGTCGCGGGCGATGAAGCAGATCAAGAAGATGGGCGGTCTTAAGGGTCTTGCGTCGATGTTTGGCGGCGGCGGCCAAGGAATGGGAATGCCCGGAATGGGCGGTCCTGGTGGACCAGGCGCAGGCGGCTTGCCAGGCCTTGGTGGGCCGGGTGGGCCTGTTGGCATGCCTCCCAGTCTCCCTGGCCTCGGCGGACCAAAGCAAAAGAAATAGACCAAAGAATAATCATATTTCAGAATATTACACTCGAAAGGTATTAACTCATGGCAATTGCACTCAGGCTTTCGCGCGGTGGCGCAAAGAAGCGCCCATATTATCGCATCGTTGCAGCCGACAACCGCGCTCCGCGCGACGGCAAGTATCTGGAGCAGATCGGCGTCTACAATCCGCTGCTCGCCAAGGATGACGAGAACCGCGTGAAGTTGAACGAAGACCGCGCACGTTACTGGCTTGGTGTTGGCGCCCAGCCGTCTGACCGTGTTCTGCGTTTCCTCGACGCGGCAGGTATTATGGAGCGTAAAGCGCGCAACAATCCGAACAAGGCCGAGCCGGGCGAGAAAGCCAAGGAACGCGCTGAGGAGAAGGCCGAGAAGCTGAAGGAAACCGAAGAAGCCAAGAAAGCTGCTGAGGAAGAAGCCAAGGTCGCAGCCGAAGCGCCGGCAGAAGAGCCAGCGGCTGAAGAAGCGCCTGCCGAAGAGGCTCCGGCAGAGGAAGCTCCTGCGGAAGAGGCTGCCGAAGACAAGGCTGAGGGTTAGGCTCATGGCTCCCCTCCCGCATGCGGGAGGGTCAGGGGGTGGACGCGTATCCGAACTTCGTGCCCAGCCTCGCCCACCGCAAACCCCTCTCGCATGCGAGAGGGGTAAATGAGTCGCCACACCATCGAACTAGCCGCCATCGCAGGCGCGCATGGCGTGGCAGGCGAAGTTCGCCTCAAATTGTTCGGTGAGGGTGTGGCGGCGCTATCTCAGCACAAAAGCTTCAATGACGGTACGTTGACGCTAACGAAAATCCGCTCTGACAATAAAGGTGGAGCAGTCGCGCGCTTTGCCGAAAGCGGCGATCGCAACGCTGCGGAGAAGCTTCGCGGTACGGTGCTTACCATCTCTCGCGATACGCTGCCATCGCTCGAAGAGGGCGAATATTACCATGCCGACCTTATCGGCTTGACGGTGGAAACAGATGCAGGGCAGCGCGTTGGCAGCGTGATCGCAGTCGAGAATTTCGGTGCAACCGACATTATTGAAATCAGGCGCGATCCGGTCCCTGCGAAAGGTATGAAGACCTTTATGGTGCCGATCATCAAGCAAGCGGTGTCGGGCTGGGACGGAGAAACGCTTGTGATCGCGGTTGATTTCGCAGAAGGCTGAAACGCATGGTTGAAGCCGGAACCACGATCTTCGCATTGGCCCTCGTCATGACGATGGCGACGCTCGGCGCAGTGTTGTTGATGCGCTTTTTCATGAAAAAGGCCGACACCAGTACCCGGACGTTCATGGCCGCTCTCCTGGGGCCAGGTTTGGTTCTATTACCCGTTTCCGCCTTTGTGTTCTTGGCCGACCAAGGTGGGATCGAGGGCATTCTGGGGATCTTCATCATCCTGTTGCTGCTCTTCGCGATGATCGGATATCCGGTTTCGCATTTCGCAACACGGCGCCTCGACAAACTCACCCGTTTCAATGCGGATACCTTCAAATGAGCAAACTCCCTGTCGCCATCTGCCAAGCTGCTCCGATCCCGCTCGATTTTGCTGGCGGTATCCAGAAAGCGACGCGTCTGGCACGCGAAGCCATCGAAGGCGGGGCGAAGTTCGTTGCTTTCGGCGAGACTTTCCTTGGCGGTTATCCGTTATGGCTTGATGAGTCGCCCGGTGCCGCGCTGTGGGACCATCCTGGGACCAAGGCGTGCCACCAAATCATGCTCGAAAACGCGATCGTCCCGAATGACGAGCGGCTGCTTCCGTTGCAAGAGCTGTGCGATGAAAGCGATGCGCTGATCTCCATTGGCGCGCATGAGCGGGTGCGGCAGAGCCTCTACAACAATCAATTGTTGTTCCGCCCCGGCGAAGCGCCGCTCGATCACCGAAAACTCGTTCCGACGCATGGCGAGCGCCTGATTTGGATGCGCGGCGATGGCTCGACGCTGGGCGTGCACGAGGCCGAATGGGGCCGGGCGGGCAACCTCATATGCTGGGAGCACTGGATGCCGCTCGCCCGAGCGGCGATGCACAATCTCGGCGAAAGTGTGCATGTGGCGGCGTGGCCGACCGTGCGCGAAGAATATGCGCTCGCCTCGCGGCACTACGCGATGGAGGGACGGTGCTTTGTGCTGGCTGCTGGGCTGGTGCAGGCGAAAGCGGACCTGGTCGAGGGTCTGGAGAATGTCGGCGGCTCAGCTGAAGCTGAAGAGTTGTTCGAAGCCATTGAGGGCGATGTTCTCAACCGAGGCGGCTCAATGATCGCAGCTCCCGACGCGGGGGTGGTTGCACAAGCGGGGGAGGGTGAGGAAATCCTCCACGCCGAACTGGACCTGAGCGAGATCGGGCAAGGGCTGGCGAGCCTCGATACCGACGGACACTATTCGCGGCCTGATGTCTTTGAGCTTAGCGTAGATATGAGGGCGAAGGATGGGGTTGTCTTCAACTCCTGACGCGCCGCCGCCCGACTGCGATGGACACTTGGCCTATGTCATGTGGATCGCACGGGAATGCCACGGACTGACGTGGGCTGAGCCTTACTCCGCATTCGAGCAAGACCTTCGGATTTCGGGCGATGACGTCGATTATTTCATCGAGAATTTGGAAAACCGTTATGGTGACTGGGTTTGGACGTGGCCTTGGCAAAGGTTTGCCCAGACTAACGAAGGTCTGTCGGCTCTCTTTCCGGTCATTTTGATATGGCAGTTGGCAACTTGGCCTTTTCGCGGAAGTTTTGAATATCCGACCAAATTTGAGCGACTAGAGCTTAGACACATTGCAAAAATACTCGAAGCAGGAGAGTGGGTTGAGCCATGACCTTTGCCGCCACCATCCTTACGCTTTATCCCGAGATGTTTCCCGGGCCGCTAGGCACCTCGCTTGCGGGCAAGGCGCTCGAGCGGGAGGATTGGTCTTGCGAGACGGTCAATCCGCGCGATTTCGCTACCGACAAGCACCGCACGGTTGATGATACGCCTGCTGGTGGCGGGGCAGGGATGGTGCTCAAGACGGATGTACTGAGCGCTACGGTGGATAGTGTTGCCGATCAGCGTCCGATACTCGCCATGACCCCGCGCGGAAGACCCATCACGCAAGAGCGCATTCGCGCAATCGCCAGCGGTCCCGGCGTTACCCTTATTTGCGGTCGTTTCGAAGGCTTCGATGAGCGTCTTTTCGAGGCGCGGCCTCAGATCGAACAGGTATCCCTCGCCGATATTGTCCTGTCGGGCGGGGAACCGGCAGCGCTCGCCATACTTGACGCTTGCATTCGGCTGCTTCCCGGCGTAATGGGCGCGCCCGATAGCGGGGCCGAAGAGTCGTTCGAAAATGGCCTGTTGGAATACCCGCAATATACCCGACCTCAGGAATGGGAAGGGCGCACGATCCCCGAAGTGCTGCGATCGGGGGATCATGCGAAGATCGCGGCTTGGCGAAAGTCAAAAAGCGAAGAGACTACACGGTTACGCAGGCCGGACTTATGGGAACGCTATAGTGGCGATCCGGTCCAGTCTGCCTCTGGCGCGCGGCGAAAAGACAAGGAACCGGACCAGTGAACCTGATCCAGCAAATCGAAGCCGAAGAAATCGGCAAGGTCGAAAAAGAGATTCCCGAATTCCGCGCGGGCGACACCGTGCGCGTCGGCGTGAAGGTGAAGGAAGGCAACCGCGAGCGTGTGCAGAACTTCGAAGGCGTTGTGATTGCGCGTTCGAACCGCGGCATGGGCTCCAACTTCACCGTGCGCAAAATCAGCTTTGGCGAAGGAGTGGAGCGTGTGTTCCCGATCTACTCCCCGATCGTCGACAGCATCACCGTTGTCCGTCGCGGCGTCGTTCGTCGCGCAAAGCTGTACTATCTGCGTGGCCGCACCGGTAAGCGCGCTCGTATCGCTGAGCGCCGGGACAACGCGCCCAAGGCGTAATGGCTTTCGCCAGTGAGTTCGAAAGGGCGGTCCTGCAGGGCCGCCCTTTTTCGTTGGCCTCTTGCCATTCTGCGCAGGCGTTGCGAGGGAGGTGTCGACGTCGAATTTTCGTGCGAAGGGGCCTTCATTGAAATGCGCTTATCGATCCTTGCTGCAGCTGCCGTACTCGTTTCCAATCCAGCTCTCGCCGACGACCAAGCCGTGACCACCGAAACCGATCTTTCGTTCGAGCGAGTGTTTGCCTCTCCATCGCTGAACGGGCCAGCACCGCGCCAGTCCAAACTCTCTCCCGATGGCCGCTATCTTACTTTGCTGCGGAACCGCGAGGAAGACCGTGAGCGCTACGATCTTTGGGGCTTCGACATCACCACACAGCGATGGTCGATGTTGGTTGACAGCGAGAAGCTCGGCACCGGACGCGAGCTTTCCGAAGACGAAAAGATGCAGCGCGAGCGGGCACGTGTTGGCAACCTCAAGGGCATCATCAGCTACCAATGGTCCAGCGACGGATCGGGCGTGCTGGTTCCGCTCGATGGTGATCTGTATTTCGCGAAGCTTGATGGGACCATCACTCGGCTGACCGACACCGAGGAAAGCGAATTGAATCCCAAGCTTTCGGCAAAGGCGGACTACGTCTCCTTTGTGCGCGATCGCCAGTTGTGGGTCGGGGCAGTGGGTGAAGAAGCAAATCCGATTACGCCCAAGGAAGACGATGCTATTCGCTGGGGCGAGGCGGAGTTCGTCGCGCAGGAAGAAATGGGTCGCCTGACCGGCTACTGGTGGGAGCCCAACGACTTGCGCATCGCGGTGCAACGCACAGACGAAAGCCCGGTCGGCATCGTCACTCGCGCAGCCATTGGTGCAACCGGCACGCAGGTGTTCGACCAGCGCTATCCGGTCGCCGGCTCCGATAATGCAATTGTCGAGCTGTTTGTGATGGACCCCGATGGCGGCAACCGCGTGAAGGTCGATCTTGGCGAAGAGACTGACATATATATCGCGCGGGTCGACTGGGGACCGGACGATTTCCTGTATGTCCAGCGCCAGAACCGCGAGCAGACTGTGCTCGACATGCTTAAGATCGATCCGGCCACTGGTGAGAGCGAGGTGTGGTTCACCGAAACCGCCGCGCGCGAGGATTACTGGATCAACCTGTCGGACAGTTATCGCTTTCTCGCCGATGGTAGCTTGCTATGGTGGTCCGAGCGCGATGGCTATGGTCACTTCTATCGCTTTGCTGATGGCGAATGGACGCAGCTCACCAGCGGTACGTCTCCGGTTATTGAGCTTGTCGGCGTGAATGAGCAGGAGGGAGAGCTGTACTTCCAGGGCGTCGACGACGTCCTGACCAAGCAAATCTATCGCACCAGCCTCAATGAGCCTGCAGAGCCGTTCCAACTGACCGACGGCGACTACACAAACAGTGCGGTGATGGATAAGCAGGGCAAGCTGCTGCTGATCAGCCGCTCCAAGTTCGATCAGCCTACGCAAAGCTATCTCGCCACGCGCGGTGGGCAGCGGATTACATGGGTCGAGGAAAACGCCCTCGACGAGGATCATCCTTATACGCCCTACCTGCTAAGCCATGTGCCGCCCGAATACGGCACGATCGAAGCCGAAGACGGAACCCAGCTGCATTACATGATGCTCAAGCCCGAAATCGAAGCAGGCAAGAGATACCCGGTGTTCTATTACCACTATAGCGGGCCGGGTCCGCAGATTGTGGACAATAGCTGGGATGGCGCGCTCGCTCAGGCGATTGTCGATAAGGGCTACATCTACTTCGCCCTCGACAATCGCGGGACTGCCAATCGCGGCGTCGATTTCGAGCAGCCTCTTTACCGAGCGATGGGCGGGGTTGAAGTGCGCGACCAGAAAACTGGTGCTGAATTCCTCAAGAGCCAGGATTTCGTAGATGGTGACAAGATCGCGATCTATGGCTGGTCCTATGGCGGTTACATGACACTCAAGCAGTTGCAGGCAGATCCGGGTCTGTATGCAGCGGGCATTTCAGGGGCGCCCGTGACGAAATGGGAGTTGTATGACACCCACTATACCGAGCGTTTCATGGGTGATCCGCGAGAGGTGCAAGAGGCGTACGACACCGCCAGCGCTATCCCGGATGCAACCAAGATTACCGATCCACTGCTGTTGATTCACGGCATGGCCGATGACAATGTGGTGTTCGAAAACTCGTCCGAACTGATCAGTGTGCTTCAAGAAGGCAATGTGCCGTTTGAGATGATGCTTTACCCCGGCTACACCCATCGCGTGAGCGGCCCGAACATCAGTCCGCATATGTGGAATTCCATCTTCCGCTTTCTGGAAGCGCATGGGGTGACACCGCCCGAGTAGCCCCGTCGGAGTGATCTAGGCGAGCCAGTCCAGCACCTTGGTGGCGACCTCTTCAGGGGCCTCTACCTGCGGATAGTGCCCGATCGATTCGATCAGGTGATGCCGCGCATCGGGCACCACTTCGCGCCATTTGTCATAGGCATGCTGGCCGGAGACTGGATCGAGCGCGCCGTTGATCAGGCCGATCTTGTCTTGCGCGCCAACCAAGGCCGCCTCCCAACGCGCCCTGTGCGTCACACGGTCCGCAATATAGTGCAGTAGCTTGTGCGTGATCCGGTTGCCGGACTTGTGGCTAATAAACTCCCAGAATTCATCAAGCTCGGCCTCGCTCGGTTGCGTATCGGGTCCGAAAACCTTGGAGAAGCTTTTGCCGAAGCTTTTCCGGCTCATCAGTAACCCGACGACGAAGCCGAACGGTGAAACGCCGAGTTTCTGGATCGGGCGAGGGCGGTGCTGATCGGGGAAGATACCGCCATTGAGGAACACCATCTGGCCAAGGCCTTGTACGCCCGAACCATCTTGTTGGCGCGCGAGCAACTCCTGACCGACTGATACGCCGTAATCGTGCACCAGCGCGTCGAGTTCGTTCACGCACAGATGCGCCAGAAGCGCCTCTTGCAAGTCGGTCTGGCGCTGGATCGAGTATCCGTTGCGCGGTTTGTCCGATTGGCCAAAACCCAGCATGTCGCAAGCGACTAGCCAGTGCTGTGCGCCCAGCTTCTCCCACATCGGCACCCAATCCCATGTACAGGTTGGGAAGCCATGGACGAGCAGCAGAGGCTTCGCATTCGTATTCTCTCCGAGCCAATAGGCAATCTGATGTCCCTCAAAGTCGAAATAGCTCGCTCTTGCACGCCAGCTCTGCTTATCCATTTATCCACCTTGTCTCTTGCCAAGCCTTGCTAGGCGCGGCAGCGCAAAACGCGCAAAGAAAATCGAATTTGGAGTATGTGAATTGGGTTACCGGGTGGCAATCGTCGGGGCGACCGGCAATGTCGGACGCGAAGTGATGCAGGTTCTCGCTGAGCGCGAGTTTCCCTGCGATGAGGTGGCCGCCGTCGCCTCAGGCCGTTCGCACGGCACCGAAGTGGAATTCGGCGATACCGGCAAAATGCTCAAATGCAGGAATATCGAACATTTCGATTGGTCTGGCTGGGACATCGCCCTCTTCGCGGCAGGCAGCGGTCCGGCAAAGGAATACGCGCCGAAGGCTGCGGCAGCGGGTTGCATCGTCATCGACAATTCCTCGCTCTACCGGATGGAGCCGGACGTTCCACTGATCGTGCCCGAAGTGAACCCGGATGCGATTGACGGCTACAAAGCACGCAACATTATCGCGAACCCCAATTGCTCGACCGCGCAGCTGGTTGTGGCCCTGAAGCCGCTGCATGATGCCGCGACGATCAAACGCGTCGTTGTGTCGACCTATCAGTCGGTGTCAGGTGCCGGCAAGGCCGGCATGGACGAGCTGTTTGAACAGAGCCGTGCGATCTTTGTAGGCGATCCGGTCGAGCCGGCCAAGTTTACCAAGCAGATCGCATTCAACGTGATACCACACATCGATGTCTTCCTTGACGACGGATCGACCAAGGAAGAGTGGAAGATGATGGTCGAGACCAAGAAGATTCTCGACCCCAAGATCAAGCTCAACGCAACCTGCGTGCGCGTGCCTGTATTCGTCGGCCATGCCGAGGCTGTAAACATCGAGTTCGAAAACGAGCTGTCGGCACACCAGGCTCAGGAAATTCTGCGCGAAGCTCCGGGCATCATGCTCGTCGATAAACGCGAGGACGAAGGCTACGTCACTCCGGTCGAGAGCGCCGGCGACAGCGCGACCTTTATTAGCCGGGTGCGCGAAGATCCGACCGTGGACAATGGCCTCACGCTGTGGTGCGTTTCAGACAACCTTCGCAAGGGGGCGGCGTTGAACGCCGTCCAGATCGCTGAGCTGCTCGGTCGCCGACACCTGAAGAAAGGCTGATGGCGATGCGCAGCCTCTTGGTGGCCTGTGTGGCGCTCAGTCTTGCAGCTTGTGACAGCGGATCGGTGCCTCCACCTGGTCAGGAGCCTCTTAGACCAAGCTCGCCGGACCCCGTCGCCGATACTGTTCTGCTATCGGCAACCGGGCTGAATGCTGGCCCCGAGGCATTCTACTTTGCAGCTGGTAAGAACGAGGTTGAAACGGCGCTCACAGGTCTGCTTGGTCAAGCCACCAGCACTGCTGAGAATGATGAATGCGGAGCTGGCGCAATGGAGTTCACCGATTTTGCCGGTGGTCTGACTATCAATTTCCAGAATGGGACGTTGGTCGGATGGAACTGGCGCCTGCCCCAAGATGGCGACATGCCTGCAACTGCGGATATCTCAGCCATTGGCGACGTGCAGCTTGGCACTTCGCGGGATGAGGCGGAAAGCGTGACAGGCTTTTCGACAATCGCGGAAAGCACCTTGGGTGAAGAGTTCGCGTTGGGAGATCGTATGGGCGGATTCTTTGATGCGGAAGTGGTCTCGATGCTCTACTCGGGGACGCAGTGTTTCTTCCGCTGAGAAAGGGGATCCTATGACGCTAAACGCCGATCTCTTTTTTAGCTTCCGCTCGCCCTACTCATATCTCGCCATCGGGCGATATCGCGCGATGGCGGAGGAGTACGACGTTGATATCATGCTGCGCATCGTTTGGCCGATCGCGGTGCGAAACCCGGATTTGCTGTTTACCGGCAACCCGGCGGCGCCGATGTACATCCTTCGCGACTCCATGCGCGCGGGTGCGTTTCTGGGCATCCCGATCCAATGGCCGCGCCCCGATCCGATTATCCAGGACATGCAGACCCGCGAAATCGCGCCCGAACAGCCGATCATCCGCCGCGTGTGCCGGATAGGGCAGGCCGCGGTGCGGCGCGGTCAAGGCATGGCGTTTGCCGATGAAGTGTCCCGCATTATCTTCTCCGGCGAAGTCGATGGCTGGAACGAAGGCGATCATCTTGCGCGCGCGGTAGAGCGGGCAGGTCTGGACCTCGCTGAACTTGACGCCGAAGCGTTGAGCGATGCCGATGCGCTCGACGCTGAAATCGAAGCCAATCAAGATGCTCTTGAGGCCGCCGGTCATTGGGGCGTGCCCACGCTGGTTTTTGAAGGCGAGCCTTTCTTTGGTCAGGATCGCTTCGAGATGGCCAAGTGGCGCCTTAAGCAAAAGGGCTTGGTCAAGAGGTGAGGTTTACCGGCGGCTGCCAGTGCGGTGTGGTTCGGTTTACCATCTGCGCCGATAGGCTTGCAGGCTATGCGTGCCATTGCCGCGAGTGCCAAAAGCAGTCGGCGAGCGCCTTTGGCGTCTCAGTCCCGGTGCGCGAAGAAGACTTCGCACTGACAGGTGAGTTGCAGGTCTGGTCCCGCCCAACGGACAGCGGCGGTGTCACCGATTGCTATTTCTGTCCCAAATGCGGCTCACGTCTATACCACGCTGGCCGCGAAGGCCGCGAATGGATCACTGTCAAAGGCGGCTCGCTAGACGATCCAGCTTTAGTGGAATTCGTTGCGAACATTTGGACCAAGCGCAAGGCGCCGTGGATCGATCTTCGCGAGGACTTGCCAGCGTGGGACACACAGCCGCAAACCATGAAGGACTGGAAGGAGCTTTTGGATTGGCAGAACTGACCCACTTACCGGCAACGGAATTCTTCGCCGCTTCCGATAACACACGCCTTGCCGTCCATCGCGAAGGCGAGGGGTGGCCCGTTATCCTGCTGCATGGCTTGTTCTCCAGCGCCTATATGAACTGGATCAAATGGGGCCACGCAGTGCGTTTGGCCGAAGCTGGTTTTGAAGCGATCATGCTCGATTTTCGCGTTCATGGCGAAAGTGCCTCCCCGACCGACCCGGCAGCCTATCCCTCGGGTGTGTTGGTCCGCGATACAGTCGCGCTCGTTGAATATCTCGGTCTGAGCGAGGGTGAATATGACCTCGCCGGATTTTCGCTCGGCGCGCGCACGTCGCTGCATGCGGTAGCGACACAAGTGTTAGCACCGCGCAGGTTGGTGGTGGCCGGGATGGGCGTTTCCGGCCTGAGCGAATGGCGCAGGCGTTCGGCGTTCTTCAAGCGCGTGATCGATGAGTTTGACACGATTACTCGAGACGATCCGGCCTATTACTCACGCCAGTTTCTCAAATCGCAAGGGGTCGACCGGGTGGCTGCGCGGCTTCTGCTGGATGCGATGGGCGATCTCGATCTTGCAAGCCTTGCCAACATCAATATGCCGACATTGGTGGCCTGCGGGGTGAACGATCAGGATAACGGCTCGGCCAGTGATCTGTCGGAAATGCTGGCTAATGCAAGCTATGTCGAGGTTCCCGGCGCTCATCTGGACAGCGCAACAAAGCCGGAGCTGGGTACGGCGATTACCGAGTTTCTGAGCGCGCCGTGAGCCCGGCAAAGCCTGATCTGCGGACATGGCTGCTAGGGCTGCTCGCTTTCGCGATCGTGATCGCAATCGGCCTTCCGCTCCAGACCGGCACACCGTTCGGCATTGTCGACCACCAGGCTGCTGGAACGGCGATACGCGTCGACGCAATCCAGAGGGCATGGCGCGAGGCGGGGCTGCGCTGGTTGGCGATGGCTGGAATGGTCGGCGATCTCATCTTTATTGGCATCTACAGCGTCGGTTCGTGGCGCGCGGGGCGCAGCTTTGCCCGCATCGGCGGCAAAGTGTTAGCTCTGATCGGCAATTTCATCGTCGGTGCCGCAGTTGTGTTCTGCTTCACAGATTACGTCGAAACAGGCCTGCAATTCGTCCAGTTGTGGCAGGATCGGGGAAGCAATGGCATGGCAGGGACAGCGGCGTTCATGCAGCCGATCAAGATCGTTGCTTGGATCGCCACCTTCCTCGGGGTGATAATCGCGCTTGCCATTCATCGATATTCGCGTGCGAACGCTTGATTCAGCGCCGATGTAAGTTCAATCGTCTAGGCTTCAGCCTCTGTCGCATTCTTACGTTTTTGACTACCAGGGATTCTATCCATGAAGTTCGCCGCTGTTGCGCTTTCCACGCTTGCCATCTCACTCGCCGCCGCTCCTGCTCCTGCACTCGCTGACGAGCATAACGCAGATGAAGCAAGCGAAGCTGTCGCACCTACCGCCGAGGACGCGCAAGAATGGGTCGCCAAGGTTGAGGCAGACCTCAACGCCTTCTCCAAGACGTTTGCCCACGTCTCCTGGCTGAATAGCACCAACATCAATCACGACAGCAACACGCTCGCCGCGCAATATGGCGCGGAAGCGACCCTGAAGTCAGTTGCATATGCAAATGAAGCAGCCAAGTGGGCCCGCGTAGAGGGTCTGGATCCGGAAACCGCGCGTAAGCTCGACATGCTGCGCAACGGCATCGTGATGCCCGCACCATCGACCGAAGGCGCTGCGGCGGAACTCTCGGAAATCGCTACTCAGCTGGGCGCAGCCTATGGGCAGGGCCGTGGCACGCTGAACGGTGCGGAAATCAATGGCTCCGATATCGAAGCCGAAATGGGCAATATTGAACGTACCCCGGAAGAGCTCGCTGAAATGTGGACCAGCTGGCACAACAGTGTCGGCGCGCCAATGCGGGAGGATTACGCCCGCATGATCGGCATCGCCAATAACGGCGCGAAAGAACTGGGCTTTGCGGATCTGGGCGCGATGTGGCGCTCGAACTACGATATGGACCCAGACCAGTTCGCTGCGGAGACCGAGCGGATGTGGCAGGAAGTGAAACCGCTTTATGTCGCGTTGCATACCTATGTCCGCCGCAAGCTCAATGAAAAGCATGGCGATGATGTT
>JBCCVO010000003.1:0-117266 GCA_039195235.1 Pseudomonadota bacterium
GACAGGAACTCGGTGCTGTGTTCCTCGAACAGGTCTGCGGCTTCCTCGAGCAGCAGTGCGCGTTTCTCACCGCCCAGCGCATCCCAGCCCGGCTGGATCGCAAGGGCGCGGGTGATCGCGTCGTCGACTTCCGCGGGCGTGGCATCGCGCCGGGTGCCAACTCCGATCCGTGTGTCCTGCGGTGAGGTAATCGGCGCGATCTCGCCCGGCTCTTCGCTCGCAAAAGTCGGCTCGGCAGACCAGCTTTGCTGTGCCAACTCCGCGAGCCGCCCTTGCAAGGGACCGAGCACCAACGGATCGGAAAGGTCGATCCCGGCGCTGTTCAGGCGCTCGCCGAAAATGTCATCGGGCAGCGGGATTGCGGGATTGCGGTAGGGCGACATCGCCGCCAGTTCGCTGATCGGATCGCCGACCAGTTCTTCGGCGGCAATATCGGCATCGCCCATCCGGTTTACGAAGCTGGTGTTGGCACCGTTTTCGAGCAGGCGGCGCACGAGATAGGCGAGCAATTCCTTGTGCCCGCCAACCGGCGCGTAGATGCGCACCGGCGTTGGAGAGTTGCCCTCGATCTTTTGAAGGGCGTCATAGACTTCCTCGCCCATGCCGTGGAGCCGCTGGAATTCGTAGGGTTTGCCAACACCCATGCTCTTGATCGCGGCGATCGTATACGCATTGTGCGTGGCGAAAGCCGGGCGGATTGCATCGTCATGTTCGAACAAGCGCGCAGCGCAGGCGAGATAGGAGACATCGGTTGCGCGCTTGCGAGTGAAGACCGGATAGTCGTCAAAACCGCCGACCTGCGACACCTTGATTTCGCTGTCCCAATACGCGCCTTTGACCAGCCGTACGAACAGCTTGCGCCCGTGCCTGCGCGCGAGTTTCGCCACCCAATCGCATAGCGGCACGCCGCGCTTCTGGTACGCCTGCACCGCAAGGCCGAAGCCCTCCCAGCGCGATCCATCCTCGCGGGTGAACAGCTCGTCATCGGCAACCAGAGTCTCGATAATGTCGAGCGAGAGTTCGAGCCGCTCGGCCTCCTCCGCATCGATGGTGAAGTGGATGTTCGCGTCGCGCGCCTTTATCGCGAGCGATTTCACAATCGGCACAATATCGGCGCGGGCCTGTTCAACGTGAAGGAAATCGTACTTGGGATGCAGTGCAGACAGCTTTACCGAGATACCAGGCGACGGACCGATCCCTCCTTTCGCTTCCTTTGCCAGACGATCGAGCGCGCCTTCGTAGGCGGCGGCGTAGCGCGCGGCATCGGGATAGGTCATCGCAGCTTCGCCCAGCATGTCGAACGAATGAGTAAGGCCCCGGGCGCGCTCTGGCGCGGCGCGTTTCAGCGCTTCGTCAATGGTGCGGCCGAACACGAACTGCCCGCCAAGAATCTTCATCGCCTGAAGCGTCGCTGTGCGTATCACGGGCTCGCCCATGCGGTTCATCGCCCGCTTCAGCGCAGAACCCATTCCGCGCTGGTGCTCGTTGGGTTGCTCCAATACCTCGCCGGTCAGCATCAGTGAGAATGTCGCCGCATTGACAAAGGTCGACGAGCTTTCGCCCAGGTGATCGCCCCATTCGATGCTGCCGATCTTGTCCTTGATCAGTGCATCAGCGGTTTCGGCGTCGGGCACCCGCAGCAACGCCTCTGCGAGGCACATCAAGGCAATGCCTTCTTCTGTGTCGAGACCGAATTGCTGCAGGAAAGCGTCGATCCCGTTTGCCTTGCGTTCCCGCGCGCCTACGATCAGCTCGATGGCGAGTGCGGCGGATTGGTCATGCACGTTTGCCGCCGGCCTGGCCTGCTCCATACGCTCGGCAATGCAGGCGTTTTCTTCTGCGCGATACGCCCGGCGCAGATCGCTGCGGTCGAGCATGTGAGGGGTTGCGACAGGCAGGTCGGGTGTAGTCACCAAGCAAGAGCCTTCATATTGAGCGAGTCGGTCCTTTCGCGATTTGGACCTGCGCATCATACCAATCAAGGCCCCTTGATTGGCGGTTTTGCGCTAAGTCAATGAATGGTCACGCTGGAACGCTCAGCGTGTGCTTTGAGTTGACAAAGCACACGCTTCTGGCAAATTTGTCCGGACAAATTTTAAAGGGTGAACTTATGGCTTCCGATCTGCCCCCTCCCTACACCGCGTTGACGCGCCATCCCATGATGCCGCGAACCGATCATGATGAAGCTGCGCGGTTCAATTTCCTGACGCATTTCAACCGCTACCTGTCCGGCACCGTAGGGGCGGGCAACAAGCTCGCCTATGAAAAACGGGTGCTTCCGGCGTTTCGCGCGGAGCATGGCCGCGACCCCGAACACCGCTACGAGATTCGCGACGGGATGAACCAGGACCCGTGGCACCGCATGTGGTCGGCTCTGAAGCGCAATTCGATGGAGATGCGCCAGCATACCGGGCGGCAAGTGGTGCTGCGCCAGCTTGATGAGCTGGATGCGATGGCCCAGCAGTTCAATGAGCATTCGGGCATGCTCGAGCTCGATCCCTCGGTCGAACAGCCGCATTACCAGACCTCGGTCGATATCCATTGTCAGCCGGGCGGGTATCATAGTCAGGAACGCGAGGGCGATGTGACCGTCGGCGCGAACTACGATGTCGGATTGTTTGCCACGACCGGCGGCGCGCTGGGCGGGCTGAACGATGGCGGCGGAACCGCTGTGGTCGGTTGGGCCAAGCAGGAACGTCCCGATTGGTCGCCGCGGCGCATTCTCGATATCGGCTGCACTGTCGGTCACAACGCCGTACCGATTGCGCAGGCTTATCCCGATGCGGAGGTGATCGCGATCGATACCGCTGCCGCTTCATTGCGCTATGCTGCGGCGCGAGCGGCTTCGATGGGCGTCACCAATATCAAGTTCGTGCAAGCCTCGGGCGAGGATCTGTCGCGCTGGGCGGATGGATCGTTCGACTGGGTGCAGACGACGATGTTTCTGCACGAATTGTCTTCAAAGGCGATGCCGCGCATTCTCGCCGAAGCAAATCGCGTGCTCGCTCCCGGCGGGCTGATTTTGCATATCGAACAGCCGCAATATTCGGACGACATGCCGCTGTTCGAACAGTTCATGCGTGACTGGGATGCGTTCAACAATAACGAGCCATTCTGGTCTGCGATGCATGGGCAGGATCTTAAACAGGTAATGGTGGAAGCAGGCTTTCCGCGTGATAGCCAGTTTGTTGCCGGAGTGCGCGCAGTCGTCGATCCGGAGATTTTCCCACCATCACCAGATGACAGCGAAGAGGACTTCGGTCGCGCTGCGATCTGGAATGCCTACGGAGCCTGGAAGCCAGCCGAAGAGGCGGTGGCAGCGTGAGCCCGAAAGACGAAGGTCAGCTGGATTGGGTCGCGCTGTCAGGCAAGCGTGCCAAGGGCAAGCGCCCTGAGTATTTTGAAGATCCGGCTCTCGACCGGCTTTATTCGACCGTCTTTGCAATGGCTGCTGAGGTCTCTGCCCTGAGGGAACGGCAGGATACGATCGAGCGGCTGCTCGATGCCAATGGCATGGTGAAACGCGAGGATATCGAGCGCTATGAGCCCGATCGTGAGGCGGCGGATGAGCGCGGGCTGGCGACGCGAGCCTATATCGCCCGGATCATGCGCGGCTTCCAACAGGAAGTCGAAGCGATGGAGGCGAGCGACCCGCCGATCATGGACGTGGTCGAACGCCTCTCTCGCGAATAGCAGCCGCGCGAATGAGGGATATCTCGACGGAAGATGCCGCGAGCTAAGGCGCGCGCATTGGGGGCAGGATTATGGAGTTTCTGTATCTGAATGAACTCAGCATCCTGCGCTGGGTTCACATCCTGGCGATGGTGTACTGGCTGGGTGGCGAGTGGGGCGTGTTCCAGACGAGCTATCACGTGACAAATCCGGCTCTCTCCCTTGATGAGCGCAAGCGGCACATGGAAACGGCCTATCGCATCGACATTCTCGCGCGGACCGGGATCGTTCTGTTGCTGCCGCTGGGTCTGCATATGGGCAAGATCTATGGATTCGTGCCATTACTTGACGGGGTGGGCGTGTGGCTCATGTGGCTGTTCTTCGCGATCTGGCTGGCAATGACCTGGACCGCCTTTATCAAGCGCGAGACCGAAATCGGGATCAGAGTCATGCGGCTCGAAGAGTTGCTGAGGTATCCCTTGATTGCGGCTTTAGTGATCCTTTCATTCATGGCGTTTGCGGGCAGCGGTCCGATCAAGTCGGGCATGGGCAATCATTGGTATCCGGCCAAGATGGCGCTCTACGCCTTTGCGCTGTGCATCGGGTTGTTCCTTCGGCTGGTCATGCGTAGGTGGACCGAGCGCTTCCGCATCCTTGCCATGGGCCCTAATGCCGAACAGGAGACCGCGCTCGAACGTGAGATCGGCATGGCTCGGATCGCCGCGTATATTTACTGGATCACCATCGCCTCGGTCTGTTTTCTTGGCGCGGTGAAGCCTTTCTGAGTGGGAATATCGAGCCATGCCAGCCTATATGATTGTCACCGCTGCGATCCATGACCGCGACAAGTTCGTCTCAGGTTACGGGGTGGCGGCGGCCGAACTGATCGCCAAGTTTGGCGGCGAATACCTGCTGCGCGGCCCCGGCGCCGAATGCCTTGAGGGGGATTTCGGGGATGGTGCGTCGATGGTCATATCCAAGTGGCCCGACCGCGAGGCGATAAAGACGTTCTGGAACAGCCCGGAATATGCCGAGGTGAAGAAGCTGCGCGAAGGACTGGCCGATGTGCAGGTCCTGCTGATCGAAGGGCCCGATCTTACTCCAGGATCTGATTGAGCTCGATCAGGATACCGTCGGGGTCGAAGAAGTTGCAGCCCATGACCCCAATGTCCGGCCCACCATCGCGACCCGGATAGGTCTGCAACCGCGCCTCAGCGGTGAAGGTCACACCTGGCACTGCCTTCGCTGCTTCACAGCGCCCCTCGACATCGTCGGTGTTGAGGATGATCACCACATCCCCCGGTCCCATTCGCTTGGGATATTCGTTCGCCGGAATGGCCGGATCGATCCACTCCATCAGCCCGACCCAGCCGACCCATGGATCGTTCGCGTTGAGCAGTACCAGCCGCGCGGTCGCGCCGGGTTCGCCTGCCGGCAGAGCGACACCTGAAGTAGTGACAGTGGTGTCGTAATTGACTTCCAGCCCAATCACGTCGCGATAGAGTTTCAGCGAATTCTCGATCGAACGCACGATCAGCGTGGTCCGCCTCACATCGGTTGGCAAGCGTTCCTCAGGTGCTTTGACTCCAACGGCACGCGGTGCGTCATCCGAAGCAGATGCGGCGGTGTCGTTGTAGCTGTTGGTGGCAGTGCACCCCGCAAGCGCCGCTGTTCCGAGCGCCAATCCCAGCGGTCTCACATACAGTCTCATGTACCTTCCCCCACCGCCCCGTCTCCGATGAGCGCCTCGATCCTGCCAGCATCGTAGCCGAGCTCTTCGAGCACCGTACGCGCGTCGCGGCCTGGTTTTGGTAGATGCTGCGGCGAGCCGATCCGCTTGCCGCCCATCTCCAACGGGATAGTAGGCAGGCGCACCTGCGTCCCGTTGTCCAGCGTAACGTCTTCAAGCCCACCCTGGTTGAGATGCGGGTCGTCGAACATATCCTGCGGCCTTCCGATCGGGGCAAAGGGCAAGCCACTGCCGTCGAGCTTCGCAATCACCTCGTCACGTGTCATGCCGCCGATCAGATCGCAGATAACGGGCATGATCTGATCGCGCGCGGCGACGCGGGCGTTGTTCTCGCGCAGCGCTTCGTCCGCCCAAAGTTCGTCGAGGCCGAACAGCTTGCAGAACTTCTCCCACAAAACATCGGTGACAACGCCGATGAACACCGGTTCGTCCTGCGTTTCGAACACGTCGTAAATCGCCCAGGCTGACACCCGTGCGGGCATCGGCGCGGCGGGTGTGCCGGTGACTGCATATTGTGCCATATGCTGGCCGACGAGGTAGATCGTGGTCTCGAACAGGCTGGCAGTCACTTTCTGACCTTTGCCGGTGCGGTGGCGCTCTTCGAGTGCCGCAAGCACTCCGATCACCCCGAACATCCCGCCGGTGACGTCGATGACGCTCGCCCCTGCGCGTAGCGGTTTTCCGGGCGGGCCGGTCATGTAGGCAAGTCCGCCCATCATCTGCGCGACCTCATCAAGTGCGGTGCGCTGTTCGTAGGGGCCGGGCAGGAAGCCCTTTTCGCTGCAATAGATCAGCCCCGGATTGCCAGCCGAGCAGCTCCCGTAATCCAGTCCCAGCCGATCGAGCGCGCCGGGGCGGAAGTTTTCGACCAGTATGTCGGCGCCCGCGACCAAATCCTTCGCGACAGCGATGCCGTCTTCGCTCTTGAGGTCGAGGCAGATCGATTGCTTGCCGCGATTGTACATCGGGAAATAGCCCGCGCCGGACCCCATCAGACGCCGCGTGCGATCTCCACCTATTGGCTCAACCCGGACGATCTCTGCGCCCAGCCCGGCAAGAATATGCCCAACGGTCGGCCCCATAACCATGTGGGTGAACTCAATTACTCTGATCCCCGCCAGCGGTGTTGGCGCGTCACTCATGCCGTGACCCTCTGCTTGTAATCGAGCATCGGACCAGCGTCGGGGGTAAAGCCGTAGAGCGGCTCATCGGGCAACGCTTCTTCAATAATCTTGCGCACTTCGAGCAATTTTTCGAGGTCGATCCCGGTATCATAGCCCATCGAATTGAGCATCAGCACGAGGTCTTCGGTGACGAGATTGCCGCTCGCCCCAGGAGCGAAGGGGCAGCCGCCCAATCCGCCGAGCGAGGCGTCAAACGTGGTGATGCCTTCCTCAAGTCCGGCCACGACATTGGCGAGCCCCAGGCCCCGCGTGTTGTGGAGATGCAGCGTGGTCAGCATATCGTCGCCTACGGCGGCCTTGACCTTGCGGGTCAGGCGGCGGACCTGAGCGGGGTCGGCATAGCCGGTCGTGTCCGAAAGGCTGAACTCCATGGCTCCTGCCTCGACGGCTTTCTCCGCAAGCCGAACGACCTGATCCTCGCTTACCGCGCCTTCCATCGTGCAACCGAATGCGGTTGAAAGTCCCACAGCGAAATGCACGCCCGCACCCCGTGCGTTCTTCGCTGCTGCTGCAATCTCCGAGATCATGGCCGGATGATCCTTGTGGACATTCTTGATACTGTGCGTTTCGCTCATTGAGAACGGGATGCTCATCGCATCGACGCCCGCGTCGACGGCGAACTGAGCGCCCTTGGCGTTAGGCACCAGCGCGACGACGGTAAGCCCTGCGATACCCTTGGCGAAGCTGACCAGCTCCGCAGTATCGGCCATTTGCGGTAACAGCTTGGGCGGGACAAAGCTGCCTACCTCGATCTCCTTCACACCCGCCGCCGCTTCGGCTGCGATCCAGCGCTTTTTCGCTTCAAGCGGCATCACTCGGTCGATCGATTGCAACCCGTCACGCGGGCCAACTTCGGACACGAGAATTTCAGTCATTGGGTTGGCTCCAGATATACCCATGGTCGCGCCATGCGGTCGGCGACGGTCCAGCTTTCAATGTCGCCCGCCTGAGTCAGCGTCAGGTCGATCGCGTCCAGTCCTTCGGCGAGCATACGCTTCGCTTCAGGATCTATGCCGAACGTATGCGTTTCGGTTTGTGTGCGGACTTCCTGCGCGGCGAGATCGACGGTGATGGCCTTGCCTGCAAGCGCCTCGATTATCGGGCGTGGCAACGTGATCGGCAAAACGAAGTTGCGGACGCAATTGCCGTGAAAGATCGGTGCGAAACTTTCTGCGATGATCGCTGTGATCCCGTATTCGGCAAGCGCCCAGACGGCGTGTTCGCGGCTCGATCCGCAGCCGAAATTCGCTCCCCCGAGCAGGATTGGTGTGTCCTGGAATTCAGGCTGGTTGAGCACGAAGTCGGGGCTCTGGGTACGACTGTCGGCATTGGTGTAGCGCCACGGTGCGAACAGTCCGTCGGCAAGACCCGTGCGTCCGGTGTTGCGCATTTCTCGGCTGGGTATGATCGTGTCGGTGTCGACATTGTCGACCAGCAATGGTGCGGCGAGCCCGGTGAGAGGTTGAGGAAAGGCGCTCATGCAGCCTCCTCCGCGCGCGCATATTCGCGTGGGTCAGCAATTGCTCCCGCAAGTGCGCTGGCCGCAACCGTTTCGGGCGAGGCGATATGGGTTCGGATGCCGGGCCCCTGCCGACCTTCGAAATTGCGGTTGGTGCTGGAAATGACGCGCGACCCCGGGGGAAAACCCTCACCGCCTGCGTAGAAACACAATGAACACCCGCTCATCCGCCATTCGAACCCGGCCGCCTCGAACACCCGGTGCAGGCCTTCTGCCTCGGCTTGGCGCTTCACGTGAAGCGAGCCTGGAACGATCAGCGCCTTCTTGATTGAGGGAGCGATCCGGCGACCTTCAACAAGGCGCGCGGCGCGGCGCAGGTCGGAAATACGGCTGTTGGTGCAGCTGCCGATAAAGGCGGAATCGATTGGCGTTCCGGCGATTGATTTACCCGCTTCCAAGCCAATGTACTCATGAACTCGGGTTGGGCCTTGAGGCACCTCCGCGGTCACCGGAATTGTCTGTTCCGGGCTCGTACCCCAGCTCACCATCGGCGCGATTGCAGCTGCATCGATCACGATCTCGTGGTCGAATTCAGCGTCTTCGTCGCTGACCAATGTATGCCAATACAGATCGTCGAAATCACCTGGCGCATATGTCCGCCCGGCCAGGTAATCGAACGTCTTCGTATCCGGAGCGATCAGCCCCGTCATTGCGCTGAACTCTGTGGCCATGTTGCACAGGGTCATCCGCGCGTCCATATCGAGTGCGCAGACGGCCTCGCCCGCGAACTCTACCACATGGCCAGCGCCGCCGCCTGCGCCGTGCTCGGCTATGAGGGTAAGGATCATATCCTTGGCGGTGACACCCGCTGAAAGCATGTGATCGAAGCGCACCCGTATCGTCTTGGGCCGTTCGAGCCGCAAGGTGCCCGTGACCATCGCATGCTCGGCTTCGCTGCTGCCTATGCCCCATGCCAACGCGCCGAATGCGCCTTGCGTGCAGGTGTGGCTGTCGGGTGCGACCAGCGTGAGCCCGGGCAGGACGATGCCCTGCTCAGGCGAGATCACATGGACGATGCCCTGATCGCGGTCATTGACATCGAACAGGGTGATCCCCGCCTCTTTGCAGGCGGCACGGGTCTCTGTGATGAAGCCCTCGCCCCCTTGCATTAGGGTCCCGTCGCCGCGCCCCGGGTGGGTGTCGACGATATGATCCATCACTGCGAAGACCCTGGCAGGATCGCGCACTTTGCGGCCCATCTCCGCCATCTGCTTGAGTGCGGCCGCGCCGGTGCGTTCGTGCAGAAAGACACGGTCGATTGCGATCAGAGGCGCCCCGCCGGCGGTCTTGGCCACTGCATGCGTATCCCAGATCTTGTCGAACAGCGTCTTGCTCATCCGAGCTGGCCAACCCTGTTCGATAGGTTCGGCTGTGCCTCACAAAACTGCACCGCCCCTCCCATATGCGGGAGCGGAGCGAGACTTGCGAGCTTGCTCGCGAATTGCAGCAGGGTGGGCTGATGACGCATGACGCTCCCTAATTAGGCACTCGCCTTCATTTCCGCATCGATAGCGCGCCAGTCCTTCGTAACGAAGGTCTCCTGGATCGCGGTACGGGTTTCCAGCATACCATTACGAATCCAATGCCAGGTGCGGCAGCGGTTCTGGCCATCGTCGGAGATCTGGATCTGCTCATAGAGATAGAGCGAAGGATCGCCTGTGCGCTGCCAGTAAAGCATCATGGTGCGGTTGTATTCATCGAGCGGCACTTCGGCGGCCCAGCCCTGGATTAGCTCATTGTCCCACCATATCCGCCCGTCGCGATAGGTCGCGGGGAAGTCGCGCACTTCAGTCTTGCCGTCCTGCCAAGTGTAGTGGTTGGTTTGGTGGTAGGGAATGTCGTCCTCACCAGTCATGCGGCAAAGCAGGCGGCTCGCATGTTCGTCGATCTTCTCGTTCTGCGCATTGAAATAGGAATAGGTGCCGTCCCACACGCCTTCATGGCGGGCGAGCAGCGGCATGTTTGCGGAAAATTCGGCGAAGGTCGTCATTGCAGGGCTCCGTTGCGGTTTAGCAGAGTTTCGTGCCAGCGCCGCGCTGAGTCGCCTGCACGGATGCGGGCGAGGGCACGGGTATGGAGAGCGGCGGGTTCAAGCGCGGCCTCATCGAGCGGGATCGCGTTGGCCGCGCTCGCTTCGTACCACGGATCGAAGAACACCTCGGCGCGGGCGGCGGCCCAGGCGCGCTGCAGGTATTGACCGAACCGATCGGGCGTCATGTCGGTGTAGAGCTTTGTCGGGTCGCCGTTCGGCGTTTCGGGCCAGATGATTTCATTGGCCCCCAAGGCTTCGGCAGCGGCTTCGATGGTCACGGCTAGGTCGTCGAAGTCATCCGATTGGCCATGGCCCGGCACATCGACCGCGAGTTCGCCCGGCCCCGGATCACCGAGTTCGCCAGCCGGTCCATGCAGCACAAGCTTGCCACCTTTCTGTCCACGCCAGTGAATCAGACCACCGTCTAGCGATAGCCAGCCTTCGTCAGGGTCTTCGGGCAATTCAGCAGGTGCACCGTCCCCGGAGTGGTTCTGCAAGAAGGCAAGACTCGCCTCTTGATGATCGGCGGGCGTGCGCACTTTATCGGCCCGCCAACTGGCAGGCATATCGCCAAGCCTGTCAATATGCTCCTGCAGCGGATCGCCGTCATAGGCGGTAATCAGGCACGGCGGAACGTCGGCATCGACGGGCGGAATATCGCGCGGTGCACGCAATACTGCGCCGTATCCCGCCTGATAGGCATTACCCGCGTCGAGCATTTCCGAGACCGCCTGCGACACCCGCGCAATATCGGCATGGGCAACGGAGAGCCGGGCTTCCTCGCGAGTGTCGAACCATGGGAAGACCCAACTTTGTTCGAGCATCCGGTTCCACAGCCAGGTGAGGTGTTCGCCATAGTCGGACGGGTGAAACTCGGGCAGATAGCGCTCACCGAAGATGCGCATTTCCTGCTCGTTCCAGATCGCATACCCGCCAACTGCGAGGCATTTGAAACGCTGCGGCTGACGTTTGAGCGCTGTCACGAGGATGATCCCGCCCGAATGGAAGCCATAGGCGAGCACCTGCCCGACACTGAGGGCGTCGAGGAATTCGCACTGTGCATCGGCAAAATCGGCGATATCGGGCTGCTTGCCTGCTATTCCAGGCAGCGGATCGGATTGCCCGAAACCCGGCGTATCGGGAGCGATGCATGTGAAGTGTTCGCCCCATTGCTGCATCAAAGCGGTGTATTCGGCGCTCGAACGTGGGCTTTGATGCACCATCAGCAGCACTGGCCCGCTGCCGCAGCAGCGATAGTGTACCCGTCTGCCTGTGCCGGGTATCGTCAGCATATGCCGAGTGATGGGGATGCTCACGCGCGCGCCTCAAAGTTGTCCGGACAAATTTCGCTCGACAAGCCACTACGCAAGTTTATGGTTCGCGTCAAAGCAGAATCGAGAGGTATTCGAATGCCCGAAATGATCGGAACGAAGATGGTCGAGGATGGCAAGACCGCCCGTCAGATCTTCGATGAGGTGATGGCCAATCCTTCACGCAAGAAATTTGGCTTTGGCGACAAGCTCGCGATTGTGAATGTCGATGTGCAGCAGTCCTACACCCGCACCGATCTGTTCAAGACGGCCTATGAAACCGACCCGCGCCAGATCGAATACATCAACACAATCAGCCGACTGGCCCGAGAAAAGCATATGCCCGTCATCTGGAGCCGGGTCGCTTACAAGGCGGATGCTGGCGATGCAGGCGTGTGGGGCACGCGCACCGATACCGAGGATTCGCTCCAGAACATCAGATATGACAGCGAACGCCATCAGTTTGATCCTCGCTGCGAGATCGACGCCGACGACCTTACATTCACAAAGCGAATGCCGAGCGTCTTTTTCGAAACTCCGCTGGCGAGCTATCTGACCTTTCACAAGGTCGATACGGTGGTCGTCACTGGCGGCTCGACCTCAGGCTGTGTGCGAGCCACGGCGGTTGATGCGCTGAGCCATGGCTATCGTACCATCGTTCCGATCGAAACCTGCGCGGACAAGCATGCGAGCTACCACTTCGCCAATCTAACCGACCTCCAGCTGAAATATGCCGATGTCGAACCGGTTCAGGTGGTGATCGACTGGCTGGAGGCACGCTGAGCGATGTGGGAAGGCGCACCCGATCCGGGGCTTTACGACTACCATCCCTATCGCGCCAATGATCCCCGGCGCAGGCGTATCGCCTGGCCCGGTGGCAAGCCGGTCGCCGTGTGGGTTGCGCCCAATCTTGAGTATTACGAGATCGACCCGCCGATTCATCCAAAGCGTAATCCGTGGCCGCATCCCGCGCCCAGCGTAGTCAATTTTGCGCACCGCGATCATTCCAACCGGGTAAGCCACTGGCGCATGGCCGAAGTCATGACGAAACACGGCTTTCCCGGCTCGGTCAGCCTGTCAGTCGCTCTGTGCCAGCACCACCCGGAGGTGGTCGCGGACGCGCAGAGCCGCGGCTGGGAGTTCTTCAGCCACGGCATCTACAACACCCGTTATTCCTACGACATGACCGAGGCGCAAGAGCGCGCGATTATCGAGGATTCGATCAAAACGGTCGAAGACGCCACGGGCCAGCGCATTCGCGGCTGGCTCGCCCCGGCGCTGACCCATACGCCTCGAACACTCGATCTGATCGCCGAGTACGGGATGGATTACACTTGCGACCTGTATCACGATGATCAGGTGCAGGAGGTAAAGGTGGCAAAAGGACGGCTCGCCTCGATCCCCTACAGCCTTGAGGTCAACGACCATTACGGCTTCTTCGTCTACAACATGTCGGGCCGCGAATATGCCGAGACTCTGGTGCGCCAGTATGAGCGTTTGGCTGCCGAAGGTGAGCGCGAGGATGGTCCCGGCGGCACAGTGATGTGCATTCCACTCCACGCCTATCTGATCGGTCAACCGCATCGTATTGGGCCGTTCGAGGAAGCGCTGGAGCACATCGCCAAAGATGGTCGCGCTTGGATCGCACGGGCTGGCGAGATTGTGGATGCGTGGCGAGCGCAAGTGGGGGCGCAGCAATGAGCACGCTTCCCGATAGCTACACCGAATATCCCAAGCGTGGTGAAGGGTATGACCACGATCTCTACCCCTGGTCGAACATGCACCAGCGCGCCCCCATACACTGGCCCGATGGAAAGAGCGTCGCGGTGTGGCTCTGCGTCAGCCTCGAATGGTTTCCGATTACCCCCGAAGGTCCGTTCAAGGCACCAGGGCACATGGTCACGCCCTATCCGGACTATCGCCACTACACTTCACGCGATTACGGCAACCGAATTTGCGCGTGGCGGATGCTTGATGCCTTTGCGAAAGCGGGCGTGAAAGCCAGCTTTGCCACCAACGCTGCGGTTGCTGAACGCTGCCCGGAATTGATCGCTGCAGTTCAGGAGGGTGGCCATGAGATCATAGCCCATTCGACCGATATGAATGGTACGATCGATGCCACCCTCGGTGAAAAGGCCGAACGAAAGCTGATCGGCGATGCGATGACACGGTTGGAGAAGGCGACGGGTTCCCGGCCCAAGGGCTGGCTTTCTATTGCGCGCCAGCAAAGCTTTCACACGCTCGATATCCTGAAGGACGAAGGGCTGACCTATTGCTGCGACTGGGTGAATGACGAGCTGCCCTATCGCTTCACCAACGGCTTGATCGACTTGCCACTCAATCATGAGCTTTCGGATCGTCAGATCATAACGGTGCAGCAGAAAAGCGCCGAGAGCTGGGCGCAGAGCATGGGCGATGCGTTCGATTGGTTGACGGCAGAGTCTCAGCGCGCGGGGTGCGGACGGATTCTTCCGATCCATCTGACGCCATACATCTTGGGGCTGCCGTACCGGATCGGCGCATTGGAAAGCCTGTTGGCCGATCTGGTGAGCCGCAACGAAGCATGGGTCGCAACAGGCGAGGATATCGTCGGCGAATGGGAGAGACAGCAGTGCCAAGAATGATGAGCACGCGCAACCCACGCACCGGTGAGGAAGACTACGAATTCGCCGTAAGTTCGCGCGACGAGATCGCCGCCGAAGCTACTCGATTACGTGCAGCGCAGCCTGCATGGGAGGCGCTCGGTTCCGACGGGCGCGCTGCCGTGCTGATGCGCTTTGCCGACGCCATCGAAGCGGCGACCCCGCAAATTGCTGCGGCGCTGGCGATCGACACCGGGCGCGGTGCGGTCTCGTGGATCGAAGTGCAAGGCTGTGTTGGTAACATTCGCGGGTGGGCTGCCAAAGGGCCGACGTTGATCGCAGGGCTTGATCGCGGTCCAAACCCGTCGGTGACTCCGGGCATCGAGATCGTCACGGAGTATTCTGCCTTTCCGCTGTTCGGCGCAATCTGCCCCTGGAACTTTCCGGTAATTCTCAGCCATATCGATGCGGTCCCCGCGCTGATGGCGGGCGCTGCGGCGCTGATCAAACCGTCCGAAGTGACACCGCGCTTTGTCGAACCGATGCGTGCTGTCATGACGCAGATACCCGAGCTTCCAATTTCCTATGTCATGGGCGGTCCGGAGGTCGGTCAGGCCCTGATCGAAGAGGTTGACTATGTCTGTTTCACTGGGTCGACGGCGACTGGGCGTAAGGTAGCAGAGGCCGCTGCTCACCAGTTGATCCCGGCCAATCTCGAATTGGGCGGGAAAGATCCGATGATCATCACCGCGAGTGCCGATCCGCAATGGGCGGCGGGTGTCGCGCTGCGATCCTCGGTTGTGGCTACTGGGCAAGCCTGTCAGTCCATTGAGCGCGTGTTTGTGGCGCGCGCCATTGCGGAACCGTTTCTGGCGGCGTTGGTAAACGGCGCAAAAGCGGTCGAGATTACCCACCCGGATCCTGCACAGGGGCATATCGGTCCGTTCATCTTCCCTGCTCAAGCCGGCAAGGTGCATGCTCAGATCGAACAGGCGGTTGCCAAGGGTGCGCGCGTGCTGGCGGGTGGCAAGGTCGAGCAGCTCGGCGGCGGACAATATCTGCGGCCAACGGTGCTCGCCGATGTGACACCTGATATGGCGGTAATGCGCGAAGAGACATTCGGCCCGGTGATACCGGTCACGATATACGATGATCTTGATGAGGCAATCGCACAGGCCAACGACACAGAGTACGGCCTTTCCGCAGCGGTGCTGGCCGGATCACTCGAAGAAGCCGCCAGCATTGGTCCGCTCCTTGATGCGGGCGCTATCAGCCTTCAGGATGGAGCGCTTACCAGTATGGTCGGCGATGCCGCAAACCAGTCGCGTAAAGCGTCTGGCCTCGGGCCGAGCCGCATGGGCAATTCCGGGCTGCTGCGGTTCCTGCGCGAACAGGCGATGATCCGCCAGACCGGACAACCGCTGCCGATTGATGCCTATCGAGAAGGTCAGACCGGATGAGCAACCGCGCCGCTCTCGAAGCCGTGATGCCCGCCATGCTGCTGCATGATGGGTGGTGGGACGGCTGGTATCGCCACTTCGATGCGGATGGCACCCCAATCGACGCGCACACAGTCAAGACGCATTGCGAGTTCCCGGATTCCGGCGAATGGCACTACGTTCAGCACAATTGGCTGAGCTGGGAAGACGGGCGCGAGGCTGTTTACGAATTTGGCGGCAAGCTCGATGGCGATCGGATCATCTGGAAGACCGACAGGTTCAGCGGATACGGCTGGCAGACTGCCGAAGACACGCTGATGCTCAAGCTTGACCGGCTCGATGAACCCGGTGCCTATTACATCGAAATGATCAGTATCTCGCCTGACGGGCAGAGCCGCGCAAGAACCTGGCAATGGTTCAAGGACGGCAGGCCGTGGAAGCGTACCCTGTGTGACGAATGGAGAATTGACGCGCCATGATATCCGCTATTTTCATGCTGCTTTTGCAAGGGGTAGCGCCGGGGGTAGCGCCGACAACTGCACCGCCGCCGCCTGCTTCCACCTGCGATACGCCGGTCTATATGGTGGTCGAAGGGCGCACGCTCGATCGGACACGGATGCTGGCCTATGGCCGCGCGATTGCGGAGAGTGAGGTCTACCAAAAGCTTGGCGGATATTACGTCACGATGCCGCGCCCGATCGCAGTGTTCGAAGGCGACGTTCCGGCCGACTATGTGAATCTCACCGTCCGCTTTCCCTGTATCGAGAACGCCCGCGCCTTCTGGAACAGCCGTGTTTATCAGGACGAAATCTTGCCCCTTCGTCAGAACCCGAGCGCAGGCGAATACACGGTTAGCATTTATGCAGAGGCGCCCTTGCGCGGCGATATGGTAGGAAAAGTGGGCGACAATCGTTTCACAGCGGATTTTGCCGGGCACGGCGTGCCGCAGGTTGAAAATCCAGTGGTTGGTCAAACCAGAGGAGACACTCCATGACGGTCGAACTTCAGCACCCAATGAAGGCGGAAGCCACCCCTGACGAAGTGGCGCGCGGCCGCTTTGTTTCGGGACTGCGCAGCTTGATACTCAACGACCTCGCCGGTGACATGCGCTCCGCCTACGAACGCCGTGCCGCTCCTGCTTTCAAGAAGCAGCATGGCCGTGAACCGGAGAGCAGCCGTGATGCACATCAGGCGCTGCGTGGTGACCCCGCGTTCAACATCTATTCGGCCATGCGGGTTCAGGCGCAAAAAATGGTTTGGGCAAGCGTGGCCGATAGTGTGGAGCGCGAAAGCCGGCGGCTTTCTGCAGAGGCCGAAAAGGCGGCCGGCGAGCCGGGCTCGCTCGAACTGGACCCTGCACTAGATGTGCCAAAGAATGTCCATGCAATCGACGTGCACCTGATGCCGGGCAGCTATACGCGAGGAGCCGAAAGCCTTGAGGCAGGCGCGGTCTATGATCGTGGTCTGGCCGTTTTCTCAATGGGGCTGATGGGCGCGAATCTCGACGATATCGGCCTTTCTATGAGCCAGTATATCAAGCAGCGCTATCCGGATTTCGCACCGCAGCGCATCCTCGATACGGGGTGCACGATCGGCCACAATACGCTGCCTTGGAAGCAGGCCTATCCGGATGCGGAGGTCATCGCCATCGACGCCGCACCGGGACCGCTCGCCTATGGCAGCGCGCGTGCGAAGATGCAGGGTCAGGATGTCGCTTTCCGCCAGATGTGTGCGGATGATCTCGCGTTCGAGGATGAGAGCTTCGACGTCGTCTGGTCTAGCATGTTCCTGCACGAACTGTCGAAAAAGCAGCGCGCCAAGGCATTCGATGAGGCCTATCGCGTGCTCAAGCCCGGCGGTCTGGTGATCCATATGGAGCTGCCGCCAAACGAGCAGATGGGGGCCTTTGACGGCTTCTACCTCGATTGGGACAGCTATTATAACAATGAGCCGTATTACAAAGGCTACCGCGACGAAGTGCCGCGCGATCTATGCGCGCGCGCCGGATTTCGCGAGGAAGAGTTTTTCGATTTTGTCGTCCCATCAATTGGCATTTATGGCGATCAGGCCGTGGCCGATGCCGCGCATGGCGACCGCGCCGAAGGAGTCGGTCAGGAGACAACCGGGCGTCTCGCAGAAGGTGTGATGTGGTACGGTTTCGGAGCGTGGAAGACATGAGGGGAAAGACGTGAGCGACGAGAAGCTACGCCCCGAAGACGCGCCACCCAGTCTTTACGACGATCAGGGCAACCCCCGTTTCTTTCCCGATCCCGGCATGGATCGGTTCGTGGCGGTGGTGATGAATCTCGCTCAGGAAGTGTGGGTTCAGGAAGAGCGTCTGATCGCCCTGGAGGAAGCGAAGAACAGCCAGACGGTCGACCGTGACGCCAAGGCGAAGGAATTCATCGACCGCGTCTTCGCCCCGATCCGGGAGGCTTGAGCAGCATGAAAGCATGGGAGATTGGACCTCGTGGAGGAGTTAATAGCCTCCGTCAGGTTGAGCGTGCCGATCCGGTTGCCGGACCCGGAGATATCCTGGTCAAAGTGACCGCAGCGGGCCTCAATTATCGCGATCTGATGATCCTTCGCGGTCATTACGGTAGCGATCTGCCAGAGGATCGAATTCCTTTGACCGATGGTGTCGGCGTGATCGAGGCTCTCGGCGAAGGTGTTGACGACTTTGCCGTGGGCGACCGGGTGGTAGCCGCCAATTTCGTAGACTGGGATCCAGACAGCGGTTTCGGCTTTCATGTTTTCGGTCGCGATCTTGGGGTAACTATGGATGGTTGGCTGGCAGAAAAGACGCTGCTCCCGGCCAAGGCTGCGATCAAGCTGCCTGACAGCATCAGCGATGCGACCGCAGCGACACTTGCTGTGGCCGCCTGCACGGTGTGGCATGCGATGGTCGCTTTTGGCGGTGCAGGACCGGGGAAGCTTGTGCTCGCCCAAGGGACCGGCGGCGTGTCGGTGTTTGCGCTTGCGCTGGCCAAGGCGATGGGTGCGGAGTTCGCTATCACCTCATCGCGCGATGAAAAGCTCGCCAAGGCGCGCGAAATGGGCGCGGATTACGCGGTGAACTACCGTGATCGACCGGATTGGGCCGCGGCCCTGCTTGAGCAGACAGGTGGGCGCGGAGCGGATGTGGTGGTCGACACGATCGGCTTTGGCGAGTTCGAACAGACGCTGACCGCTACCGGCGTCGAAGGGCGGATCGGTACAGTCGGTGCGCTGTCGGGATCACCACAGGATTCCGCCACGTTTGGCCAGGGCGCGATCCTGGGCAAGAACATCACGATCAAGGGTATCACCAGCGGCCATCGCGGCATGTTCGAAGATGCGCTCAAGGTGATGGCGGAAAAGGGCGTCGAAATGCTGGTCGAAAGCGAGTTCGCGTTTGACGACGCCAAGGCTGCCTACGCCCATCTCGAAAGCGGTGCGCATATGGGCAAGGTGATGATCCGCGTGGCGAGTTAGGCAAGCTCGGCTGTGGGGTCGAACTCCATCATGTCGCGATTGTTCACCGGCGCTCCCGCGAGCGCGAAATTGTCCGGGTCGATGCTCTGGGTAATTTGCCCCTGTATCTTCGAGGCATGATGGACGTCAGACGTGCGCGGAATGCGGCGCGTCTCATATTCGGTGAATGCCGCGGCAACGTCATCGTGGCGCGCAAGCATCTGCGCCAGCACGTATCCATCCTCGATCGCCATTGCCGCGCCCATACCGAGGAATGGCAGCATCGCATGCGCGGCGTCACCCAGCATGGTGATACGCCCATCGGACCATGTGCTGAGCGGAGCGCGATCATAAAGGCCCCATTTGATGATCGCTCCGGCCTCACCGATCAGACCGGTCACATCTGGATGCCATCCTTCGAACGCGGCCTTTAGCTCCTCAAGCGCCGCAGGGGTGGACCAGCCTTCGGGTACCTCCTCGCCGGTCTCAACCAGCGCCGCTCCGTTGACGATGCTACCCTGGGCCATCGTATAGCGATTGAATGTGCGTCGCGGCCCGATGAAGATTGCGCTGCGCCCCAGTCCCATAAAGGGCTTGGCGCGCTTCATCGGGACCAGAAAACGATAGGCGACATGGCCGGTGAATCGGGGCTCGTCTCCGGGCACCAATTGCGAGCGAATGACCGAGCGAACACCGTCGGCACCGATCAGAGCCTGCGCGCTTGTGGCGTTGCCATTGTCGAAATGAGCTGTGGCGGTGTCACCGGTCTGTTCGAACCGGGTGAGGCGATGCCCCGTATATGTGCTGCCGCCAAGCCGCTTCAGCTCCGCCAGCAGCACCTTTTGAAGATCGGCGCGGTAGATGTGACGCACGATATTGGCATCGCCATTGTCGCCCATCCCATCGCCGAGATCGAGCGCGCCCATCAGCGGTTCGCCCGTGCCGTAGTGCAGGAACGGGAGATTGCCGGCCGGGCAGGCCTTAGCCGCCACTGCGCCCTGCACCCCTAGCGCTCGGAACACATGCTGCGCGCCGAGGCCCAGGGTCAGACCCGCACCGGTCTCCTCAATCCTTTGAGCGGCTTCGTAAACATTCACTGAAATGCCAAAGTGCCGCAGCGCAATCGCGCTGGTCAGCCCGCCAAGTCCTGCTCCGATGATTGCGACGTTTCTCGTCGCCATCAGCGTTCGAGTTCCACCAGTTCGTAGCGGTTCATCATGTACCCATCGATCGACCCGTAGACGAGCACACTGTCGTTGTCAGCGGTCACCCACATATCGAAATCGGGGTGGCGCGTGCCGCCCATCCCGTCGTCGCTTTCATCGACATAGCGATAGCGGCGGCACTGGAACGTACCCGCCTCGACTGTCTTTTCCTCTTCGCCGACATATTCCATCACCATCTCAAGCTCGGCGATCTGCGGCGGGGTCGCGCCGCGGTGGTCGGGAGAGGGCAGAAAGAAACGCAATTTGCGCCGGTGCGGACCGCGGCTCACATCCATCAGCCTGGTGGTGAAGCCATCGCCTGCGATCGGGTGAGTGCCGAACGCATCGAATTCGCCCGCCTTCCGGCTTTCCGAATTGCAGCCGATCGAGGGGCCGTGGCTTTCGCAAGTGATCCTGTTGTCGGCCGCATCGTACGCCATCCAGCCCGAGCCGAGGAAATCATCGCCCAATGTCAGATGCACCAACAGGTTCTTCGGCTTCCGGTCCGGGCCGATATGGCAGATGATATTGCGCAGAACCGTAGGGTCGGGCTCTTCGATTTCGCATTGCGCGCTCATGATCGTAGAGCCATCGGCGTGATGTGAGAAGTTGAACCACTCGCGTCCTCGCTCTTGTCCCTCCATGCCCGGCTTCATCGAAGAATAGCGGATTTTCCCGCGCACATTCCTGTGTCTCATGGTCGATGCCGCATCAGATCACTCCGGATTTATCGAGACGCTCGATCACTTCGGCCTGCGCGCGGCGGAAGTAGTCGCGTTCCGGGATTGCCGGTTCGCCATCCTGCATCATGCCGTCCGGTCCGCGAAACGGCTCTGCGGCGGCGGCATAGGCCTGCGCGAACAGGTCCGGCCGTTGACGGGCGAGATAGTTGGTCATGGCCGGTGTCCGGCGTGCCTCACGCAACGCGCCGAGATCGATCGGGGCAAAGGCGGTAAAGGTTTCACCGTCGCCCGATTGCGCGATCACGTTGCCTTTCCAGTCGACCACCTGGCTGTTTCCCTCGGCGCTTGAGAGGGGCATCGTCGTGCCGGCAATTCCGGCGGTGTTGGCCGACACGACATAGGCGAGGTTTTCGAATGCGCGGGCTTGTTTGGCGATATCCTTGTTAGTGGCGATGGGCGATCCGACTTCGCTGGATGAGTGGCAGAACACCTCCGCACCGCGCAGCGCGAGCGCACGGGCAATCTCGGGATAGAGCACTTCTTCGCTCGCGATCGCGGCCAGATTGCCTATCTCTGTGCGGGCGACCGGGAAGACGCCTTCGAGGCCGTATCTGTCGAGATAGGCTTCCCACACATCATGCGGGCTGGGCGCGAACATCGACAGGAGACGGCGGTAGCGCAGCACCACGTCTCCGGACGGCGCGACTATGAAGCAGGTCTGGAAATAGAAATCGGGGAAGGCCGCGTCGGTCTCGTAGGCGTTTCCGGCGAGGAACATGCCGAGCCGCTGGGCAACGCCACCGAGCGCTTCGTATTCAGGACCCTCGGCGGCAAAACCAACCCGCGAGGCGAAATCGGGGATCGAGATACGTCCGGGATAGGACGTGAAGAGGTACTCCGGTAAAACCGCAAGCTTCACCGGTTTGCCAGAATATTGGGCCACGAAGATTGAGCTGGTGCGGATTGGCGCTTCGATCTCACCGATATGCTCAAGGATCGCAGCGCGCGCGGCCGCAGTGTCCGGCAGTTGCTCAAGCGACCGCGCGGTAAGCTGCATGGCAATCGCAGAATAATTGGCAGTCTCTGTCACGGTGTCTCCTTTAGCTGCCGTCAGCGGTGCTTGCACAGCGATCGCGGCACACGCTCCGGCCGCCATTGCTCGTCTGCGGTCGAGCTCCAGCGCCATCTACAGGCCGAGCGATCCGGGATTCATCAACCCACGCGGATCGAGCTCCGCCTTCGCCGCCTTTAAAAGTGCATCGGCGCGGGGCTCCAGTCCATCACGATAGCGATAGGTCCGTCCGATCTGGAAATGCGCGGCGTCATGGTCAAAGAAGATATCGACGATCGCCTGCTTCAGCTTCTTGGTGAGCGCCCAAGCGTCTTCGTTCGCCTTAAGCTTCGGCAGCTTTTTGAGGTGCCCCTTCTCAATCGTATCCTCGATCAGGGGATTGCGCGCATCCGGCCAATAGAGGCACGGTTCGATCACCATGCCTGCCCCGCCGACGGTTGCGACCAGCGTTCCGTAGTGCACGCCCAGCTCATCCATCTCATCGGCATGCTCGGCAAACAGCCGCTCGAACGCTGCGAAGCATTCGGCTGATCGGCCATGCGATACCAGCCCGTGGATCGGTGCCCAGCGCTCACCATCAGGACCGAGAATGGAATTCAGTGGTCCGAAGGGATTGGCGCGGATGATCTTCGGGATCGTATTTTCGACCTCGCGCCCGCCATAATGTGCGACCAGCTGACGGGCGATCTCGACATCGGCGTCTGCAGCGGCCTGAATGCGCCCCTCGGTCAGCACATGAAGGGAGAAATTCGCGTCCTTCAGAAAGTCCCGTCCCGCTGCGACGACCTTTGCGCCTTCTTTCAGCGCTTTGATAACGCCGCCTCCGCTGTTGGCCTGCTTCTTCATCATGCCCATCAGCTGCTTCGCGTCGCTGGTCAGGCTGTCGCGTTTCATCCGGATCGCGTTGAGATAGGGATCGAAGCCGAAACACTCGGTGGCGATCCCGCGTCGCTCAATCGCGCTTGAGGTGGCAAACCAGCTTTCCGCATCATCAAAAGCGAAGCTGGCATAGGCGTGAAAACTTGCCTCGGGGATGAGTTTGAGCGTGACGGTCGCCTTGATTCCGAGCGCTCCGGTGTCGCCGAGGAACAGCCCGGTCAGGTCGGGGCCATAAGGGCGCATGTGCTTCTTGCCGGTGCATAGCAAAGTCCCATCGGCCAACACCACTTCGAGCGACGTGCAGCTTTGCACTGCAGAACCATAGCGCCCGGTGCCCCAGAAAATGCCGTTCTGGCTCATGCCCCCACCAATGCTGGCCTTTAGCCCTGACAGAGTGCCCCACATCGGCGTGCGAAGGCCATGGTGAGCCAGCCTCTCGCGCAAGGCCGCCCATGTGCACCCGGCCTCCACCGTCACGGTCATCGAGACATCGTCGACCTCCAGCACGCGGTTCATCTGCGCAAGGTCGAACAGGACAGCGCCGGGCTGATCCTGAGTGTAGCCGGCCGTATAGCTCATCCCCCCGCCTCGCGGGGCGACAGGATGCCCGGCATCGGTGGCGGCTTTGACAGCTGCGGCAAGCTGTTCCTTGTCTTTCGGCCGCACTACGGCGGCAAGGTCCGCGCCGCGATCGTAGATATCGTGCGCGTAGAAATCGAGGCTGACCTCGTCTGTCAGCACCTCGGCGCCACCGGCGGCAAGCGCCCGTGCGAGATCGGTAGGAGTGGTTGCAAGGGTAGCCATCAGGCAGGCTCCAGTTCAGGGGTGGGGTTTTCTTTGTCGGCTTCAGGGAATTCGTCTGGGTAGCGTCCGAGCAGCAACAGCAGCGCGCCGCCTGCAATGAAGACGAAGATCGCAATTTCGAGGATCGGATCGTAGCTGCCGGTCCGGTCGAACACCTGCGCGTAGATCACGGGTGAAGCGGCGGAGAAAAGGCCGAAAGGCATGTACAGCATACCGTAGATCTTACCGTAATTGGCCATGCCGAAATACCGCCCGGTGAGATAGGCGATCAAGTCGCTTTCGGCGCCAGCCGCAAATCCAAGAAGGAAACCGGCAAGCGCCGCGATCGGAAAGGTGATCGTCTCCCCCAACAGCATCCAGGCGGAAAGTGCGGGGAGGCATAGCAGCGGGAACGCGACGAAGCCCTGCCAGAACCGATCGAGCAGCGCGCCCGTGATCAGGCGTCCGGCAAAAATACCGATGCCTAGAATACCCATCACGGTTGCAGCGGTCGACGCTTCGACACCGCGCAGGCCGAGGATTGTCGGCATGTTGATGAAAGCGCCGCCAAATGCTCCGGCAATCGCCGCGATCGAAAGCCATATCAGCCAGAAACGAAAATCCATCAAGGCGGAGCCAAGCGAAACGCCGGTCAATTTACCTGCGTCGCTTTCGATGGCCTTGGGACGCTCTTCGACGGTTGGTTCGCGGAACAGAAAAAACGCGATCACGAGAGCCACGAGCGGGAAAACACCGACCGCTGCGAACATCGAACGCCAGCCATAGACTTCGATTACGAACACCGCGAAGCGGGGGATCACAATTGCAGCGAGGCTGGTTCCCATCAGCAAGATACCGAGCGCGAGCCCGCGATTCTTGAAAAACCAAAGATTGATTGCACGGCTCCAAGTGACCGGTGTCGATCCGATCCCGACCACGCCAACCACGATCCAGAATGCGTAGTAGATGTAGAGCGTGGAGCGCTCATCGGCCGTCGGCGTAAGGGAGATCGCCGCAAAGGCAATCCCGAATGCGAACAGTGACCACAAGGCCACCGGGCGCACGCCGAACCTGTCTGCCATCCAGCCGAAAACAGGCGCAAGACAGCTCGCGATAACGCCGAATATGGTGATGGGCAGCAAGATTTCGGTTTGGCTCCAACCAAACTCAGCACGCAGTGGATCAGCGGTGAAGCCGATCACGTTGAATGGTATCGGGGACGCACCGCACATGACGCCCAGCACGCCTGCAAGCAGGACTTTCCAGCCCTTGGCAAATTCGCCGCTTTGCGCGGGTTGCGTGCCGGTTGCTGGCGTCAATGCGTCTCTCCAGAAAATAGAGCGTGGACCATAGCGATCATACCTCGCCTTCGCGATGGGTTTCGGTGCGGGCCACGGTGCGCAGCACCTGTTCGACACCTTCCGGGTCGGTGACCATCGCATCGTGGCCCGTTTTCAGCTCGACATATTGCCAGCTTGGATCGCTGGAAGTCTGGCTTGCGATCCACGGGAATTGCGTTTGCGCCAAAATCGGATCGGTGCAGTGGACATAGGTGCGGGCGAGGCCTTCGGGGCCACCATTTGTGAGCTTGATCGGATCAAGCCACGTTTTCAGCGGGTGCGGTGTCAGTCGTTCGGCCACCCAGTCATGGCGCGGATGATCTTCGGGAATACCCAGCACGCTCGGCGGGAAAACCCCGATCGCCAGCCCGTCAGGCGCCATCGCCCGGATCCCCGCGATGGCGCCCTCGATCGCTTCTTTGGGGCGCGGTTCGCCATAGCTGAGCATGGTCTCACCGTGGTTTGGCAGGGCGGCATCGAGATAGACGATATGCGCTATGCGGTCCTTCAACCGGTCCGCGACCCCGGTGATGACCATGCCGCCATAAGAATGCCCGCATAGCACGAAATCGGTGAGATCTTCGGCAAGGATTATCGCGATGACATCCTCGATATGTGTGTCGAGGCCGAGTTTGGAGTCAAGCTCGCCTGCGCGTTCCGCAAGGCCGGGCAGAGTTGGCGTGAGCACCCGGTGGCCATCCGCCTCAAGCAGCGCGCGCACCATTTCCCAGCACCAGCCGCCATGCCATGCTCCGTGGATCAGAACGATGTCGCGTTTTGAATGGTAGGTACTGGCAAGCGCGCTGGAGGCTCCGCTCGTCAGCGCCGCCGCAGACATCGCTCCTGCTGCACTCATGAGAAAACCGCGCCTTCCGGTTCCCGCCATTCCGTTTCGAAACGGATCGCTAAGGTGCATTATAGAACTCCGTCAGATTGCCGTCAGGATCGCGCAGGGCCATCAATTCCACAACACCCAATCCGCCCACCGGGACATTACTGGCGGAGTATTCCGGCGCCAGGTGGCGAGCCTTGAGCGCGGTGCGATAGGCCTCGAACTCAGCGACCGGATAGCGCACCGAAATGATCCCGAGATTGGGCGGTGAGGTAAAGCGCGAATAGTCGCGGCCTTCGAACCCTTCGAACTCCATCAACTCCATCCGTCCGTCTTCACCCGGCAGCTCTGGCTGAACAACGGCAGCGCGGCGGACCAATTCGGTGGCGAGATTGGCGGGGACCGAAAAGTTATTGGAGCGCGGTTCCGGGTCGGTGAAGGGCGCATCAAACAGCACTTTCAGCCCAAGCAGGTCGCGATACCACGCAAGGCTTACGGGTTGATCCTTCACCATGCGCATCGTGTTGAACCCCTGGCTCAGCGGTCCGACGGGAAAGGCGGTGAAGGGTGGAGCTTCACGCTCATAAAGCGCGTAATTCACGCCATGCGGGCCTCGCACAACGACATTGACCAGATCAGACCCGCCAAAGCTGAAGTGGTAGGGCTCGCTTTCGGCCCACCACCCTCGCGCGATGGCAGCATCGAACAGCGCCTGCGTATCGTCGCTGCGGAGCATGATCGAGAAAATGCCGCCAGTGTCCCATGGACGGGCGGCAAGACGGATGGGGCGTTGGTTATCGGCTCCATCGAAACGCATGAAACGGATGCAGCCACTCTCCGCCTCGGCTGCGCAGACTTTCAGAAAGGCGCCAGAAACGCTGGGGGGCAGTTTCCAGTATTTGAGCTCGACCCGATCGATGTCTCCGCGCGCGACGACACGCCAATTGCCGTCCTCGACCAACCAACTCGTGCTTTCATCAAGGTCGGCGACGCTGACCACCGCCTCGCTCCAAGCGGAGACGCCGTAGTCTGTCGCCGAAAACGATGGCTTGGCCGCTTCGCCGCTGGCCTGTGCGCTGATGTCCGAGGGGAGGAGCGCAGTAACGGCGACGCAGGCCGCCACCGCTGCTGCGTATCTCAACATCAGAAGTCGTACTTCGCCCGGACAATCCAGGTGCGCGGCGGGTTGAGGTAGCTGAAGTTCGCCAAAGCGCTCTCGACTGCTTCTTCATCGAAGCAGTTGCGGCATTCGGCGATCAGCGACCAACCGTTCACATGGCTGAGCGTGATCCCGCCATTGACGATGAAGCGCGATTCGCTGAATGATCCCGAGATCGGGTCGATCGGATCGCCCAGACCCAGTGTGTTGGCCGGGAAGACCGTGCCTGAAGGTCCGGTGACTGGCTGATCGAACAGAGTCAGTTGGCTTGTGCCGACCTCGCTGTCGTTGCGCCAGTTGGCGTTGGCCGATGGCGTCAGCGTAAGGTCGCCGAACTCAATATCGTAGCTGCCGCCGACTGCGATCGTGAGATCGGGCGTGCGCACCGGCTCTGCAATCGAGCCGTCGGGGGCGACGATGCCGACACCGCAGGCGGCGGCATTATCCGCGCCGGTGGCATTCGGAATCAGCCCGCCGGCGAGCTGCGCCAGGCACGCAGCCTGCTGCGCAGCGACCGATTGCACGCCGAATTCGTCCAGCGCCGGTGCATCTTGGTCGATGCGGTAATTGTCATCCTGATAGCCGAGGGAGGCAAACAGGTTCAGCCCCTCGACCGGCACAGTGGTCAACTCGATCTCAACACCGCGGTTGCGATAATCGGCGAAGTTCCTGGTAAGAAAGGCCAGCGAACCATCGTCACGGATGAAGGCCGAAGGAGTTTGAAGTCCTTCGACATCAAGCCAGAAGGCTGTGACATTCAGCCGCACAGCGCGATTGAACAAATCCGATTTGAAACCCGCTTCGTAGCTCCACGCGATCTCCGGACCGAATGGCAGCAGTTCCGAAGGCGAGGTCCCGCGTGCGTTCCAGCCGCCCGATTTGAACCCGCGTGTGGCCGAAGCGAACAGCAGGACGTCGTCGGTCAGGTTGTAATTGATCGCAAAGCGCGGCGTGAACAGGTCGACTGATTGGTCAGTCGGGATCGCCACGCCGTTGGTTGCGACCAGATTCGCGGTGTCGATACAGGTCGATGGGGCGAACTGCGCTGCAGCCTGGCACAGGCCTCCGCCGATCCGTGGACGGTTGTCACGAATGTCGAACGTCTTTTCCTCGTCGGTATAGCGGATACCAGCAGTCAAGGTGAGCCGGTCGGTGACATTGAGGTCTGCCTGCAGATATCCGGCCCATGCCTCGGTCGTGTTGTCGAGAATGCGGTCGGCCAGAATCAGCGGGAACCCATCCGGCGGCGGTCCGCCTGGCCCGAGATTAAGCGAGAAGATATCGCCGAAATCGGTGCGGTTATCCTCGTAGAAATAATAGACGCCGCCGACCAGGTTGATCAGACCATCCGCTATCGAGCCGTTGAACTTCACCTCTTGCGTAAACTGCGTGTGGTCGCCGTCATTTGCGATCGTAAACCCGCCGAACGTGAAGCCAGTTACCGGCGGTACCGGATTGGAAATACTGGGCAATCCGCGCCCGTCGGCGAAGTCGATCGCGAATTCCTGATTCACATCGACGAAGCCGGTGATGATGTTGACTGACCAGTCCGGCGACAGTTCGAATTCGAAGTTGGACGACACGAAGTCCATTGTGGTTTCGTTGCCCAGGCCGAACTCGTTCTTGCGACCGGTCAAAAGCGGTCCGAAGATCGGACTGTTGAAAGTGCTATCTTCAGTAAGACCGGTCGAAACAAAACGACCCGAACAATTGGTCGGGTCAGTCGGGTCGCAGTCGAAATTGAGGATGTTGCCGGCATCAGCAAACGTATGGATGTAAGAGCCGGTCCAGCGCGCCGTGTCGGAAAGCTCGCCACGAATGCCGAGACGCACGCCCCAGCCGTCGTTCTCGTTGGTACGCTCGCCAGTCAGGTTGTTGATCGCAAAACCTTCATCGTTCTGCCAGTAGCCGGAAACCTTTATCGCGAAGCTGTCTGCCAGCGGGATGTCCAGCGAGGCGCGGGCCAGCGTCTGCTCATAGCTGCCATAGCCCACTTCGACATAACCGCCGATCTCGTCGCCTGGCTCGTTCATGACGACGCTGATCGCGCCCCCGGTGGTGTTCCGGCCGAACAGCGTGCCCTGCGGACCGCGCAGAACTTCGACCCGGTTTACGTCGAACAGCGACAGGTTGTTTGCGTTCTGTCGTGCCAGGTAGATGTCATCGACATAGGTGCCGATCGGCGGATCGAAGGTGGCGATCGATTCGGTGTTGCCGATACCGCGCAAGAAATACGAGTTTGCTGTGCCAAGACCGGTGTTGTTCAGCCCGACAAGGTTGGGCACGAATTGCGCCACCTCCAATGCGTTGGCGATCCCGCGGCGGGTGAGCTCTTCCTGACCGAAGGCGGTGATGGCGATCGGCACGTCCTGAACGCTTTCCTCGCGCCGCTGTGCAGTAACGATGATCGTCCCGACGCCAGACTGCTCTTCGGCGGTTTCGTCAGTATCGGCATCCTGCGCCAGTGCGGTGCCGGGCATGGCAGCGAGCGCGAACGCGGAAGTCATGCCAGCAAGCGCCAGCTTAGTCGGGATCTGCAGTTTCATTGCGATGAGCTCCTAAACCCTGTTTCTAGATCGGCCGTCTTGTGACGGTCCGCTGCTCCAGTCCTGCTTATCAAATTTGTCCGGACAACCTCTTGCTTGTCAAGCGCGGAGATGCAATTTGTCCGGACATCTTGCATGAATGTGTCGCTTTGCGTGATTTTGGCGCAACACTTTTGCGAAGGGGCTCAAATGGAGTTTTTCGGTCTTGCTTACCCCGCGTTGGTCTATGCGCACTTGCTGCTGTTCGTGCTTTGGCTGGGGGCTGATGTCGGCGTATTCGTGCTCGGACAGCATTTTCGCCGACGCGAGGATTACACGCTCGAACAGCGCATCGCTTTGCTCAAGCTGTTGGTAGAGATCGACATGGTCCCTCGCAGCGCCTGGGCGCTGATGGTGCCGCTTTCGCTGAGTGTGGTCGACCTCGGCAATTGGTGGAACGTGCCCGTGTCGCTCCTTATTGGTGCCTGGGTCATCGGGCTGTTCTGGCTGTGGCTGGTGTGGGACTCGCATTGGCACGACCAGACCCCGCGAGCGGCGCGAAACCGGGCGATCGAGGGCTGGTTGCGCTGGATTATCGGAGGATTTTACCTCTGGTTGGGCGGCCAGAGCCTGTTTTTGGATGCACCGTTGGTGCCGGATTGGCTGGCCTGGAAAGCGCTCATGTTCGGGCTGATCTTTGTGGCCGCAATCATGATCGATGTGAGCTTCAAGCCGGTCGGCGCGCAGCTCACGGCAATGCTTGAGCAGGGGTCGAGCGACGAGACCGAAATCCCGCTGCGTAAGACGATGGACAAGACGCGCATCTGGGTCTGGGCCGTCTATATCCTGCTTCTGATCACTGCATTTCTGGGCAATGTGAAGCCGATATGACGCGGTTTGCGACAGGGCGTTCAGAAAGGCGAGCGCCGTTGCACGGAGGACTCAGCCCGTTCGCAAATACAGGCAGATGATAAAAATTTGTCTGGACAAATTTTCGAGTCCGGGCAGAAATATAAGTAGGGACGGAATATCGCTGCATGGGGATGCGGCGAGTTGAGGGAGGTCAAAAACATGAAATTGCTCATGCGTAGTGCGCTGCTCGCAGCCACCATACTGACACCGGGGGCGCTTGCTGCTCAGGACAATGAAGAGGAACTGGCTGACGAGGCGACTTCGGTTGCCGATGAAGGTCCGGGTATAATAGTGACGGCGCGGCGGCGCGAAGAATCGCTGCAAGAGGTACCTACCAGCGTGTCAGTCACCACGGGTGAGACCATCAGCCGCCTAGCGCTCGATAACCTCGAAGAGATTGCCAACGTAACGCCCGGGTTGTTTTTCGACGAAAGCTTCGGACGTAACTCCAATCGCCCTGTCATCCGCGGCCAGGCGAATATTCTTGGCGATTCCGGAGTCGCGTTCTTCATTGATGGAATCTACTACACTGGTAGCCTTGCCGATTACGACGTCGATACGATTGAGCGCATCGAAGTTGTCAAAGGTCCGCAAAGCGCGCTCTATGGGCGAAATACCTATTCCGGCGCGATCAATATCATTTCCAAGTTGCCGGGCGACACTTGGGAGGGGCGGATCGTAGCCGACTTCTCCGAGAATGATCGTTACGAAGTCACCGGTGGTATTCGCGGCCCCGTTACGGACGGCCTTTCCGTGGGCATCAATGGCCGGTTCTACGATTTCGGCGGTGAGTTCACAAACGCGTTCGACGGGTCGAAGGTGGGTCAGCAATCGTCATGGTCCGCATCGGGTCTTCTGGCGTGGGATAACGGCGGCCCATTCACCGCCACTTTGCGAGGATACTACAACCGTACCGACGATGGGCAGCCGGCGATTTTCGCGCAGGGGACCGAAAGCAATAATTGTCTGTTCGATGATGGTTCGCTCTATAATGGCGGCGGTCGCTATTTCTGCGGTACGATCCAGCCCGGAGAGGTCAATACCGACTACACTCGACAGTTCTCCGACCCGGAAGATGTCGGTGTGGAAGCGGACACATATAATGTTTCGTTACGGATGGAGTATGAGCTGAGTGATCAACTCACGCTCGTTTCGCTGACCGGTTTCAACGATCGCACTGAAACGCAGCTGACTGACGGCGACTACAGCCCGGACAGCTTTCAGACTGCCGTTTTTGCTCGATTCCCCGCAGGCGCGCCGATCGGTTTTGGGCCAGCCGGTCCGATTTTCCCATTCGGTTTCGTCGGCACAACGGTCGATTTTTCCTTCGCGAATCGCAGCGAAACGACCGATTATTCGCAAGAGCTGAAGCTGCTTTATGAAAGCGATTCGTTCGACTTCCTTGTCGGCGGATACTACTTTGATCAAAGTCTGGACGGTTTTTCGATCCGGGAAGTGCCTGCCGATGCTGCAGCCCGCGCAGGCGCCAGTTTCGGCGCGGCCTTCGCCAATGAAATCGCGTTGTGCGCCGCCAACCCGATCTGCGGCAGCGTCGCCCCGTTTTTCGGACCATCGACGCCCAACGATCGCAGCGAGAACCTGCTCGATATCGAGAACGTCGCGATTTTCGGGGCGATCAACTGGCACATTACGCCTGAACTCAATCTCGGGATCGAAGGACGCTACGCCGAGGAGCGGATCAGCCAGACCGCGTTCGCCTTCAATGAAGACGAGATGCGACCGGACCCGGTCACCGCGCAAGAGACTTTCAAATCCTTCACTCCGCGTGTGACGCTCGATTGGCAGTTTACGCCGGATAATCTGCTCTATGGCATCTTTGCCGAAGGTCAGAAGCCCGGCGGTTTCAACGGACCGCTGGCGATTACGGCAAACGCCCTCGATCCCAATCTTGGCATTGAGGTGTTTGAGGAAGAGAAGAACACCCAGTTTGAAATCGGCTTGAAAAACACATTCGCCGATGGGGCAGTGACCTTTAACATTGCGGCATTCTTTACTGACATCGAAGGTTATCAGCTAACGCAGAACGTGTCGGTTCCGCCTAACCAGATCAGTGTTGTCACCAATGCCGGCGACGCTGAAGTCTTCGGCGTCGAAGCCGAGTTCCGCGCAGCACTCGGCTCGGGCTTTTCGGTCACCGCCAACTATGCTCTGGCCGACACCAAGTTCACCAGCGGTGTCGATGAAAATCAGGGCGTGCTTAATGACGTGGCCGATGATGGGCTGGTCAATTGTTCGACCGGAGATCAATTCCCCGAAATCGACGGTTGCCAGAGCCTGTTTGGCTCGATTGAAGGGAATCGCATTCCGCGTGCGCCGGTCCACCGGGTGTTCGCTGATCTGGACTATCGTTCACCTCTTGGGTCGAGCGAGTGGGATGTCTTTGCCGGAGCCAATGTGACGCTTACGTCAAGCAGCTTCGCGCAGGTGCACAATCTCGCGCAAACGGGTGATGCGACTGAGGTCGATGTTCGTTTCGGTTTCGACAATGATCGGTATCGCGTTCAGTTCTATGTCGACAATCTATTCGATGAAGACGCGGTGCAGCAGGTCATCCGCTACGCCGATGCAAATGCGAGCTTCCGCCGCAGCTTCATCGCTGGTCTGCGCCCGGGTCGACGTGCCGGTGTGATCGTTTCCGCCAGTTTTTGATCGATCGAAGATCAGCAAGGGGGCGGGCACTGCGGTTTCCGCCCCTTTCTGCGACCTATGTGCGTTCGAGCACCCGCATCGCGGCGCGTTCGCCGCTTTCGATCGCGCCCTCCATCCCGCTGTTTGCAATCGCAAGGTGTTCGCCGGCGAAATGGAGATTGCTACTTTGATGCTTGCATGCGGTGGCAAGATATCCGGCCATCCCGGTGCCAATATGATGATAGATCCCGCGAGCGCCTGACACTTTTTGCCAACTGAACAGGCGAGCGACTTTCAGCTTTCCCCTGGCTGAGGGGCGAGCACGCTCGATCCGCTTTATGATCTCGGTCTCGAGCGTTTCTTGCGGCATCCGGTCGAACAGGTCCGCGCCCGTGCCGTTGGTCCACAGCTTGAGCATCGGCGGGCCTCCTCCGGATCCGTCGGACAGCACGAACACCCGCCCGATCAATGGATCGTCGGTCCACAACGTATCGGGATAGGGATCGTCCTGCCAGAACGGCTCTTTGGCGGTTAGATAAGCGAAGCTGGCGCGGGTGTAGGGCAATGACAGCGTCATCTGCCTCAGCTCGTCGATGAAGTTCCCTTGCACCGGGACATCTCGCAACGCTGAAAAGGGGATGGTGCAGATAACCTGCCGCGCTCGCATGGTCTGGTCGGAAAGGCGCAGGCTTACTCCGTCGGCCTCCTCGCGGATCGCCTGCACGGGCTCCTTTAGACGAATAGCCGACGAAAGGCTCCTCGCCATCGCCTCCGGAAGACGCTGCGACCCGCCTGTGATTGTCGAGATCGGTCCGGGCTGGCTGCGATAGATTGTGAAGGTACGCGCAAGATGCAGTGCCGACATCTCGGCAAGGCTGTTGCCGTTAAAGTTCGCTTCGATCAGCCGCAGAGCTTCGGCACTGGCTCCTGCTGCAGAAAGGCTCTGACGCACCGATATGTCGAGATCGCGGGATGCCGTTAGCCAGTCTTGTGGCTGTTGGAGCTTGGGCAGCGCGCTGGCATATCGGCGCAGCAATGCTGCGGGTTCGGTGCCGCGCTCTTTTTCCGACAGAAGATTGGCGGAGTTTTTTGGCCATGCCTCCGGCGCGATCCGCTCACCACCAACCCAATACAGATTGCCCGGCGTTTGACGGCGCCCGGCGCCCTGGCCTTCATTGCTGGACAGGTCGACCCCCAGCTCGCGCGCCATCGCGTGCAGCCTGACGTAGCCTGCGCCGACCTGAATGCCGCCAGCCTCGGGTGCGCCGGGCATATCGTCGAGCGTGTAGAGCCGCCCGCCGATCCGGTCAGAGCCTTCGATCACGGTGACCGACAGCCCTGCCGCTTCACATATCCGCGCAGCTGACAGTCCCGCCAGTCCGGCACCGATGATCGCGACGTCGGTTTCAGTCCGGCCCCATGCCATCCGCGGGGCAATTCCGGCAACGATCGCTGCCGAGCTGCCTGCGAGGAATGCGCGCCTTGTGGTCATGGCATAATGTGCCGCATCATCCGACCAACTGTATCAGTGCCCGGCTTCATCCTTGGGCTCGGTCGGTGCGGCTTCGCGGGCCTGATCGGTCAGCAGTTTGAACTTTGTCCAGGTCGTCTCGTTGCGCCGTGTGTCGTCCTTTGGCGGGGCTTGTTCGTAGATCGGGTAGTTCGCCCGGATTTCGGTCTTCAGCACATCGGGAAGCTCTTCAAAGCCGCCCGGCAGTTTGCGGCCCATCGCGTTGAACACCATCTGACCCGGGCGTCCGCCCATCTCCATCCACGGAGCCCATGGGGAAATACGCACCCAGCTTATCATCGGATAAGCAGTGGGCGTTGACGCATCGTAGAGGTCCTCTTTCAACGCTGCGAAATCGAAGATTTCGACCGCGTGATACGCATTGCCGACATAGTCCTGATACCCTCCGGCAAGCGGGTTCGGATAAAACAGCGGCACCTCGAACGGGATAAAGACGTAGGGGCCGGATTCCTTCAGTGTGGAAAGCTGGAACGGCGATCCATCGCGTCCGACAGGGAAATTGGGCCGTCCGTTCACCGGGTCATTGTGGATCTGCATCACCTTCACCGTCTCGCCAGTGTAGGGGTTCTCCCATTCGTTCACCACTTCGCCTGTGTCCGGATCGAGCATAAGCATGACCTCTCGGCTGATCAGTCGCCAACCGGTGCCGCGTTCCGGATCGGTCACCTCTACGCAGCGGCGGATGTTCATGCCTTCGCCCTTGAATAGCAGTTTGTCGCGCACTCCGGGGGAGCGGCCATAGATGTTGCCGGACCAGTGATATACTGCGGGCTCATCGGCAGAGACGCCACATTGCAGACGCTTGGAGATTTCCAGCGCGTCTTCGGGGTTGGATGGGTCAAGCATTTGTGCATGTGCCGGCGCACTTGCGATCATCGCCGATCCAGCGAGGCCTGCTGCAACCAAAAGCGATCTTATGAATTTCATCTATTCCCTCCCAAGCAGTGCAATGGCCGCCACCTGTCCGGCGATTTGCGCATTTCGTCCTTGACTTTAGATTTGTCCGGACAAATTGTGAAGTCTCAATTCATATGAATAATCCGACCTAAACAGGAGCCAAGCAACAATCGTGTTTACCGCTGCCAGCCTTTTGTTCGTTCCGGGATCGCGATCCGATCGCTTTGCCAAAGCGCGCGCCGGTGGAGCGGATCTGACCGTGATCGATCTTGAGGATGCGGTTGCCGCTGAGGACAAAGCGAGCGCGCGCGACGCTGCGCTGGGCCAGATTGTGGAGGAGCGCGACGGCTGGGCGATCCGAATCAATGCGGTGACCACAGCTGCTGGCGTGCGCGATCTGGCGGCGTTGACCGACACAGGGACTATGCCCGATACGTTGCTCGTGCCGATGGTCGAAGCGGCGGCGGAAATCGATGTGGTCGCAGGCGCGTTGGGCAATGATTGCCCCGCACTGGTGCCGCTGATCGAAACGCCCAAGGGTTTGCGCGGAGCGCACGACATCGCATCGCACGACGCCGTGACGGCAATGATGTTCGGCGGCGGAGACTTTTCCGGTGAGCTTGGTGTTGAGCTGGCATGGGAGCCACTGCTTACCGCGCGTCAGCACTTCATCCTGGCCTGCGCCGAATCCAAGAAACCGGCAATCGATGTGCCTTTCATCCATCTGGATGACGAAGATGGCCTGGCTGCCGAAGCCGCCCGTTCGCGCTCTATCGGATTCACCGCGAAGGCAGCGATCCACCCGCGACAGGTGCCTGCGATCACATCAGCGTTTGCGCCCAGCGAGGCTGAAATTGCCGAAGCGCGCGAGGCGTTGGCAGCGTATGAGGCTGGCGGCGGTCGTGCGATCCGTTTCAAAGGGCGCATGCTCGAAGCGCCGTTTATCAAGAAATACCGCGCGGTAATGGCGCGGCATGAGGAGCAAGTACATGCGTGATGGCGTAATCGAAGTATCTCCGGGCCGCTTTCGCGAGGTGCAGGGCCGCTACTTCGAGGATTTTGAGGAGGGGCATGTCTACGAACATCGGCCCGGTCGGACCATCACCGATGCCGACAATGTGTGGTTCACGCTGCTGACGATGAACACGCATCCGGCGCATTTCGACTATGAGCTTTCGAAGGACACCGAATTCGGCAAGCCACTGGTCGTCAGCCCGTTTACCATCGCACTGATGACCGGCATGAGCGTCTCTGACACCAGCGGAAAGGCGATCGCCAATCTTGGCTGGGATGAGGTCCGGATGACCAAACCGCTGTTTGTCGGCGACACGCTCTATTGTGAGAGTGAAGTGCTCGAAAAGCGCGAGAGTAAGAGCCGGCCCGAACAGGGCATCGTGACGTTCAAGACCATCGCCAAGAACCAGCATGGCGATGTGGTCAGTCACTACAAACGTACAGTTCTGGTTTGGAAGCGCGGCTTTGGCGGCCTCGACGACTAAGACCTCATAGACGAACACCTCAAGGAACCCATTATGGCTACCGCCGCAATTCTCGACGATCAGATCCGCACCATCGACCCGGATGAAGAACGCGCCTTCATGGACGCGATCGACCGCTGGATGGAACGCGAAGTGATCCCGGTCATCCAATATCACGATCACGGCGATATCTGGCCGGAAAAGCTGGTTGAGCAGATGGCGGAAATGGGTCTGTTCGGGGCCACGATCGGTCAGGAATACGGCGGACTTGGCTTGCCCGCGACGACCTATGCGAGAATAGTAATGCGGATCTCCAGTTACTGGATGGCGATCACCGGCATATTCAATTCGCATCTCATCATGGCGGCTGCGGTCGAGCGGTTTGGCACGCCCGAACAGAAGATGAAATGGTTGCCGAAGTTCGCAACCGGAGAGATTCGTGGTGGCCTGGCGCTGACCGAACCCAATGCCGGGACCGACCTGCAGGCGATCCGTACAGTCGCCAAACGTGATGGCGACGATTACGTGCTCAACGGCACCAAGACGTGGATTTCGAACGCACTGAACGGACAGGCCTTTGCGCTGCTTGCCAAGACGGATCCGGGTGCCGATCCGCGCTACAAGGGCATGAGCCTGTTTATCGCCGACAAACGCGACGGTCTTTCGACCGGGAAGAAGTTCGACAAGCTCGGCTACAAGGCGATCGACAGCGCCGAGCTGATCATGGAGGACTATCGCATCCCCGCCGATCAGCTGATCGGTGGCGTCGAAGGACAGGGCTTTTTCCAGGCAACCGGCGGGCTCGAGCTCGGGCGCATTAACGTGGCCGCGCGCGGCGTCGGTCTGGCCGAAGGAAGCTTGCGGCTTGCAACAGAATATGCGCAGCAGCGAGAGACCATGGGCAAGCCTATCGCCCAGCATCAGGCGATCCAGCTGAAGCTTGGTGAAATGGTGACGCGGGCGCGCGCAGCACGTCTACTGACGCTCGATGCTTCGGAGGCCTATGACAAGGGCGAGCGCTGCGACAAGGAAGCGGGTATTGCCAAGTACTTCGCGTCTGAAGCAGCGGTCGAAAACAGCCAGGAGGCGATGCGCATCTATGGTGGCTATTCCTATTCCAAGGAGTACGACATCGAGCGCTACTATCGCGACAGCATGCTTATGTGCATCGGAGAGGGGACCAACGAAATGCAGCGGATGATCATCGCCAAACAGCACCTCAAAGAAAACCAGATCTGAGCGCGGCGGGCCTGACGCCATGCATCTCCCGCTAAAGGGCTTTCGCATCATCAGCGCCGAACAATACGGCGCCGGTCCCTATGGCACGATGTTCCTGGCCCAGATGGGCGCGGAAGTGATCAAGATAGAACCGCCAGGCAAGGCGGGGCCCGATGGCAAGCGCCGTGGTGCAGGAGACACGGCGAGAGCCGTCGGGCCGCACTTCCTTCGCAAAGGCGAGAGCGTCTATTTTCAGAGCTTCAACCTTAACAAACGTTCGCTTACGCTCGACCTGAACAGCGATGAAGGGCAGGCGATCCTGCGCAAGCTGGCTGAAACCTGTGATGTGGTCGCCAATAATATGCGCGGCGATCTGCCCGGTCGGCTGGGCCTGACCTATGACATGCTTAAGGAAGTGAACCCCGCGATCGTCTGCGCCCATCTGTCCGCCTATGGCCGCGATAACGCCCGCTCGAAGTGGCCGGGCTACGATTACCTGATGCAGGCCGAAGCCGGCTATTGCCAGATGACCGGTGAACCGGGTGGCGATCCGCAGCGCATGGGCCTTTCGATGGTGGACTTCATCACCGGTACGATCTTCTGCATCGGCCTGCTCGGCGCGCTGGTTGATGCGCAACGGTCGGGCAAGGGCCGCGATGTGGACACCGATCTGCTGTCGGCGGCGGTTCACCAGACCAGCTATCCTGCGCTGTGGTACATGAACAACAATGACGAAACCCAGCGCACACCGCGAAGTGCGCATCCTACCGCGACACCCAGCCAGATGTTCAGGGCGGCGGATGGCTGGATGTTCGTCATGTGTCAGTTGCCCAAGTTCTGGGATATCCTGACCACGCGCATGGGTCGCGATGATCTAAATGACGATCCGCGCTTTGCCAGCAATGCCGATCGGCTCGCAAATCGCGATGCGATCACCGAGTTGCTCGATGCGGAGTTTTTGCGCCACCCCATGACGCATTGGCAGGATCTCCTCGCCGGGCATGTGCCGGTTGCGCCAGTCTATCAGCTGGGCGATGCGCTCGACAATCCGTGGCTACGGGAAATCGGTCTGCGCGATGAGGTTGCCCATCCCGACAAGCCAGATCTGCAAGTGCTGGCCAATCCGTTGAAATTCGACGGTAAGCGTCTGCCCAATCGTGCCGCTCCCTTATTGGGCGCAGACAGCGACGCCATTCTCGACGATCTTGGCTATGACGCGGAGGCTATTGCTGACCTACGCGCCAGCGGTATCGTCTGAGGCAACAGGCTACGCTGGGGAGTATCGGGGGATATGGGAAAGCTATCGGGCATCAGAGTTATCGACCTTTCGCTGTTCCTGCCGGGACCGATGCTGACGGTCATGATGGCGGATCAGGGCGCAGAGGTGATCAAGGTTGAGCCTTCGGCCGGCGATCCCGCGCGCGATCAGGCTCCGTTCGACACCTATGGCGATACGGAGCATTCCGTCTGGTTCGCCAATCTCAACCGCGGCAAGAAAAGCGTGGTTCTCGACCTCAAGAGCGAGGAGGGCAAAGCGGCGCTGCGCGATCTGATCGCGGATGCGGATGTGTTCGTCGAAGGGTTCAGGCCGGGGGTGATGCAGCGGCTGGGCTTCGATTATGACAGTGTGAAAGCGATCAGACCTGACATTGTCTACTGTTCGATCTCGGCGTTTGGCCAGGAAGGTGCGCTGTCGCATCATCCCGCTCATGACATGGCGGTGCAGGCGCTCGCAGGGTTTCTCTCGGTCAATGATGGTACCGATGGCAGGCCGGTTGTACCCGGCGCGCCGAGTGCGGATTTGGCCGCCGGACTGACGGCTCTGTCCGCAGTGCTCATGGCACTGGTAGGGCGGCAAGCATCGGGCGAAGGCGCCTATATCGATTCCGCGATGTTCGACAGTTTGCTGCCGTGGTGCGCACATACCGCCGGCAGCGCTATCTCTGGCGGGCCAAGCCCGGTTAGCAGAGCGCAAAGATCGCTCGGTGGAGCGGGGTTCTATCAAGTCTACGAAACGAGCGACCGCAAGCACGTCGTGCTCGGCGGGCGCGAGATCAAGTTTGCGCGCAACTTACTTGGCGCGCTGGACAGGGAGGACCTGTTGCCGCTGGCTGAGGCTCCCGCTGGCGAACAGGACGAGCTCATTACATTCTTGCGTGAGACTTTCGCCACCCGCTCCCGCGACGAATGGGTGGAATGGTTCGCAGACAAGGACGTTGCATTCTCTCCAGTCCTCGATTTCCGCGAAGCGCTTGATGAGCCGCACATCGCCGATCGTGGATTGTGGGTCGAAGCGGATGGCGGAGGCAGGCATATCGCCCCGGCCATCCGGTTTGCGGGGGAAGACTGGCAACCTGGCAGAGTTCCCGGCCTCGGGGAGAGCGGCGAGTGAGAGCCGACTGCTACCTAGACGTCGATATGCATCGCGTAAGCGAAGCGATCACCGGGGTGGTGGCTCACAGAAATCTCGAAAATGTGGCCTGTCGGGTCGAAATAGCACCGAAGAATGCGAAGGACCGGCCTTCCCTCATCAATCTCAAGCGCGCTGGCGATATCGCTGTCAGCCGCGATCGCCTGAATGTCCTGCGTGACCTTTCCGATCTGAACCCCGGTGAGCTGTTCGATCTGGCTAAACAGGGTACCCTTTGCGAGATCGAGTTGCGCCAGCGCATCTCCCAACCGCTCATGGAAATAGGCATGGGTGGAGGCAATCGGCAGCGCGTCACCTTCGTGACGGCGCACACCGTGAAAACAACTCCATTGTCCATCGACCGGATCGGCGATCTGCTCGGCAACGCTGGTCGGCAGCTTGCATTCGCCAAGGTGCGAATAGACCACCTTGCTGTCGCGCGCATATTGCAGCAGTTCGCCGACATTCGAGAGCGGCTGGTGCAACGCGCCGCCGCGTGCTGCTGCAGGTTGTACGGTCGTGCCCGATCCGCGTTTGCGCTGGATCAGTCCCTCAGCCTCAAGCCGCCGCAACGCCTCGCGCACCGTATAGCGGCTGACGTCATGGTCCCGGCAAAGGGTCGTTTCGGTCGGGAACTGCCGACCATTGGCAAAGTCGCCTGCAAGGATAGCTTCCCGCAACTGACCCGCCAGCTGCAGATAGCGCGGTATGCGTCCCGCCGGTTGCTTTTCGGCCTTTGTCGCCAAAGCTCACTCCATCGACCTATCGGCCATCAACCCATTGGCAAAGTGGGGCTGAACGCATGAGCGAGCCGTATCTTGCCAGAATTGCGAATAGACTAGCGCGCTCGCCAACGAAAAGCGAGCGCAAGCGCGCGCGTCTCCACTTGCTCGATTGGCTGGCCTGTATTGCGGGAGCGCGGGCCAGCGAGGCTGCGCGCGTGGCGAAAGCGATTTCGGCGAGCGGTTGGCAGCGCGCGACCTATCTCGGCAATGTGCTGGAGATGGACGACGTCCACCGGACTGCGCTGCTGCATCCCGGACCGGTGATCTGGCCTGCTGCATTCAGCTTGAATGATGCGGATATGGATGCGCGGCTCGATGCGGCTGTACGTGGCTATGAGGCGATGATTGCGGTTGGGGCTGCTTTCGATGCGCATCATTACGCCCACTGGCACCCGACTGCGACGATGGGCGTGTTCGGAGCGGCAGCGGCTTATGGCTCGCTGATCGGGTTCGATGCGGTGCAATATGCGAACGCGCTGGGCAATGCCGGTTCGGTCGCCGGCGGGCTGTGGCACATGCGGCATGACGATGTATCGACCAAGCAATGGCACATCTTTCACGCCGTACGCACAGGGCGCGATGCCGCTTTGCATGTCTATCATGGCGCGACTGGTCCGCGGGGTCTGCTCGAAGGACCGCAGGGGCTTTTTGCGGCAATGACTAAGGAATCGGGCGATCTGGCGTCGGCAGGTGACGGCTGGTTGATTGATCAGGTCAGCTTCAAGCCATTTGCTGCCTGCCGCCATGCCCATCCTGCAATCGACGCAGCGCTGGAATTGCGTAAGTCAGGCAAGCTTGAAGCCCCGTTTGTCGTCGAGACATTCAAGGACGCGTTGACCTTCTGCGACCGGCCTGATCCGAAGACAGAGCTGGAGGCGAAGTTCTCGCTCCAGCATGCCGTTGCCGTGGTCGCCGATGGCCGCGATGCAGAACCGCAAGACTTCACGCCGGAAGCTATAATCGCGCTTGCGGAATTGCGTGAGCAGGTTTCGGTGGTTGAGAACCTGGCGATAACAGCGCGCTATCCTGCGCATTTTGGAGCCCGGGTAAACGGGCTGGAACTGGTCGACACGATCGGCGATCCAGAGCGACCGGTTGGCGAAGATACGATCATCGCCAAGCTGCACAGCCTCGCGCGCTGGGGCGGTGTTCCCAGCAGTGATGCGGATAGTGCGGTATCGCTCGCGCTCGAAAGCGACGACGTCGAGGCCGTAGATGCGTTGATCGGGAAGTGGACCCGATGAGCGCGACCGACGATATCCTGGCGTTTGCCAGCGCGCAGCACATACTGTCGGACGAAGTGCGCACCGATGCTTTGCGTCTCCTCGGCGATACGCTCGCAGGCGGCGCGGCTGGAGCCAAGTCTGCCGAGGCTACCAAGCTGATGTATGCCAACCGCGCGTTCGGCACCGATCCCGAAGCGCGTCTGTTGTGCGGCGGACACGCTTCCGCCGCTTCGGCTGCGTTCTTTAACGGGTTTGCGATCCACTGCCTCGAATGGGACGCGGTGCATGAAGGCGCAGTCGTGCATGCACTGTCAGTTGTAGTGGCGACCTTGCTGGCTCAGGCCGACGACAATGGTGGCTGCGATCCGGAAGTGTTCCTCACTGCGCTTGCCGTTGGGGTCGATATTGCAAGTGGTCTGGGGATCGCGGCGACCGGCGCGATGCAGTTCTTCCGCCCGGCAACGGCTGGGGTGATCGGCGCCGCTCTCGCAGCGGCGCGTCTTGCGGATATCCCGGAGGACAGGTTCGCCGATGTGATGGGTCTTGCGTATTCGTTCGCTGGCGGGACGATGCAGGCGCATGTCGAAGCCTCAATCGCGCTGCCGCTGCAAATCTCAAATGCCGCGCGCGCGGCAATCACAGCAGTTGCTCTGGTCAAGGGCCGCATGTGCGGGCCGCATGACGTGCTCGAAGGGCCATTCGGCTATCACAACCTGATCGAGCCGATCGATCTCACGCGCTACACTAGCGCTCTCGGCTCGGTCTGGCGGATATCCGAGGTGGCGATCAAGCCGTTCCCGTCAGCACGCGCCAGCCATGGTACGCTGGGCGAGCTGGAAACGCTCTATCGTCAAGGTCTGCGGCTTAACGACGTCGCCAAGGTCGAACTGTTTGCACCACCGTTGATTCAGCGGCTGGTCGGGCGGCTCTATGACCCGACCATGAGCGCAGCCTATGCTCGGCTATGCCTTCCAATTCTCGCGCCGCTGATGCTGCGTGACGGATTGATCGACCCGGACCTATTCGAAGGCGCCGCACTGCATGACCCGGCTCTTGTCAAGCTCGCGCAGCACGTTTCGGTCGAACTGGACGGCAATCCCGATCGCAATGCAATGTCGCCGCAGCGGTTGGTGGTTACCAAGCGCGACGGGGACATTCTTGAACGCACTATCGCCGCCAATCTCGGCAGCATTGCCAACCCCATGGACGCCGCGCAGGCCACGGCAAAGCGCGACCTGTGCCGCCGCCTTGCCGGAGACGCGACCGACCCTCGCATCTTCGATGATCCCCTTGCTTACGCCACGGAACCGAAATGAACTATCCGACCTATTTCGAAGCGCTCGATCACCAGCAGCTGCTGAAGGACTATCCAATCGGGGATGCCTTTACTGCGCGCTATTCCGCGATGAGCCGTGATGAGTTGTTCGCGATCCAGAATGCGCAGTTCAAGCGGCTGATGCAGCGCGGCTGGCAGGTGCCATTCTACCAGCGGCTCTGGGGTGCCAAGGGGATCGAATCCGGCGATATTGGCGGGCTTGAGGACATCACCAAGCTGCCGGTCTACGATAAGTCGGACCTGATGGCGTCGATCGCCGAACATCCACCCTACGGTGATTTTCACGGCATGCGCGACGCAGCGACCCGCGCACCGACGATCTTTCACACCACCAGCGGTACTACCGGCAAACCGCAGACACTGATGTTCGGCCCCAAAGGGCGCGAGGTCGGCAATCTGCTGGTCGGCCGGATGTATCGCTGGATGGGCCTCTCACCCGACGATGTAGTACACTCGGTCTACGGCCACGGCATGATCAACGGTGGCCATTACATCCGCGAGGCAGTGACGCATTTCACCAATAGCGTGTTCCTGAGCGCGGGCACGGGGATCGAAACCCGCAGCATCAATCAGGTGCGGTTGATGGCCGATTTTGGCGTGACGACAATCGTCGGCTTTGTCGATTATGTCCGCAAACTGGCCGCGACTGCCGAGGCCGAAGAGCTGTTCGATCGCATAAATATCCGCATGATTATCGGGCACCTTGGCACGGAAGACCGCGCCAGCACTGAGGCCGCCTGGCACGGGGCCAAGGCCTATGACTGGTACGGTGTCGGCGACACCGGCTCGATCGCCGGTGAAGGGCCGGACCGTGACGGAATGTATGTCTGGGAAGACGCGCAATATCTTGAACTGCTTGACGTCGATAGCGGCGCTTCGGTGGCGCATGGCGAGACCGGGGACATGGTCGTCACTTGCCTCTACAAGGACGATATTGCGCCGTGCATCCGCTTCAACACGCACGATATTACCCATGAACTTGATGGGCGCGGAGAGATCGCGTTCAAACGTATCGCCGGGTTTAAGGGACGCAGCGACAACATGGTGAAGCTGCGCGGAATCAATGTCTTCCCTCACGCGATTGGCGCGATCATTGAGAACCGCGCCGATCTTACCGGCGAGTATGTCTGCCACCTGCGCCGAGACGCAGCGCAGAAGGACCACATGAAAGTCACGCTGGAAAGCCGCGGCGGGACCGACGAAGCTGCACTGGCTGAAACGCTAAAGCAGGGGCTTGGCGTCGAGGTGGAGATCATGCTGGTAGGACCGGGTGCAACGGCCAAGTCTACGGAGATCGACACGCGGCAGAAACCGCTGCGCCTGATCGACGAGAGGGGACTGTAGCTATGTTGGACATCGATACTCCCCTTCGGCCTGGGGGAGGCGCCGGTGGGTGTTGGGCCACGAAGCCCACCCCGCTGCGACAAGACAGCAAGCTGCCAAGTCTCGCTGCCCCTCCAGAAAGCAAGAGAGGTGACTCTTGATCGATTTCGATGACCTGGAAATGCGCAATAGGCCACTGAACGCCTTCACCGATTTCGACCGTTCGGCAGAGGGTGGTACAGGCGCGCTGGCCGGGTTGACGGTTGGAGTAAAAGCCAACATCGCGGTTCGCGGTCTGCCATGGCATTCCGGGCTGGAAGCGTTCGAGACGCGAATTGCAGAGCACGATGCTGAAGTGGTCGCTCATTTGCGTCACGCGAGTGCGGCGATTCTAGGTGTGCTCAACATGGAAGAGGGTGCGCTCGGCGCCAAGACTGACAACCCGCATTTTGGTGCGGTGCAGAACCCTCACCGGATCGGGTATTCTCCCGGCGGATCGTCAGGCGGCAGCGGGGCTGCAGTTGCCGCAAGCCTTGTCGATGTGGCGCTTGGCACGGACACGATGGGTTCGGTACGCATCCCGGCCTCGCATTGCGGCGTGTATGGTTTCAAACCGGCCACCGCGAGCATCAGCCAAGAAGGGCTTGAACCTGCCGATCTGAGACTCGACGCAATCGGTCCACTTGCACGGGATCTCGACATGTTGGAACGGGTCGCTCGGGTCATTTCCGGCTTTGGCGATGATCCGATGTTGGGTGCAGGTGCCACGCTGGTTGGCCATGGGGTCGACGTAGAGGTACAAGTGGCGCGCGTCTTCTCGCAAGCCTGCGCAACAATGCTTGAACAGCCTGCGCAAGTGCAGCTAACCCATAAGCCAAGTCGCGCCCGCTTTGCGGGTTTCATCCAGGTCTCTCGTGAGATGGCTGAGCATCTGCGTAGCACCGCGATGTCTGATCATTTGGCAAAGCTGTTGACCTATGGGCCGAAGCGCAAGCTTGATGACTGGGCTGAAGATCGCGCGGTGCTGGCGAACACGCGCGACGAAGTGCGCGCGCTGATCGAACAGCACGGTTTCCTCATTCTGCCTACTGTGCCCAATCCGCCCTTTCCACACAGCGATCCGGAACCTGCCGCGCAGGCCGATTTCACCTGCCTTGCCAATATCGCTGGATTGCCTGCGATCAGCATTCCGGCAGGCTGGACCGATGACGGCCTTCCAATCGGTGTCCAGCTGGTCGGTCCGGCGGGAGCGGAGGCAGGCTTGTTTGCGCTCGCTCGCCAACTCGATGAAAAACTCCGCGCCTATCGCGCACCACATGAAGGAGCCTGAACCATGCGCATTATCGTTCCCTTCAACCTGAAGTCCGGCATCGATGTCGCCGAATATGAAGAATGGGCGAAGACCAAGGATGTACCCACCGCCAGCGCGCTGCCTTCGGTAAACAGCTTCACCGTGCACAAGGCAACCGGCCTGTTTGGCGATCCGGACACGCCGCCGCCCTATGCCTATTTCGAAGTACTCGACATCACCAATCTCGACGATTTTGTCGCAGATGTATCAGACCCCGAATTCCAGGCGAAGGCTGCCCCGTTTCAGGACTATGCTGATGGACCACAATTCATCCTGACCGAGGATTTGTAGGATGGGCAAGTTCTCCGGGAAAACCATCGTTGTCACCGGGTCGGGCAAGCAGAAAGGGCTGGGTCAGGGTGTCCTGCAAGGCTTTGCCGATGAAGGCGCGAATTGCGTCGTTTCGGACCTGACCATCGATGACGAGGCGGAGGCTGTTGCCGAGGAACTTCGCGGTCGCGGAGCCAGGGTCGCGACTATCGCGTGCGACGTATCGAGTGCCGAGCAATGCCGCGCGTTGATTGACGAGACGCTCAAGACCTTCGGTAGCATCGATATCTTCGTCAACAACGCCGGGATCGGCTTCAAGATGAAGCCACTGCTAGACGTCGATACCGCCGATGAATGGGACCAGGTTCTCGCAGTGAATCTGTCTGGCGCATTCTACTGCACCCAAGCGGCGGCGCGCGCGATGGTAGACGCCGGCAATGGTGGTCGGATCATCAACATCGCATCGCAAGCTGCCAAGACGGGCTTCCCACATTTGCCAGCCTATGTTTCGTCAAAACACGGTATGGTCGGCCTCACGCGCGCAAGTGCGGTGGAGCTGGGTGGTCATGGCATTACCGTCAACGCGATCTGCCCCAACCATGTGACGACGGGCCTTGGGGCCAGGCAGAACGAGTATTTTTCGAAGCTGCTCGGGTTTGATACGGTCGATGAGTATCTTGCGAATATGAGCGCTAAGAACCCGATGGGTCGGCCCGGCCTGCCGTCCGATACTGCGGCCGCGTGCCTTTGGTTGGCCAGTCATGAAGCATTCTATGTGACTGGCGAAGCTCTCAATGTCTCGGGCGGTGAGGAAATGCACTGATGCCGCTTATCGAAGAACGCATGGACTGGCCTGACAATGCAAAGATGGCGTTGAGCGTTGTTGTCAACGTCGAAGAGGGCAGCGAGATGACTATCGCGCGGGGTGATCGCGGGATGGAGCCGGTCGACGAGTTGGGCGTCTTTGTGAAATCCAAAATGCGCAATTACTCCAATGAGTCCAACTATCTCTACGGGATTAAGGCCGGCGCGCCGCGGATCGTCAGGTTGCTGAAACGTTATGATATCATGGCCAGCTGGACCGTCGCGGCGCTTTCCCTAGAAAACCATCCGGAGATCGCCGAGGCCTTCGTCGAACTGGGTCACGAGCCGGTCAGCCATGGCTGGCGCTGGGTGCATCAGTTCAAGATGGACGAGACGCAAGAGCGCGACTTCATTCGCAAGGCGGTGACCAGTATCGAGAAAACCTGCGGCGTCCGTCCCTATGGCTGGCTGTCACGCTACCTGCTCACAGACGACACGCGGCGGCTGCTCTCTGAAGAGGGCTTTACCTATCACATGGACGATTACTCGGGCGACGTACCCTTCTGGGATCGGGAGACGATACCGGGCAGGCCGATGTGTATCGTGCCTTACCAGCTCGACAACAACGACATGAAGATGTGGACCGATCCAGCGCTAACCCCGCACCAATGGCTGGACTACGCCAAGGCCAATTTCGATCAGGTGTATCGTGAAGGGGAGGAGGGGAATCCCAAGATGATGAGTCTTGGCTTGCATTTGCGCATCATCGGGCGGCCGGGCCGCATCTGGGCGCTGGAGGAGTTCTTCAAGCATGTGCGCGCGCATGAGGGTGTCTGGGTGACAACGCGCAAGGCGATCGCCGATCACTTTATGGAGCAATCGCCCGCATGAGCCTGCGCCTCGAAACCGATGGCAAGGTCGCCTATCTGCTGATCGACCGAACCGACAAGCGCAACGCCTTCAATATGGATATGTGGGAGGCTATGCCGGGCCTGCTCGATCAGGCGGCGCGCAACAGCGATTTGCGCTTGCTCGTCGTTCGCGCCGCGACACCCGGGCCATTTTGTGCAGGCGCTGATATCAAGGAACTGCTCGCCAACAAGGATGACGCCGATTGGCGCGCGAAAAACCAGGCCGCGATCAACCGCGTGCAGTTTGAGCTTGCACGGCACCGGCTGCCAACGCTCGCCTTTATTGAAGGTGATTGCATTGGCGGCGGCTGCGGCATCGCCCTTGCCTGCGACCTGCGCGTGGCCACGTCATCGGCGCGGTTCGGCATTACGCCGGCCAAGCTCGGGCTTGTCTATCCGCTGCATGACGTCAAGCTGCTCACCGATCTCGTCGGGCCTGGGCAGGCCAAGCGTATTCTCTACACCGGCAGCCTGATCGACGCAGATGAGGCTTTGCGGATCGGTCTGGTGGAGATGCTGGCCAATGAACCCTCTGAGCTGATCGAGGCGATGGTCGCTGCTAGTCCGCATTCGATCCGCGAGACCAAGCGTTTCGTCAGGCGCGTGCTGGACGGGCAGGCCGCCGATGACGAAGAAACACTGCGAGTCTTTGCAGACGCCTTCACCGGAGCCGACTTCCTCGAAGGGACAACCGCGTTCATCGAAAAACGCAGGCCGGAGTTCGGGAAATGACCATCGCACATGGGACAATTCTCGGCGGGCTTTCCACCGTGCCCGATCTTGACCACGCGCTGACTGGGTATCGCGACGTGCTCGGTCTCGACCTGGTCGAGCAGGGGCATCTTGATGAGGGGTTGGCGGCGAGCTGGCGATGCCCAGCCAACACGGGATCGCCCTATGCTGTGCTACGCCCAAGGAGCGGTGCGCCGTGCTGGTTTCGGCTGGTCGAGCAGCCTGATCACACTGACTTCAAGCCGACCACGACCTATGGCTGGGCCGCGTTCGAGACCACGGTCGAGGATGTGTGGCACTGGCCGGATGCGCTCCCTTCCGATCTCTTCGAGATCGTTGGCCCACCCAAGGTGCTGGAGAATATCGAACCCGCCTTCATCCCGATGCAGGCCTTGGGCACCGGACGCGAGATGGTCTACCTCAATCAGGTGCTTGGCGACCTGCCCGACACCGACCTGCCGCGCGCCGGATCACCGGTCGACAAGATCTTCATCGTTGTGCTCGCCACGCCTGACCGCAACCGTTCCATCGCCTGGTATTGCGACCGGCTGGGGCTGGTGCGCGGTGCGGATTACACACTGCCCTATTCGATGATCAACGACGCCTTTGACCTCGCTCCAGAGACGCAAACGACCATTACCATGGTCAGCGAAGGTCGAATGCCGATCGTCGAAGTGGATGATTATCCAGATGTTGCCACCATCCGCGCGCGGCATGACGGCATGCTGCCTCCGGGTAATGCTCTTGTCACCTTGGCAGTGCGCGACATCGAAGCCTGCAATGTCGACTGGATCGTTCCACCCAGTGCCCGTAAGGGCGCATTGTACGAAGGTCGACGCGCTGCCTGCGCGATCGGCGATGGTGGCGAGTTGATCGAATGCGTGGAGGTTGGATGATGCAGCTATATGCCTTTTACTGTCAGGATGGCGAAAACGGCGCTAAGCTGCGTGACATGCATTTGGGCGCGCACTTGGCCCATGTCGAAGCGCATCTGAAAGACTATGCGGTGGCTGGCCCGTTAAAGAACGGCGACGACACAATTGGATCGCTGCTGGTGATCAAGGCGGTCGACGAAGCCGAAGCGCGCGCCAAGTTTGAGTCCGATCCCTATTTCGCCGCTGGCGTATGGCAATCGATCCGCGCGACGACGTTTATGGGTGTTGCTGGCGACTGGGTCGGTGGGGCGGCTTGGAAGCAGTGATCGTCCGAACTTAGTGCTCGCCTCGCTGCCAGCCCTTTGACACCAAGGTTTCATTGGCGAAAGCGGCGGGCGCATCTTCAAGGCTGGTCGCAAGCGTATCGTTCCAGCGGTTGAGAAAGCCGAACATGGCGATCACCGCCATGATTTCGACCTTACCGCGTTCATCGAAATGCTCGCCCAAACGCTCGAAATGGGCATCGTTAGCACCATTCGGTTGCGCTCCGGCGGCAAAGGCCAGCGCCAGGGCGGCACGTTCCGCTTCGGTGAAAGCGTCCGATTCTTCGAAGTCGTAAAGAGCTTCAAGCTTGGATTGATCGATGCCTTGTTCAATTGCTCCGTGCCCAGTGTGGGCCTGGCAATACCGACAACCTGCTGCGAGGCTGGTCGCGTGGCCGATCAAGCGCTTGAACCCGTTGTCGAGATCGCTCTCGCCGTAGATCACCCCGACCAGGCCACGAAACGCATCAAGCAGCTCTGGCCAATGCGCCATGGTAAGCACTGAGTTCGGAATGTAACCCATCATCCGTCGCGCGAACTCAGCTGCTTCGGGCCCACCCAGCGCATCGGCGGGATCACGGGGAGCGATGCGGGTCATTCTCCAAAATCCTCCGGGGTCACGTCGGGTGCCAGATTGTCGATGTCACGCCACAACTTCCATCCATTGTCCTGCCATTTGTAGACGAGGAACGACCGGCCAACGACCACCGTCGCCGGATCGACTTCGGGGAATGCGATATCCATGCGGTATTTTGCGGTCACGAAGCCGAGACCATGTTCGACTATCGTTTCCTCGGGCTTGAACCGGAAGGTGACGGCCGCGCCGACGTTGGTCAGCCGCTGGAGGAAAGCGACTATGTCATCCGCACCGACAGTCTTGGCCTGTCCCTGCGTCATCAAAACCGCATCATCGGTGTAGAGCGTGCGCAGCCCCTCCCAGTCGCTTGCTTCATAAAGCACACGCCAGCGTTCGCCCGCCTCGACCAACTGCGCCTCACGGTATTGTTCGGTCGCGGCGGATGGTTCTGCCATTGCGGCAGGCGCTGCGCATGCGGCCAAAGCCAGGATCACGATGGTGCGGATCATCGAGGATCCCCGCGTCATGGCAGTAGCACCGTGGAGCCGGTGGTCTTTCGGCTGGCCAGATCGTGGTGCGCCAGCGCTGCTTCAGTCAGCGGGTAGGTCTGACCGATCGTGATCTTGACCCTGCCGCTTTCGATCATATCCCATACGCGAGCCATACCCACTGCGCGATCTTCTGGTGTGGCGTAATAGTGGAACAGGGTTGGGCGGGTCACGAACAGCGAGCCCTTCTGCGCGAGAATGCCGAGATTGACCCCGTCGACCGCGCCACTGGCATTGCCGAAGCTGACCAGCAGGCCTCGTGGGGACATGCTGTCGAGCGAGGCTTCGAAGGTTGCTTTGCCGACCCCATCGAACACGGTTGGAACGCCCACTCCGCCGGTGATCTCATGCACGCGCGATGCGATGTCTTCATGATCATAGCGGATCACTTGGTCACATCCGGCTTCGCGCGCGGCGACTTCTTTATCGGTTGAAGATACCGTTCCGATGACGTGCGCACCGATCGCTTTCAACCATTGCACCATGATCAGCCCGACGCCGCCCGCTGCAGCGTGGACCAGCACCGTATCGCCCGCCCCCACGCTGGCGCAGCGTTCAACCAGTCCTTCGACTGTGGCGGCCTTCAGGATTGCCGCTGCAGCGATATCATCCGACACGGTATCGGGGACTTTGAACAAGGCGTCTGCGGGCATCACCCTTTGGGTTGCATAGGCTCCCAGTCCCGGACCCATATAGGCGACACGATCTCCCACGTTGTAGTCGCTCACTCCGGCACCCAGCGCAGTAATGGTCCCCGCGGCTTCCAAGCCCAATCCGCTCGGCAATTCGACCGGATAAAGCCCGGTGCGGTGATAGGTGTCGATGAAGTTGAGGCCGATGGCTGTGTGCTCGATCAACACATCACCCGGGCCTGGAGAGGGCACGTCCTCCTCAATCCATTCAATCACCTCGGGGCCGCCAAACTGTAGGAACTGCGCGCGTTTCATGGTCATTCGCCTGTTTCCTCTTCAACCCGGCGACAACTTCCCTGCATCCAGCGCAGGTTCACCCCGACCAGTGAGGCTTCGGGGGAGGCCCAGCTGTAGCTTTCTGCTCGTATCGGGTCCTGCTTATGAACGTACAACACCAGTGAAGGGCGGTTGCGGCTGCCGCGTGCCCAGGTAACGTTGCGCATGCGGATCGTTACATCGGGCGCTTCGCCGTTGCCGGGTGCCATAGCTCGACCACCCTGATCGAAGATCGCGAGCCCGCTGGAAAAGGTCCAGTCGGCTGACCCATCGGGCTTGGCCGCGAACTTCTTCACCGAGACCCAGCAGGTGTAGGGCCGCGCCTTGCGAAGCTCGCTGCCTGCCAGCTGCCAACCGTCTTCTGTGTTGAACGTAAGGTCGACGATTGGAGTATTCTGCCAGCTGCCTTGCGGTTCGCCAAACGCGTCGATGACCCGCCATCGGCCGTCTTCGCCGACTTCGAAAGCATAGGCATCGGGCTTTTTACGGCCTTCTTCCTCGGCGAAATAAGCATCTTCGGTGTTGGTCCAGATGCCAGGTGGCAGGCTGTCTTCGGCGATGGCCGGAGAGACGCAAATGAGTGCGGCCAAGGCGCCTGCGGACGTGAGTTTTCCCATGTTCCTTGCGTATATCAGCGCGGCGTGGTTGAAAAGATGTCCGGACAAATTACGGAGGTTGCGTGCGGAAATTCTTGATGAGCATCTCTGCTGTGATGACGGTGTTTTCCAGCGTATCGCATGCGCAGCAGCCGGTCACGGCCCGCCAGATCGTAGAGCGGGCCATCACTGCGCATGGCGGAGAGCTGTTCCTCGAACCCGGCACCCTCCAGCTGAGCGGTAGCGCGATTTTCTACGACAGCACGACGGGAGAGCCGCGTTCGATTGCCAGCGATTATCGCATGTGGCGTGTGATGGATGCCGAGCGGACGAGTGCTCACGGCGCAGCGGGCAAGGTGCGAATCCGCGCGCAGTCAGATGCGAGCGATGACGGGGAAGTGATCTTCGAAGTCGGCTACGATGGGGAAACCACCTGGACCGAGCGCGGGATCATGCCCAAACCGCAGGCTGATGCTTATTGGGCCAGCAATTTTGGCTTTGGCATTATTCGTTCCGCGCTCGATGAAGGCTTTACGCTGCGCAGCCTACCGCCGCGCGATTTCGTTGGCAGACTTACCGAAATCGTTCGTATTACCGATCCGCAAGGGCAGGCCACCCTGTTCGGCTTCGACGGAGAAAGCGGGTTTATCCGCTACATGGCGTTCGACAGCCCGCGCGGCTTTCACGAGCGGCTGTATGACGATTTTGTGCGGCTGGACAATGGCTGGGTGCAGGCGCGCTCGGTCACGCTGCTATATGATGGTGTCATCAGCAACACCGTTTTCTGGACCGAAACGCGCGTCGGCGAAGCGATTGATCATGCCATCTTCGCTCCCCCGCCAGACATGAGATTGGCTGAATAAGCGCTATTCAGCGGCTTCCGCGAGGGCCGTATTCCAAACGGGCTGTTCGGGCGCCGATAACCCTGTGTCCTCTTCGCAGGTCTTTCGCAATTCCTCGATCGAAGGGCCGTAATCGAACAAGGGCAGATCGCCGCGCGATGCTGTCATATCCGCACGCAGTGTCTCGGTTGCTCCTGAGTCTACCACGCCTTGCGCATCGGCCACGACGCCATATTCACGCGCTCCCTCTGCTGTCACGAGACCCTGTCGGATTTCCAGGCCGACCACTTCGGGATCGCGTTCCAGTGGATCACCCCAGCCGCCTCCGCCCCAGGTGATGAAGTGCAGCAGATCGCCCTCTCTCACCGGCACGTCCTCGATCTTGTTGCCGACAATCTCGATTGTGCCATCGGCGCGTTCGAGCACCTTTCTCGCGCGCTTGCCCGGATGGCCGCCATTCACGCCCCATGGAGGCACGAACCAACGATCATCGTGAATGGCGATCTCGCCATCGGCGAGGAAGCGATAGGTCATGCGGATGCCGTTGCCGCCGCGGTGCAGGCCCGCTCCGCCGCTATCGGGCTCGGTCGAATAGCGTTCGATCCGCAGTGGGAAATAGCGCTCAAGGAACTCATTCGGCACGTTAGTGAAACCGGGCCAGAGCGAATGGCCGTCCGGCCCATCGCCCAAAGGTCTGCCGGGAATGCCGCCAAAGCCAATCTGGAACAGTTGGAACCAATCGCCTTCTTTCGCAGGGCGATTGTCCCAACCCGAATAGAACAGATGCGGCGATGAGCTGAACCCGGCAGCATTGAGGAACTCCGGCGTCCCCTGACCCAGCAGCCCGCCAAGTATGTCGAAGATCCGCCCCAGCGCATGAGTGCGACCAGACAGAGCCGCCGGAAATTGCGGTTTCAGCAGTGAGCCTTCGGGAATGCGCACTTCGATGAGGTCGTAGAACCCGTCATTGAACAGGATCTGCGGATCGAAGACCATGATCATGTAGATGCCGAAGAACATTTTGAACATGTTCTCGTTCAGCAGGAAGTTGATCGAGGCGGCGGATTGCGGGTCGGTGCCGTCAAAATCGAGGATGACCTTCTCGCCTTCGCGCCACATTGTGCACTTGATCTTGTAAGGACCATAGCCCTTGCCGTCGTCGCACAGGTAATCCTCGAAGCTGACGGGGTTTTCGCCCACCGCCTGAAGCAGCAGCGCCTTCATCGCGCGATGGTTGCGCGCAAGCAGCTCTTGCGTCGCCGAGACATAGACATCGTCGCCGAATCGCTCAGCCATTTCGATCACTCGGCGCGAGGCGACCCGGCATGACGCGATCAGCGCGTTGAGATCGGCCTGGCACCAATCGGGCTTGCGCGTCTGGTGCATGACGAGCTTCATCAGGTCTTCGTTGTATTCGCCTCTCTTCCAGATCTTCACCGGCGGAATGCGCACGCCTTCTTCGAAGATCGAGCTTGCGCCGATCGGCATTGATCCGGGGACTGATCCGCCAATGTCGGACTGGTGACCGAACATCGCGGTGTAGGCGATCAGGCGGCCATCCTTGAACACGGGAAGCAGGACCAGCCAATCATTCGAGTGGCTGACCGCGCCGTCACAAGAATACGGATCAGACAGGAAAATCATGTCCCCGTCCTCTATCGTCCCGTCGAACTGCTTAAGGAAGCCATCTATGAAGCTGCCAAACTGGCCCACGATCATCTTGCCCGAAGGATCCGAAATGAGCGGGAAGGCATCGCCTTGTTCGCGGATGCCGGGCGACATCGCGGTTCGCACCAGCGTTGCGTCCATCTCGACGCGAGCGTTGCGCAGGGCATTCTCAATAATGTCGAGTGTGACCGGGTCGATATCGACTTCGGCAAATGGGGTGTCGTTGGTTTCGATAATCTGTGCCGGCATGGTTCAGGCCTCCTGCACGGGATTGATGAGGATGTTGCCGACCCTGTCGACGGTGGCGACGCAGCCGTTTTCGACGAGGGTGGTCGAATCCATTTCGGTGATGATTGCGGGACCGGAGATGGTATCCCCCTGTCGCAATCTGGAACGGTCATAGATGGCACCGGCCTGTTCGCGTCCGTCCATCCACAACGTGTGGTCGCGTATCTTCGCCCCCGACGGATCGCCATCGCCCTTGGGTAACCCCACAGCGGGCAGACCGGGGGCTTGCCCGAGAGCCACCGCGCGCAGGTTCACGATTTCGTGCGGCGTATCCATGTTGAAAGTGAATAAGCGCCGGTGCTCTTCATCGAAGCGGGCAAGAATACCCTCGATACCATCCGCGTCGAGCACCTCCACATCTATTGTTAGCGGGACTTCGAAGGCCTGCCCTGCATAGCGGATATCGACTTCGAAGGCCGATGTTATCTGGTCTTCCGGCACACCATCGGCGAGCAATTCGCCGCGGGTTTGCTCTGCCATTTCATCGAGGATCGCTGTCAGGTCGCCGACGGCTGTGTCTCGGGCCAGGCGTGAGAAACTGCGCGCGGTTTCGGTCCGCATACGGGTGGTCGCATCACCAAGTGCGCATAGCACTCCGGGTGAGACGGGCGAGACCGCTGGCCAGCTGCCCATCAACTTGGCGACCGCGTTGATGTGCAGAGGTCCCGCTCCGCCAAAGCCCATCACGGCAAACTCGCGCGGATCATACCCCTGTTGGACCGAGATCATCCGCAGTGCGCCGAACATGTTTTCGTTGACGATGTCGATGATCCCGCGCGCGGCCTCCATCAAGCCCACGCCCAACGCATCGGCAACCGTCTGAACCGCAGCCTTGGCGCCTTCGCGATCGAGCTGGAAGCTGCCGCCCAGTAGGTCTTCGGGCAGATAGCCGAGTACAACGTTCGCGTCGGTCACGGTCGGCAATTCACCGCCCTTGCCATAGGCAACGGGGCCGGGAACCGCACCAGCGCTTTCCGGCCCGACCCGCAGCGCCTTCGTCAGTTCAGGAACGTGCGCGATCGATCCGCCACCTGCACCGACCGTCTTCACATCGAGCGCCGAGGCGCGAACGGATAGGTGCCCTACTTCAGTCGTGCGCTGGCGACGTGGCTCAAGACCTTCAATCAGCGCAACGTCTGTTGAGGTGCCGCCGACGTCCAGCGTCAGGATGTTTTTAAGGCCTGCATTCTTCGCCACCCACAGTGCACCTGTGACTCCGCCGGCCGGGCCAGACATGAGAATGTTGACCGGGTGCTCCTCGGCCTTCTGGCTGCTCATCAACCCGCCATCGGAGCGCAGGAGCGATAGCCGCCCTTTCAGCCCCTGATCCTCAAGCTGGTTGCGCAGGTTGGAGACATATTTGCTGACCACCGGCCGCACAGCCGCGTTGGCAACCGTCGAGAGCGTGCGCTCGTATTCCTGCATTTCAGGCAGCACTTCGTGGCTAAGCGAAACAGGCAGACCTGGCAGTTCCTCTGCGACGATCTCGCCAATCCGCGTTTCGTGAGCACCGTTTACATAGGCGTTGATAAGGCTGACCGTCACCGCCTCCACCCCGTTCGCTTTGAGCTTTTGCAATGAAGTGCGAACCGCGTCTTCGTCCAGCGGTTCGACCTCTTTGCCATCCGCATCCATCCGGCCGGGCACTTCGATAGTGTCTTCGAGATGTGCGAGTGGTTGTGGCTTGGGCCAAACGATCCACGCCGCCAAGCCGCCAGGCACAAAGCTGCGCGCGATCTGCATGATGTCGCGAAAGCCCCGAGTCGTCACCAGCCCGACTTTCGCGCCCTTACCTTCCAGCACGGCATTTGTTGCCACCGTCGTGCCATGGAGGAAGTAGGCGATATCGTCCGCCGACACACCGGCTTCGGCGGTGATCGCCTTTACACCGTTAAGGATTCCTTCGGAGCTGTCATGCGGGGTCGATGGCGTCTTGTGCCGCCAGAAGTTCCCTGTTTCCTCGTCGAACAACAGCAAGTCGGTGAATGTGCCGCCGACATCGACGCCCAGCCTGTAGGTCATAGTGTGTTCCAGCTCCTCAACAGGTCAGTCCCATATTCAGATTCAGCCATGCGCACGGGCCACGCGAGACGGCAGTTTGCGTCCCAACACCTTGGCAAAGCCTTGGTTAGCTGCGACCGCAGCCCCCAGATCGACGCCGGTGGCGATGCCTGAACGCTCCATCATGTAGATCAGGTCCTCAGTGGCGATGTTTCCGGTGGCCTTGGGCGCAAAGGGGCAGCCGCCGAGACCGCCGAGCGATGCGTCAAAGGTACGCACGCCCGCTTTCCACGCAGCCCAGGCATTGGCGATGCCGGTGCCGCGCGTATCGTGAAAATGGCAGCGCATAGGTACGCGGCCCCCGAGCAGTTCACCCAGCTTGCCGAACAGCTCTTCGACTTGCTGCGGAACGCCAACACCGATCGTATCAGCCAGCGCGATTTCGTCAGGGCTTTCGCCGGCCATTTCCTCGGCAATGGCGAGCACGGTCTTAGGCTTGACCTCGCCTTCGAACGGACAGCCGAATGCCGCAGAGACGGTTACCTGCGCGCTCAACCCTTCAGCTCTCGCAAAGCGCAGCATGGCGCGGTTTTCCGCGATCCCCTCAGCGATGGTCTGGCCCTGGTTCTTCTGACCGAACGTGTCGCTGGCGACGAGCACACATCCCGCCTGATCAATCCCACGGTTCCCGCCTTCGCGTGTCTCAAGGGCGCGTATAACGCCGCGCTTGTTAAGGGTCAGGCCGATATATGTCACATCGTCGCGATCCGGCAGATCGGCGATCACGTCTTCTGCATCAGCCATTTGCGGCACCCGCTTGGGATGGACGAAACTCGCCACCTCAAGCCGCCGCGCTCCGTAGCCAATCATCCGCTTGATCAATGCGAGCTTGTCCGCCGTCGAAACGATATCAGGCTCGTTCTGCAGTCCGTCACGAGGACCGACTTCGACCAATTCTATGCTGTTCTCAGTCATATCGGCCTGGCTCTATTTGCTTTCGGATCGCTCGGGGATTTTTCGTTGGATTTGGTGGTCTGATACGCAAATTGTATACAAATGCAAATGATCGCTTTATAGGCGCGGGTCTCAATTGCGGTGCTCTGGGTGCATTCTGTCACTCTGTGTGCCTTTTAGTGATGCAATGTGGATCATCGAAACGGAAAGGCGAATCATGGCTCAAGGTGCCCTCCATGGATTGCGGCTGATCGAGATGGGCCAGCTGATCGCTGGCCCGTTTTGCGGTCAGTTGATGGCGGATCACGGCGCCGAGGTGATCAAGATCGAGCCGCCCAAGGTTGGCGATGCGATGCGCAATTGGGGGCAGGGCATTCCGCTCTGGTTTTCCGTGGTTGCGCGCAATAAGAAGTCGATCACGCTGAACCTCCGCGAGAAAGAGGGTCAGGCGATCGTCAGGCAGCTGGCTGAGAGGGCCGATTTCCTGCTGGAGAACTTCCGCCCAGGCACGCTAGAGCGGTGGAACCTTGGGTGGGAACAGCTCTCTGCGATCAACGAAGCGCTGATCATGATCCGCGTCTCGGGCTATGGCCAAACCGGCCCGTACTCGCCGCGCGCAGGCTATGGTGGCATTGGTGAGGCGATGGGCGGGATGCGCTATATCGCTGGTGAGCCGGACCGCCCGCCGAGCCGTGCGGGGCTATCGATCGGGGACTCGCTGGCGGCGACTTATGCATGCCTAGGCGCGATGATGGCACTCAACCACCGTCATGCGACCGGCAAGGGCCAGGTGGTGGATTCGGCGATCTACGAATCCGTGCTGGCGATGATGGAATCGACCGTGCCAGAATACACAGTTACCGGGCATATCCGAGAGCGCACCGGCTCCATCCTGCCCAAGATTGCGCCTTCGAATGTCTACCCGACGAGCGACGGCAGCGTGCTGGTCGCAGGCAATCAGGACAGCGTGTGGAAGCGCATGGCAACGATGATGGGTGTGCCCGAACTCGGCGATGATCCACGTTACAATAGCCATGTCGCGCGTGGACGGAACCAGGCTGAACTGGACACTCTCATCGGCGAGTGGACCAAGCAGCGGACCAGCAAGGAAGTACTTGACCTATGTGAGGAAAATGGTGTCCCTGCGGGTAATATCTATCGAGCGCCGGAGATGCTGGAAGACCCACATTTTGCTTCACGTGAGGCAATCGTCGAGGTGCCGCACCCGCTGCATGAGAATTTCATGATGCAGAACGTCGCTCCGAAATTGTCGGAAACGCCGGGCAGTATTGGGTGGGTTGGCCCTGATCTCGGCCAGCACAATGAGGAGATATTCGGAGAGCTGCTGGGCATGGATTCGGCGACCCTCGCTGATCTCGGCGAGCGCGGCATTATCTGATCGGGATCAGGTGCTTCGCTATTCGGCCGCCTCGGCCCCCTCATCGTTTGCCGCACCCTTGGCGGCATCGGCAAAGGTATGAAAGGCACGGCGCAAATGGCTGCCCATCACAGCTCTCGCCCAGTCGGCGTCGCGGGCGCGGAATGCTGCGATCAGTTCGTCATGGTCGCGGGCTGATTGTTTGAGATCCTCAACTGTGTAGCTGCGTGCAGTGCGCAGCACGACTGGTTGGTCGACCAGCATGGCAAGGATTTGCGCCAGCCGTGGCGACCGCGCGGCCTCTGTAATCGTTTCGTGGAACACACGGTTGGCGTCCAGAAACCGGGTGATGTCGGGAACGTCGCGTGTCACCGCTTCGTGCAGTTCGCGGTTGATCCTGTCCAGTCGTTCGATCGCCTGCGGGGTTAGCCGATGTGCCGCGCGCTCCGCTGCGTGACCCTCGAGCATTTGCCGTAGAGTAAAGATTTCATCGATGTCTTCGCGCGACCAGTCAGCAACGAAAATCCGCTTTGATGCGCTGCGCACCAGCAGCATTTCGGCCTCCAGCCGCCGTGTCGCCTCGCGTACCGGAGTGCGGCTGACGCCGGCGATATCGGCCAGTTTCTCCTCAGTCAGCTGGTCGCCGGGATGCGTTTCCCCACCCAGCAGAAACGCGCGAATCTTTTCATAGGCGGTGTCCGAAGCGCTGCTCATGGAGCGACGCACTGAACGAATCTGTGGCCAAAAATCATCATTGCAGACCCTATCGAAATGCAAGTGGCTCTCCCTACCAATTTCCCTTGACGGCGGCAAATTGTATACAATAGGGGCGATATTGAGGGGAAAAGGCAGAGCGCAGACTGTCGTGTGAATGGACTGAGAGTACGGCCGTCGAGGCCGAGAGGGGGTCTGTGTGCCGCGAGCCGGACATAGGCCGATAAGTCAGGAGTCTGAACCGCGATGACCAATTTCAAATCCATCCTTGGCGGCGGTGTCGCTTTTACCGCCCTGATTACGGCAAGTCCTGCCCTGGCACAGGATGCCGATGCTTCGGATCAGGCCGCCGGAGAGGATGACAACGCGATCATCGTGACCGCGCGGCGTCAGTCCGAAGCGCTCATCGAAGTGCCAAGCTCGGTCACTGTCTTCACCGCCGAGTCCCTGCAAAAGACCGGCATTGAGCGCGCGGAGGACTTCGTGCAGCTGACCGCAGGCGTTACTATCGTCACCAGCACTGCGGAGGCAGGCGACACACAAATCAACATTCGCGGCATCAACGGTGCACGCGATGCCGAAAGCTCGGTCGCGCTCGTGGTCGATGGTATCCTCAAGACCAACACTGCCCAATTGAACCAGGATCAGGGCACGCTGCGACAGGTCGAAATCCTCAAAGGTCCGCAGGGCGCGCTCTATGGCCGCAACGCTGCGGCGGGCGCTATCGTTATCCAGACATTGAAACCGTCCGACATCCTGGAAGGCGGGATCGAAGTTTCGGCGGCCGAGGACAACACCTACGCCGTCAACGGGTACATCGCGACACCGATCGGCGAAAATGCCGGGCTGGTGCTCTCGGGCAATTACCGCACTACGGACGGCTTCTTTTTCAACCGTTTCCTGAATGACGATGTGGTTGATGATCAGGAGGTCTATTCGATCGATGGCCGGTTCGTCGCCAATCTCGGCCCCGCGACTGAGATCGATATCAAAGCGCGATACGCCGACCTCAAAGGTGCTTCGATCAACTACAACACTTCGTTCCACCTGCCTGCATTCGGCGGCGTCGACCCGGCTTTCTTTGAAGACGTTAACGAGCATCCGTTCGATTTCTATGGAAACATCCGCCCTATCAACGAGCAGCAGACCTTCGAAGTCTCGGCCAAGATTGAGCATGATTTCGATGCCGTCACTCTCACTGCATGGGCGCTCTATGCAGATGTCGACCAGATCCTGATCGCGGATGGGACCTCTGCTGATTTTGCGCGCTTTACGTTCCCCGGTGACACGCAAGCCTCGATCGATGCATCGAACGCCTGCTTTGCTTCGACCGCAGAACTGACCGGCTTCCCGCTCAATCCGCCGACCTTTATCGGTCAGACGCCGGTCCCTTTCATCTTCGACCCCGTCAATGGATCGACCTTCGGCGGGTTCAGCCCGACAACGTGTGACGGGACGCAGCTGCAGATTCGCGAGCAGAGCGACATCAGTGGTGAGGTCCGGCTCGCGTCGAATGATGGCGGCCCGCTGCAATGGCAGGTGGGCGCGTATTATCTCCATATTGATCGTGAGACCGGCGTTAGCCTCGGCGCCGATCTTGGCCTTGGTGTGTCGCGCGAGCTGTTCAATGGGCCGGATTCGATCAACCCGACAACCCAGCTTTACAACGATGACTTCTCGACCGATGTCTATGCCGTGTTTGCATCGATCGATTACGAGGTCAGCGATCGGTTCGAGATTGGCGTAGCCGCGCGTTATGATATCGAGGATCGCTCGGTCACCAGTCTCGTGCCCGATGCGATCGATCCATTTGGTGGCGGCCCGATCAATCCGGGTCAGGCGTTTGGTCCGATCCCGGATCAGTCTGAAACCTTCCGTCAGTTCCAACCGAAGATTTCGCTCCGCTACGAAGTCGCCGACGATCTGAACCTCTACGCCAACTGGGGTATCGGGTTTAAGTCCGGCGGCTTCAACAATCAGGGTTCGGCCGCGATCGTCGATCAGGCGTTCAACCAGTTCATCGGAACCAATGTGCTGATCGAGGATGTGTATCGCAAGGAAACGTCGAGCGCGTTCGAGGCTGGCCTGAAAGGCGAACTGCTGGACGGGTCCGTGACCTTTGATCTGGCCGGGTATTACACTGAAATCGACGACATGCAGTTCTTTGAATTCTTCGTCGGCGCGTTCGGTCTGCTACGTGTGGTCTCGAATATCGACGAGGTTGAGGTCTACGGTGCAGAGCTGAATGTGAACGCCGAGCTTCTGCCGGGTTGGAACATTTTCGGCGCGTTCAATGTCACCGAGAGCGAGATCCAGGCGAACGCTTCGCGGCCCAACACGGTCGGCAATGAATCGCCCTACACCTCGGACTTCACCATCAATATCGGCACGCAACTTGATCTGCCGATCACCGACACGCTCGATTTCGTGACCCGTGCTGATTACCGGATCACCGGGCCGACCTGGTTCCACACGGTACAGGATGACACCTCGCCGACGCTATTTAGCGGCTTGCTGCCCGGTTCGGCGCTGGCGCTGCCAGCAGAGGTTGGCAATGCAGATTATTCGGTCACCGAGCGCGACACTTTCGCTATTCTCGATTTGCGCGTCGGGGTCGAAACAGAAAACTGGTCGGTCATCGCCTTTGCCGAAAACCTGACCGACGAACGCTATCTCAACGAAGTGATCCCCGCGATCGAGTTTGGCGGATCGTTCATTTCGCCGGGAGGATTGCGGCGCTTCGGTGTCGAGCTCGGATATAGTTTCTAGGCCGCTTCGGTCGCATTCAGGCAGGAGCCCCGCGGGTGGGTGAGAGCGAAGACAAACAGAGCAATTACGCCGGCGTCTTCGAAGGCCGTATCGGTTTCGGTGAGCGCCCTGCGCTGATCCTGATCGATTTTGTCGAGGCCTATTTCGCGCCGGACAGTCCGCTCTATGCTGATGTCGCGTCCGCTCTCGCCGCGGCGATTGAGCTGCGCGAGGCGGCGCGCGTCGCCCGTGTCCCCGTGATCTACACGAACGTCGCATTCCATCCGTCGATGCGCGATGGCGGCCGCTTCGCGCAAAAAATCGGCGCGCTGGCGAGCTTTATCCGCGGCAACCCGATGGGTGGTTGGGCCGAGGGATTGGAGCCGAGTGATGACGAACTGGTTGTTACCAAGCAGTATGCGAGTGCGTTCTTTGGGACATCCTTGGCATCGACGCTAACGGCAAACGGCCACGACAGCCTGATCATTTCCGGGCTTTCAACCAGCGGTTGCGTGCGCGCGACATGCCTTGATGCCTGCCAGCACGGCTTTATTCCGATTGTCGTCGAAGAGGCGGTGGGAGATCGTCATGAAGAGGTCCATCGCGCCAACCTGTTCGACATGAATGCCAAATACGGCGATGTGGTCAGCCAGACCGAAGCACTGGCTCATATTGCGCGGTGCGGCGACGCAATCTGACGGCGCTTACTCGGGCGCCAGTAATCTCTTCGCCACCGCGTCCAGCCGCACCAACATATCGGGATCGTGTTCGTCGGGCGCCGTGATGACTGCATCGTCGAGCGTAGTGTCGATCGGCGAGGCCTTGCGCTTCTTAGGCAAGCCGGCGATGAAATTGGCTACCATCTGACGGGCCAGCTCGCCGTTTTCCTGCATCTGTTCGATCACCTGCGCAACATCGACTTGTTCTCCGTCGCGCCAGCAATCGTAGTCGGTGACCATGCCGACCAGCGCATAGGGCAGCTCGGCCTCGCGGGCGAGCTTCGCCTCGGGCATGGCGGTCATCCCGATCACGTCTGCGCCCCAGGCGCGGTACATCCGGCTCTCGGCCCGGGTGGAGAATTGCGGGCCTTCCATCGCGAGATACGTCGCGCCGGTCGCACCCTTTCCTCCGGCCTTGGAAATCGCCTTGGTCGCCATTTCGGACAGGCGCGGGCAGACAGGATCGGCCATCGAGACATGGGTCACGAACCCGCTGGAGAAGAAGGTGGATGGTCGTGCTACGGTGCGGTCGATGAACTGCTCGACCACAGCGAAACGTCCCGGTTCGAGTTGTTCGCGCAGGGAGCCGACGGCTGAAATCGCAAGAATATCCGTGCAACCTGCGCGCTTAAGCGCATCGATATTGGCGCGCGAATTGAGGTCGGTTGGCGAGACCGGATGGCCTCTACCATGGCGAGGCAGGAAGCGCACCTTGACGTCTCCGATCCGCCCGCACAACACCTCGTCCGAGGGTTCGCCCCACGGTGTCTCGATCGCGATCCATTGCTCGTCTTCGAGCCCATCGATTTCGTACAGGCCCGATCCGCCGATGATCCCGATGCACCATTCGCTGGCCATAGATGTGCGTTTCCCTCTGCGCCCTGCCGGTTCGCGTGTCCTTTACAGACGCGGCCTTAAGTCAGGTTAAACCGCTCGGGCAAGGCTTTGCGAACAAAGCCATCCGCCTTGGCGAAGGGACCGGCGATGGAGGCGCGCGCCTGCATCCGCTCGAAATGCGCGGCAAGGCCTGGCCATTTGTCGAGGGGGGTTTCCGCGACCAGAGAGACTTGCATGAGCACACAGGCGACCGAGATATCGGCGATCGACAACGCGTCCCCGGCGAAGAACTCACGCTTGCCCAGCCCGCTTTCAAGATAGTCGAAGATCGGTGGCATTTTTGTCGCCCAGCTCTCGCGCGCGGTCGCCACGTCTGGCTCTTTACCCTGCTGGATAGCGAAGAAGATTGGACGGAAGATGCCCAACCCACCTGCAGGGGCGAGCGCGGTATCGGCATATTCCTCAATAAAAAGCGCCTTGCCCAACGCATATGGCTCATTCGGGTAAAGCGCAGGTTCGGGGTGCTTTTTCTCAATGAGGGCGCAAATCGCGCTGGAGTCGGCAATTGTGCCCTCAACGCCTTCTTCTGCGACGGAGCGATCGCGCAGCACCGGGATGCGTTTCATCGGAGAGATGTCGGTGAACCATTGCGGCGGGTCGAACACGTTCACTGCCTCAACCTCGAACGGCACGTCTTTCTCGATACAAACGGCGGCGCATTTGCGCACGAAGGGCGAGACGGGGCTGCCATAGATCATGAAGTCAGGGGCAGTGTCGTTCATTCGGGTTCTCCTTTTTCGGCCTGCATAAGCTGTCGGTTGCCCAAAGCAACGGATATGGCGCAACTGATAGGCGATACTGGTCGGCGCAAGGACTACAATATGGCCGCTATTCGCGATTGATTTTTGCGCACGAATGTCCACTTTCCGGTGGAGAGAACTTACCCCCGAGATTCGAGAGAGGAACGAGACATGGTCACCCAGTACAAGAACCTGATCAACGGAGAGATGGTCGACACCGGCGAGTGGCTCGACGTGGTCAACCCGGCTACCGAAGAAGTGATCGGGCAGGTGCCCGCCTGCGGCGCGGGTGAGTTGGACAAGGCTGTCGCCGCTGCGCGCGCCGCATTCAAGACATGGAAGAACACGCCGATAGAAGAGCGCCGCGCCGCGATCATGGCGATTTCTGGTGCGATCAAGGAAAACGCCGAGGAACTCTACCGCCTGCTGACCAGCGAGCAGGGCAAGCCGCACGATCAGGCCAAGGGCGAGATTTATGGCGCGGCTGGTATTTCGGCGGCGCAATCGACGCTTGAGCTGGAAGAAGAGATAATCGAGGATTCGGACACTCGTCTACACCGTCACCGCCGCGTGCCGGTTGGTGTGGTTGGCGGGATTGTGCCTTGGAACTTCCCGGTGATGATGGCGATCCAGAAGATCGTGCCCGCAATGCTGTCTGGCTGCACGATCATCCTCAAGCCTTCGCCGTTCACCCCGCTCACTACGCTCAAGATCGCTGAACTGATTGCCGACAAGGTACCCGCAGGCGTCGTCAATATCATTACGGGCGAAGACGATCTCGGTCCGATGATTACCGCGCATCCGGATATCGACAAGATTACCTTCACCGGTTCGACGGCTACGGGCAAGAAGATCATGGAAGGCGCCAGCGCGGACCTGAAGCGCATCACGCTGGAACTGGGCGGCAACGATGCATCGATCGTGATGCCCGACGCTGATCCAAAAAAGGTGGCTGAACAGCTGTTCTGGTCGAGCTTCTCAAACGCAGGTCAGATCTGCATCGCGGCCAAGCGCGTCTATATCCACGAAGATATCTATGATGAGCTGTCCGAAGCGATCGCCGAATACGCCAAGAACGTGAAGGTTGGCGATGGCGCGCAGCAGGGTACCGGCGTCGGCCCGATCCAGAACAAGAAGCAGTACGATCGTGTTCTCGAACTGATCGAGGATGCTAAGGATAATGGCTACAAGTTCCTGTTAGGCGGCGACACCGATCCTTCTGGCACCGGTTACTTTGTGCCGCTGACCATCCTTGACAACCCGCCCGAGGATGCGCGGATCGTGGCCGAGGAACAATTCGGCCCGGTTATGCCGCTGATGAAATTCTCATCGGAAGAAGAGGTCATCGCCAGAGCGAACGCCTCGGACTACGGGCTGGCTGGTGCGGTCTGGACCGGAAACCCGGACAAGGGTGTCGAGATTGCCGAACAGCTTGAAACCGGAACGGTATGGGTCAACGAATTCCTGCATCTGTCCCCCTTCGCGCCGTTTGGCGGGCATAAGCAATCGGGTTTTGGCGCTGAATACGGCAAGGAAGGTCTGAAGGAGTTTACCTATCCTCAGGTTATCACTGTGAAAAAGGATAACGTTCCAGCATAATGGAGTGATATCCTACGGACGCCGGAAGGTAGAATGGGCAATCAGGAAAGCACCACATCGCGACGCGAGTTCGTTACGATGGCAACTTTGTTGGGTGGGATCAGTATAGCCGCACCGGCGGGCGCACAAAGCCTGGGCGATATGATGGGCTCGGCCAAGAAAGTGGTAAAAGCCACGTCTTACTCCGACGAAGAGATGAAGGTCTATTTCGACCAGATGTCAGAAGAGATGGACGGTAAGAATCCCGTGGCGGGCCCGGAGGATCCCTATGGCCAAAGGATCGCTGCGCTATCTCAGGGGCTCGATACTTATGATGGCCTTGATCTCGACATCAAGGCGTATCTGGTGCGCGATGTGAACGCGTTCGCTATGGCCAACGGAACGATCCGCGTGTTCGCAGGGCTAATGGACGAGTTCACCGACGACGAAGTCCGATATGTGATCGGACACGAAATTGGTCATATTAAGCGCGAGCATACGAAAAAGCGCATGCAAGGTGCGTTGCAGCGCGACGCTGCGCTGAGCGTCGCGGGCACTGCGAGTGGTGGCGTGCGCCGTCTGGCCTCGTCCGAACTCGGTCAGCTTTTCGGTAATGTCGTTACCGCGCAGCATTCGCAGAAGCACGAACGGGAGGCGGACGACTACGCGTTCGAGTTCATGCAAGCGAACAACTATGATGCCGAGGCATGCGTGACCGCGCTCGAAAAGCTTGATGGAATGGGCGGCGGCGGTGGCGGTCTGCCGTGGCTGCAAACGCATCCGAGTCCGTCAAAGCGCGCCGAGCGGATTCGCAAGAAGCTCGCCTAACATGCCATGAATCCAAGCGACCGCGCGGAGTTATCCGGGCGGTCGTTTCCTTTTGCAAGTTGGTGCCTGGCGCTTACTCACCTGCACTCTTCGAATACATCTCCAGCCCCAGCGCCCAGCGCCGCTGGAATCCGCGCCAATGCCCGGTTTCGGCGTCGCCAGCGAGCTTTCCATTAAGTTGCTCGCCGGTCGAGAGGGCCCATTGGCTGTCATTGGCATCAACGCTCGGCAGGTCGAGATAGGCGGTCTTGCTCTCATCATCCTTGAGAGTGAGATCAAGGAAGGCGGCAACAAAGTGCTGGTTGATCGAATTGATCCGATCCTGTCGCCACACTGGCTCGTTGACGAATTCAATCGCGCGGAACGGTGCGCCCTCAGGCAGGTCGAAAGCGTTGCCGACGATGTTGTGACGCGCCTCGCGATAGACCAGCATTTGCCGCTCGGTTCCGGTCAGGGAGTCGAAGATCCAGCTTACGCCTTCGGCGTGGTTCGAAACGTCATCCTGCCCGCCTGACACCAGCATTACAGGGATGGAGATATTGCCCAGCGACTCCGCGCTCCAGACCCGATTGTCTGGCTGGCCGCCCCAGGGAGCGAATGCGATGATCGAATCGATCGGCGCAGCCTCGCTGGCCACCGCTCCAACCGGTGCAAGCGCCTCAGCTGGGACCACCGCGAAGGTGCCACCATCGTAGTCATAGTCGGCTCCAACTGTCGCGAGTGCGCCATAGCCACCCATCGAGTAACCAATTAGTCCCACTCGCTCCGGATCGATCAGCGCGAACGGCCCGTCATCCTCCTCAGCAGCACGTTCAAGGATCTGGGCGAGCAACTGTCGTTGATCGAGCGAGCGACTCGTCAGAACCTTGGCAAAGGAATGCAGGAAGTCTGCCGCCCCTTCGAGCTTCATGTCGGCATGGTCGATCGAGGCGACGACATAGCCGCGCGAGGCGATATGCTCGGCGAGGCTGCTGAACTGTGTGCTCCACCCGTTGAAGCCGTGCGACATCAGCACCAGCGGGAATTGGCCCTCGCTTACAGACGCAGCATCGGCAAAGGCGCGGCCCTCATACTCGAACGTCACCGGCTCCATGCCGGGCGGGTCCATCGTGTGGGTATAAGTGATTGGGCTGACCGCCCCGGATGGTGCCTCTGCCGGGTAGTAGATGCGCACCTGCAACTCGCGGGTTTCCGTCTCCGTCGCACCGGTTGCCATGCCCAGTTTGCCGAAGGTGACGCGGCCCTGCATGGAGAACGTCAGTTCCTGCGTGCCGACCGGCATATCGCCGAAACGGCCAAGTTCCGGTGCTTCGCCCGGCTTGCCTTCATGCACCGTTGGTGTCGCAACATAGGCGGCGGTTCCAACTCCGATCCCGACCAGAGCAAGGGCGGCAAGGGCGATATGGCGTTTCTTCATCTGGGTTCCTGTTTCGAAACTGGCATTTGTCGGCTTGCCGAGCAGCAGCGTTCCGGGGCACTCATGGCAGCGAATTGGGATGAGAGGAAGCGATGGCGGCCACGGCCGATGATTTGATAGACGGGCTGGCGCGGGCCTGCGAAAGGGCCGGGCTGGGTGCGCCTGAAGGGCTGCACCGGCTCACGGGTGGTGCGACGATGGAGAGCTGGCGGTTTTCATGCGGGACGGATGATTTTGTGCTGCGCCGCGCGCCGTCGCTCGAATTCATGGAGGATCGTCCGTACGGCCACGATGTCGAAGCGGCGGTGATCCGTGCGGCGAAGGCGGCGGGCGTGACCGCGCCGGAAGTGATGGTCGAACTTGAGCCGGATGACGGCATCGGATCAGGCTTTGTGATGCGCGCCTTGCCGGGCACGCCGAATCCAAAGGAAATCCTTCTGTTCGATGAAGCCGATACGCTGCTGAAACAGGCAGCGCGAGACCTGGCGCGCATCCACTCGGTCGAGCGGGGTGACTTGCCCGACCCGGTGCCGGTTATGGATTACCGAGAGACCATCACCGATCTGCGCCAGCAATTCGAGGAAGCCGGCGGCGACCGCCCGATCATCGCGCTCGGTCTGAAATGGATGGAGGACAATTGCCCCGATCCGGTCGAGCCGGTGCTGGTCCATGGCGATTATCGCATGGGCAACCTGCTGGCCGAACGGGGACGGCTCACCGGGGTGCTCGACTGGGAGCTGGCGCATTTCGGCGATCGTCATGAGGACTTGGCGTTCGGTTGCATGGCGGTTTGGCGCTTTGCCCGATACGACCGACCTGCTTTGGGCCTTGGCTCGCTGGAGGACTATTTCGCCGCTTACGAAGCTGAGGCTGGCGTTACTGTAGACCGAGAGCGCTTCCGATATTGGCTGATCCACCGCACCGTGTGGTGGGCGCTCGGTTGCCTCAAGATGGCCGCGCAATGGCGCAGCGGTGCGGATCGGATGCTCGAACGCGTGGTAATCTCTCGCCGTACCAGCGAGCAGGAATTGGACCTGCTGATGCTGCTGGAGGAGGAGGCGCCAGAAAAGGAGCGGATGCGTCCAGTTGACTGTCCCGATGCACCTCAATCGGTAGGCGAGGCGACTGACGGAGAACTCGCAATCGCCATCTATGAGTGGCTTGGCACCGTCAAGGACCGTTTCGAAGGCCATGACAAGTTTCAATATGCCGTCGCGCGCAACGCGCTTGGAATGATCTCGCGCTATAATGCCGCTGCGATCCCCGCCTTTGAAAACGCTCCCATGGCAGAGCGCATTTTGCGGGGAGGTACCAGTTTGTCGGATCAAGGCGTGCTCGCAGAACTGAGAACTGCAATCCTTGCTACATTGACGCAAGACGTACCAAAGTACCCTGCGCTTGCTGTCGCGCGGAAAAAGTGGACTGGAAAAGGCTAATGGACTTCGCAATTCCCGCCGACCTCTCGGCCTATCTCGATGAACTCGACGCTTTCATTGCTGCCGAGATCAAACCGCTTGAGCAGCAGGACGACAACATCCGCTTCTTCGACCATCGTCGCGAGCATGCGCGCACAGATTGGGATAAAGGCGGCCTTCCACGCGAGGAGTGGGAAGACCTGCTCAAAGAAGCCACCAAGCGCGCCGACAAGGCAGGCCACTGGCGCTTCTCCGCGCCCGCCCAATATGGCGGCAAAGACGGATCGAACCTCTGGATGGCGGTCATCCGGGAGCATTTTGCGCGACAAGGCCTTGGCCTGCACAACGACCTTCAGAACGAGCACAGCATCGTCGGCAATTTCCCCTTCGTGGCAATGTTCGACACGTTCGGCACGCAGGCGCAGAAAGAGGAATTCATCCTTGGCGGTTTCGAGCGCACGCGGCGCGTCGCCTTTGGTCTGACCGAACCGCATCACGGCTCGGACGCGACCCATATGGAGACCAGCGCCGTAAAGGAGACCCGCAACGGTGTTCCCGGCTATCGCATCGATGGCGAGAAGATGTGGATCACCGGCATGCACACCGCGACCCATTGCGCGGTGTTTGCGCGGACCGAGGGCGAAGCGGGTAATCCGCGCGGGATCACCTGCTTGCTTGTGCCCAACCCCAGCGAAGGTCTCGAAATCGAGGAATGGCTGTGGACCTTCAACATGCCTACCGATCACCCACGCTTGTCGCTCAGCAATGTCTGGGTGCCTGAGAGCGCTATGTTGGGCGAAGATGGCAAGGGCCTCGCGCTCGCCCAGAGCTTCGTCCACCAGAACCGCATACGTCAGGCAGCAAGTTCTTGTGGCGCGGCGATGTTCTGCATCGACGAAAGCGTCAAGTACGCCCGCCAACGGAAGCCGTTTGGCGAGGAACTGGCGAAGAATCAGGCGATCCAGTTCCCGCTGGTTGAGCTGGCGACGCAAGCGGAGATGCTGCGACTGCTGATCTTCAAGACTGCGTGGGAGATGGACAATATGCCGCATGAGGAGATCGAAAAGGCGATCTCCGACAAGGTCAGCATGTGCAATTACTGGGCGAACCGCCTTTGTTGCGAAGCGGCTGACCGGGCGATGCAGGTGCATGGCGGTATCGGTTATTCGCGGCACACGCCGTTCGAACACATCTACCGCCACCACCGCCGCTACCGCATCACCGAGGGCAGCGAAGAGATTCAGATGCGGAAAGTGGCGGCGTATCTGTTCGGTTATCTAGGGCCGAAGAAAGGGATGTTTGAGTAAGTCATCATCTCCGCGTGGCCTGGGATCGAGCGCGGAACCAGCACCGCTGCAACCGGATCCTCCCTCCGCGGGAATGACGGAGAGATTGGTAGGACGCCAGTGGCGGAAGGGGTGCGGGCGGATTCCACGCGGCAACCCATGCGGCTGGCGCTGAGGCCGATGGAGACAGATAACTAACCCTCTTCCGCCTCCATCAGCGCGCGCAGGTCTTTCAAGGCCTTGGCGCGGAGCTGGTGGACGCGCGGGACGCTGACTTCGAGCACGGCTGCGATCTCGGTAAGGTTCATTTCCTCGACGAAGAACAGCTGCAGCACCAGTTTGAGCCGGTCAGGCAATTCGGTCATCGCGCGGATCAAGCGCTCGCGATCTTCAATGCCTGAGAGCACGGTGAACGGGTCCGGGTCCTCGCTGGCGAAGGCAGTGTTGGCATCGTCATACTCATCGCTGATTGACGACAGTTTGATCGATGACGCCTCAATCTCGAGCAATTCACCATCGCTTATCTGCATTGCGCTGGCGATCTCCGCGCGGCTCGGATCGCGGCCCAGCTGGTTCCGCAAGCTCTCCAGCGTCTTTTCATGCGCGGCGCGTTTCTTGCGCGCGCTGCGGGTGTCATTCAGTAGCTTGCGTATGCAATCGAGCATCGCGCCGCGTACGCGGATTTTGGCATAGGCGGCAAAGCCATCCTCTCCCGGCCCGTTATGCCGTTGTGCGCATTCGGTCAGCGCGACGATTCCAGCCTGGATCAAGTCCTCGAGCTCGAGTCCCTCGCGGCCCCCAGAACCCGGATAGCCATAGATGTGCCATGCGGCACGACGGACCATCGGCAGGAACCGACGTACGCGGTCCTCCACCTCTTCGCGAGTGGTGTTGCCATAGGCAATCGGCGTAGAATCGGAAAAACTGTGTGGATCGTGTTTCATGCCGCATTTGCCATTTCAGGCACTCCCTCAATTGGTGCAGCTTCAGATGAGGCCGGCGGTTCCTCCTCGGCCCCGATCACCCCTACCACCTCGACGCTTTGCGTGGTCGGAAGTTCGTTGATCGAGAGGACGAGGCAGCGACTTGCGCGCTGTTTCAGGAAATTCGCCAGCGTGCGTCGTGCGGGCGGCTGAACGATCAATGCAATGGGGCCATCCTCGGCCGCGATGAACTCGGTGATGGCGCGCGTGATCATCGCTCCGCAGTCTGGTTCAATCAGCGGTTGTCCGGTAGCTGGATCGGCCAAACCGCCAAGGATCGAGGCCTCAAGTCCCGCATCGAGCGTCGCAACCTTCAGTCGCTCGCTCGGATTGCAGATCCGGGCAACCAGTCTGGCGCCCAGATCGGTGCGGACAGCATCGATAAGTTCATCGAAATCCTGCGTTTTCTGGAGCGCCAGCGCGAGGCTGGTGAAGATCGGTTGCGGGTGGGAAAGTCCAATCCCGTCGGCGATCAGGGTGCGGAAAATCCGGGTGATCGCCGCCAGTGAGAGTGGTTCCGGATGGACTGCTTCGATCAGGGCAGGCGCGCGTTCCTTGATCGCGTCGAGCAGGTCGCGCACTTCTTCGGGGCCGAGCAACTGGTCGCGCTGCGCCATCAATGCCTGATTGGCGTGGGTGGCGATAACGGTACTGGGATCAACCGTCATGAACCCCTCGGCAATGGCGTGGTCGCGCATGGCCGGGTCGATCCAGAGGGCCGGACAATCAAAGCTAGGATCGCGGGTGGCCTCGCCGGTCAGGCCGTGGCCCGTGCGAATTTCTCCGGCGTCAATCGCCAGCAGTTTGCCTGGTCGGACATCGCCGCTTGCGAGCGTCACCCCGCCCACGATAACTGCGTAGTCCTGAGCCCCGGTATCAAGGGAATCCCGAATTCGGAACTGCGGCAGGACAAAGCCGAGATCGCGCGAGAGCTGTTTGCGAATGCCGGTTATGCGAGTGAGTAGCGGTGCTCCCTTGCTTTCGTCGACAAGGTGCACGAGTCCGTAGCCAAGCTCGATGGTGACGAGCGTCTGATCGGAGACGTCTGATAGCTCGATCCGGTCGGGCGGCACTTCCTCTTCCACGGGTCTTTCCTCGACCGGTCGTGCAGCTCGCTCTCGCAAGTTCCACCAGATCGCACCCGCAATCGCAGCGGCCGGGAAAAACACCATCTGCGGCATGGCCGGGACCAGCCCGATGCCAAGCAGGATCAGCGCCACCGGCAGCCAGCCGCGCGGATCAGAGAATTGCCCGCCGATCTGTCCGGTGAGGTCGCGCTTGTCGGAAACACGGGTGACGATGGCGGCGGCGGCGATGGAAAGCAGCAGCGCCGGAACCTGCGCGACCAGCGCGTCGCCCACGGCGAGGGTAATGTAGAGCTCACCCGCTTCTGCGGCGCTCAGCCCGTGGCTGATCATCCCGAGCGCGAAACCCGCGATCACGTTGACGGCGAGGATAAGCAGCGCGGCAATCGCGTCGCCCTTCACGAACTTGGATGCGCCGTCCATTGACCCGTAGAAATCGGCCTCGATCGTAACTTGCGATCGGCGCTCGCGCGCTTCGTCGGCAGTGATCAGGCCAGCTGCGATATCCGCGTCGATCGCCATCTGCTTACCGGGCAATGCATCGAGAACGAACCGGGCGGAGACTTCCGACACACGACCCGCCCCCTTGGTAATGACGATCATGTTGATGATCAGCAGGATCGCGAAGACAAACAGGCCAACGGCGAAATTGCCACCGACTAGGAACTGACCGAAGCTTTCGATGATCTCGCCTGCAGCTGCCCCGCCCTCATGCCCATTGACAAGGACGACGCGGGTCGAGGCGACATTGAGTGCCAGCCGCAGCAGGGTGGCAAACAACAGGACTGAGGGGAAGGACGAGAAATCAAGCGGCTCGCGCACATTCAGCGCTACCATCAGAACCGCGACCGTGATCGCGATGTTGAGCACGAAGAACACATCGAGCAGCACGGTCGGGATCGGCAGCACCATCAGGGTGAAAAGCGCGAATATCCCTATAGGCAACGCCATGGCTGCCGGGGCCCTGCGCAGAGCGTCAATCATCGATGCACCGTTCACAGGCCGAGCGCTTTCAGCCGGTCGTAGGCGCGTTTGACCTGAGCGTTGCCTTCATTGCTGCGGAGCGATTGCAGTTCTGCATCGCCGAAAGTGGCGCGCAGCAGGTTCGACATGGCTACGGGGCGTGCATTGGGCCTGAGCGTTGTACCGCTGCCGATGGGCGGCAATGACAGGGTCGGCTGCTGTGTAATGCGCGGTCGGTTCTCGCCGGTGATAACGGGTGGGCTGCCCGGGCCGAACACCGCTTCATCGGCGATAACATAGGGCGACGGATCCGCAGGGCTCGGCTTGTAGCGCGAAAAGTCGCCGCCAGGCGTCGCAGAGACGCGGGCAAGGGCGCGCTCCATCTTGCCATCGATGATATCCATTACCCCTGAAAGGCTGCGTGGCGCTCCACTCGGTTCGAAGAAGATTCCCCGGTTCGCCGCGGCTGGGCGGCGGAATAGACCGGCAGCGTTCTGGTCTGGGTCCTGCGCCAGCTCATTCAAAAACCGGCCGGCACCTCCCGCGCCAAGGAAATGCGCGAGGTAAAGCTCGCTGCTATTTGGCTGGCGACCAAGGATCGGCATGAGATGCGCGCGATTGTCTTCGGCCAAACCAGCCGCCATCAGCGAGGCGACTTGCGGATCGTTGCGCATGTCGAGGATCGCCTGACGCTGCCCGCTATCGGCAACATAGGCCACGCCACTGCCCGTGGTGCCGATTTGCGCAGCGACCTCGCTGAAACCGAAACGCGGTCCGTGGCGTTTCATGGTGCCGAGCCAGGTGCTCTCGATAAACTGAAACAGTCCCGATGCGCTCGACGTGCGCGCTTTGGCATCGGGGTTCATGGCGGATTCGATCTCGGCTTTGGCGATGAGATAGTCGAACTCGACCGAAGTCTGTTGCGCTGCATCGGCGATCGCCTGCGGTACGCTGGGATTCGCATCGGCGCGCGCGATCTGGCGCGTGGCCCCTGCAATGGCGGGACCTGCCGGAAAGAATGGTTGGTTGCTCACATCGGACCCATCATGTTGCCGGTTTTCCAGGGCGCGCCGTTCGCAGGCGCATTATGGGAAGTCGCAGCAACAAGCGTGCCAGATCGGGATTCTATGCGCGCGGCGCCTCGATCAAGCGCGGGCAAAATGCGCGGGTGTGTAGGTTGCGCGCGATCCACCCATCGCGTCCAGACGGGCCGCAACATTGGCCGCCAGCAGGTTGCGCACCCGACGGTTGACCTCGTTCAGCTGCTGCGCGGTCTCCGCCAGCGAGCGGGTCTCTGCATCCAGCGCATCTGGCGCCAGCGGCGTCAGCGCATCGCACAAAGCCTCTTTCTCGCGCGAGGAACACATCAGCTCATCGGCATCGAGTGAGGCAAGCGCTTGCCTCTCGCGTTCGAGCACGGCAATCATTTGCCGCAAGTTGCCGGCTGGCGTCATGACTTCGGCGCTCATTTCGGCATTCCGAAGCTGACTCTTGCGGCGATCATCGCATCGGCGATTCTGGTCGGGACAAGGGGGTAGCTGCCATCGCGCAGGGCTTCGCGGATCTCGGCGACGCGGTCGGTATCGACCGGGGGTTCGCCCGCGCTGACCGCCGCGCCGACTTCGATCGAAACGCCGGGCTTGTCAGCCGAGCTGCCCATCGCAGGGTTGCGTGGGGCATTACGCGCATCGAGAGCCGCGCGGTCGCTTTCAGACAGCGATCGCGGCGCGCTTACGCCTTGCAACTTGCTCAGTTCGATAGAGGGCATTGTGCGTCTCCAGTGGATTTATAAACACTAGAACGGCGGGTCGCCGACAGGTTTAAGGAAGGTTGCGATTTTTCTCAGCTCGCTGGGATTACCGCGAGGTCAGGGCGTTCTATCCGGGCACGAACCGGATCTGCACGGCGCGTAGTGCGAATGCCGATCCAGTCCCCAATCGCGCCGTTTTCCATGGCCTCGCCTGATTGCTGGACGCTGAAACCGCGACCCCGTACCGATACGGTAATCGGGTCGCCGCGCTTCACCACGCGCTGTGGCTGAGCAGCTTGAGGCACCGGTCGGGTGGCGATGAAAACACGCCAGCCACCTGGTGCGGGGCATTCCACGCGCACCGTACTTTTCGACCGGCCATGCCATGCGGTGCTAAGAGGTTGTGTGCAATAGGAAAGCCGCAAGCGGCGGTCGGCAGGCACGCGCGCCCCACCGATCTCTCCAATCTGCGCACCGGTAAATACGGACACCACACGGTCGATCTCAGCGGGATCGGTAAACTGCGCGGAGGATGATCGGCCTGCCCCTGCAACCGGCGAAAACAGCGGCACGAGCATGATCAGTGCCATTGGTGCAAAGCCGAGAACGTTAAGAAGTGAACGCATGGAAATCCTTCCTTTCATCATTCAGGTCCAGCAATCGGCACGATCGCGGGATTGAAGAGAGTAGCAAGGGGCGTGCCAAACCTCGGCCATAGCGTTAAGCGAGCGTACTAAGGGACAACCGCAAGGTGCGTGCAAGGCGAGTGGTTAGGTTGACGCGATATCTCGGGAGTGCACAACACAACCACCGGGAATTCCTCGCCTCATGCCCTATTCGAGCCTCGTCCGCCGCAAACCTCGCGATAAAGCTCAGGCAATTAGCCCTGCGGTGCCAACCGGAAACACGCAGTCTGACGGTGAGCATCCGTCCACTCGAGCACGTGAGGAACGGCGCGAGCTGATGCAGCAGGTCAGCGTGTTCATAGAACGGCACGATCTCAATGCGACCGGCGGCAATCTAGCCGTGATCTGCGAAGCTCTGTCAGGATCAAACAGCAAGCTCGCCGAAGCGTTCGCCGCGCGCGAGATTTCCAAGGAACCGATCGATCAGCGCTGGCTTGATACGCTCACGCGGCTCGACCCGGGCAACAATGATCGGATGAGCGAGCTGGAAAAGCTGATGGACCGGCTTGAATACTCGATGATGCGCTTTGCGCAGACTGCGAAATCCGCGCAGGATGAAACCAGCGACGGCCGTGAAGCGATGGGCGCGCAGATCGAAGCGATGAACACTGCTGGAAACGAGATGGCCAGCGAGTCAATAGATGTCAGCCAGTTCATCGAACTGTCGCGCGCAATGATGGAACGGATCGAGCAGGTCGAAAACGCGATGGAGCGCAGCCAGGCGGAGACCGATAAGCTGCGTTCAAGCCTGGCCGAGGCGCGAACCGAAGCAGACGTTGATCATCTCACCCGACTGCCCAACCGGCGTGCGTTTGAGCGCCGTTTCAAGTCAGCGGCAAGCGAAGCTCGGGCCAAGGGCGAGCAATTGTGCGTGGCGTTCTGCGATGTCGACCACTTTAAGAAGATCAACGACACCCATGGCCATGAAGCTGGTGATCGTATCCTGGTTGCGATTGCCAGTACCCTGAATGAGATCGCCAGCGATCAGTGCTTTGTCTCACGCCATGGCGGCGAGGAATTCGTCCTGCTGCTCTATGGTCACGACAAGGATGCCGCATGGCGCAAGCTGGATGGTGTACGGCGGGTGATGTCACATCGTCAGCTTATGAACCGCGAAACCGGCAGACCTTTCGGGAAGGTCACCTTCTCCGGTGGGATTGCGGAAGTGACTGAGGATATAGACACTCGCAGCGCGCTCTCACGCGCGGATGAAGCGCTGTACCAGGCCAAGGCGGCCGGTCGGAACCAGATCATCGCGCTGTAAGATCCGAATCTAGTGTGATCCGCCTTACCGCGGCGTGTCGTAGGCGAGGCTGGCGTAGAGATCGTTCTCTGGTGCTGGCACAACCACCACCCTTACAGCGATCCCACGTGCTCTGGCTTGAACGGCCAAGGCTTGGGCTTTTTCCCAAGCAGCGTCGGCCTCGCTGGCGCGATGTGTGGCGATCACGCTTAGGGTCGCGCGCGGGTCCACCGTCTGCATATCAAGCCATTCCCCGATCGACGGACCTGACGGTTCACGGCGATAGAGCGCCTGGGCGGGTGAGATGCTGGCATTGTTGGATCTTTGCGTGTCATCGGATGCGCCCAGCTCTTTCTTCTGGGCCATGTCCGCTAGGGCGGCGACGGTGACAAGGAAGAGGATCAGGGAAAGGTCGGCAAGGATCAACTGCCAACTGCTGCCACCGCGCGTTACCATCGCTCTGAATCCTAGGCCGCGTCGCGGATGGACGGTTGGGCAGAAGATACGAGCTTGGCAGGTTGTTCACGCAGATGCCGGCAGAGCCATTCGGTCAGCTGCTCGCGCGCCAACTTTTCACGCTCGCCACGCCGATCTATCGCACGTCCAAGCGGGACGCAGATCAAGTGCGCGGTTAGCACTCCATAAAGTGTTGAGAGGACAGCGGTGGCGATCGCGCCCATAGTAGCTTCGACCGCGCGGCTGGTTCCGGGCATAAGCTGCGTGATCGCAAACAGGGTGCCTACCAGTCCGAAAACCGGGGCCAATTCGCCTGCATATTCGAAGACGCGAACGGCCCGCATACGCTTGATATCGCGCGCTGTGCGCTCTGCGTGACGAACCGAATGCATCGCATCGAGCGAGCCTTGGCGCAGATAGGTGTCGACAAGTTTGGCGAGCGAGGCGTCCGGTGGCCTTTGCACTTCGGCACCTAGCTGGCCTTTGCACTCGATTTCATGGACCGTCCTGGCCAATGCGACGCGGTTTGCATCCTCGTTGAAAGTGGTGCGACCAAGCTTGCACAGCTCGCTAGCGGTGACCCGCAAGTCACCCCAACCACACCGCGCAACGGTGGCCAGAACCGTGCCCGCCAGCACAATCGCCAGCGCGTCCGGATCAATCATCTGGGCGATGTTGCTCGCCAACCCCCATTCCTCCCGATGTAATGCACTGAACTGAAGAACGGTCGATGAGGTCGCCAATTAAGCCGCGACGAGCGCCAATCGCGCGAAATCCAGGCAGCATTTTGCCAGCGACCGGCAATCGCTTGCCGACGGGCTCGTTTAACCCTCACTTTATTCAAAAAAATACAATTATAACAATGCAATAAATAGAATTGGCACGCTCTCTGCAGTTGTTGGATCACGAGTTTTGAAACCTCCTCTGTGGGAGTGTTTCATCAACCAAACCGGGAAAGTGGAACCATGAACGAGCAGATTTTCGGCATCCATGGCGCCGCGCTCGAACTGCGCTCTCAGCGCATGGGCGTACTGGCCTCGAACATCGCGAATGCCGCGACGCCGGGATACAAAGCGCGCGACATCGACTTCAACGCGGCGCTGCAATCGCGCCTGGATGGCAGCGCGGCGAGCCAGGCCTCTGACGCGCACATGCTCTACAAGGTGGCGACCATGCCATCGCTGGACGGCAATACGGTAGAGCTAGGCCGCGAACAGATTGCCTTTACTGAAAACGCCGTCGCGTACTCTGCCACGCTCAGCTTCGTACAAGGCAAGGTCAACACCATCACCCGCGCGTTGAAGGGTGAATGACGGTGCCCGGTGATCAGCGCATGACCCTGTTTTCCATGAGCGAGCGTGCCATGTCTGCGCAGCTCGTGCGCATGAACGCGGCGACATCCAACCTTGCTAATGCCGGTTCGGTTTCGACCCGTGAAGAAGATGCCTACCGTCCCTTGCGCACAGTTTTTGCTGTCGAATTGGATGATGCATCAGGCCTGTCGAGCGTTCGCAGCGAAGGGCTTGTTCGCTCTGATAGCGCGCCAACCAGGCGCTACGACCCCAGCCATCCGCTCGCCGATGAAGACGGCCACGTATTCGAAGCCCCTGTCGATGAAACCGCCGAAATGGTCGAGATCATGGAGAGCGCCCGCCAGTACCAGAACCTGGTCCAGGCATTGACCACAGCAAAGCAGCTGATGCTCGAAACTCTCAGGAGTAACTGATTATGGATACGACCAATAGCGTCGCCACGCAGCCTCGTGCGCAAGACACCATCAACCGGCTGAATGCGCCGAGCAACGTAACCTCGCAAAACGCGCTGGCGACGCTCGATCAGACTGATTTTCTGCGGCTATTGACGACGCAGTTGACATTTCAGGACCCGCTGGAGCCAGCCAGCAATGAAGAGATGCTGGCGCAGATGGCGCAGTTTTCAACTCTCGAGGCGCAGACTGCGTCCACCAGTACGCTGACCGATATCTCTGACAAGCTCGATTCTCTGATTGCAGCACAAGACGCAGCGATATCGGCAGCCACATCGGCTGCCGAAGCGGCCGCCGAGGCAGCGCGAGCGGCTCAGGCTGCTGTGAAAGCAGGCGCAGCCGCCGCTGACACTCCAACGCCAATCACCAGCCTGACCTGAACTCTCCAGCCTCTTCGACACATTTGAAGGAAACCAGACATGACCTCATTCTACACATCGCTGAACGGCCTTAAGAATGCCGAAACCGATCTGCGGGTGATCTCGCACAACATTGCCAATGCCGAGACCGCTGGCTTCAAGCGCAGCAGCGCGCAGTTCGCGGACATCGTTTCTAGCGGGTCCAGCGTAAACCCTCGCCTTTCGGTTGGACTGGGGGCAACCGTGTCCTCAATCAATCAGGATTTCTCGCTTGGCGCGATCGAGCAGACGGGGCGGAGCCTCGATATGACGATCGACGGTGACGGGTTCTTTTCCACCCGCAACACCGAAACCGGCGAGTTCTTCTTCACCCGCAATGGCAACATGCAGATTGATAGCAATGGGAACCTTCAGGATGCAAACGGGCAGCGGCTTCAGGGCTTTCCGGTCGATGCCACCGGAGCGGCGACGAGTACAACGCCGATCGACACTGTGGTGCCAACAACCAATGCGGCTGGGTCCGATCTTTCGAGCGTCACCATCGAAAACAACGGAGTGATCCTCGCCTCTTACGCCGATGGATCGAGTGAGCCAGTTGCCCGGATTGCGCTTGCGACGTTTCCGTCCCCAGATGGCCTGCGCTCAATCGGTCAGACGAAATGGCGATCGACCGGTCTTTCGGGAGCGCCGCAATATGACAGCCCGGCTGTCGGCAATCGCGGCCAGATCCTTAGCGGTGCACTGGAGCGCTCCAACGTCGATCTTGCCGAGGAGATGGTCGCCTTGATCACCGCACAACGCAATTTCCAGGCTAACGCGCGGGCGATCGATACTTCGACCACGATCTCCCAGACTGTAATCAACCTCCAGCGCTAAGGCCTGACCGATGGACCGGATGATCTACACGGCCCTCAACGGTATGAACGCGGCGATGGATCGCCAGCGCGCCACGGCGAACAATCTCGCCAACGCCTCGACGCCGGGTTTCCGCCGGGAGATATTCTCGGTCACACCAGCGACGTTGCGCGATGGTTCGCTGGAGGCGCGAGCCGTCGCGCGCGGAGCAGTGCGCGGGGCCGATATGGATGCCGCGCAGGTCAATCCGACAGGGCGCGCTCTCGACATTGCTGTCCAGCGGGATTCGCTGATTGCTTTTCAGGCACCGGGCGGTGGAGAGATCTACTCGCGACGCGGTGATCTGCGGATTGCGGCGACTGGTTTGCTTGAGAACGGTGAAGGCCTGCCCGTACTCGGTGAAGGTGGCCCGATTACCATTCCCGTCGGGTTCGAGGTCACCATTGCCGGGGATGGCACTTTGCTCGGCCGAGATCCGGCGGAACCCAATGCACCGTCCCAAGAGATTGCACGGATCAAGTTGGCTTCTCCTGAAGGAAGCTCTCTCGTCAAGGGTATCGACAGCTTCCTTAAGGTGCCCGGTGGTGGAGTTTTGCCCCCGGATCCGACCGCGCATGTGATCAGCGGCGCGCTTGAAGCCTCCAATGTCCAGACCGCCGAAACGCTGGTCGATATGATCGATGCCCAACGCTCGTTTGAACAACGCGCCAAGGTCATCAGCACCGCCAGTCAGATCGATGAAGCTGGCAGTCGGCTGATGTCGCTGCGCTGATCGCGCACAACTCTTCCAAAGGATTAGACCATGCCCACTTCCGCCCTTCACGTCGCCCGCACAGGGCTTGAAGCTCAGGATGCGCGGATGCGCGTCATTGCGAACAACCTCGCCAATATTGGCACCACCGGGTTCAAACGCGACCGCGCGGACTTTGCGACGCTAGCCTATCAGGAACAGCGTGTCGCCGGACAGCAATCGACCAACCAGACGGCCTATGCCGTTGGTCTGAACCTCGGCACCGGGGTGCAGGTCATGGGAACTAGCCGGATCGACACGCAGGGCACGCTCAACACCACCGGGAACAGCCTGGACATCGCGCTAGACGGGCCTGGCTTTTTCCAGATTGAGCTGCCGCCCGGCGGACAGATTGCCTATACTCGCGCAGGCAATTTTACGCTTTCACCTGAAGGTCAGCTGGTCACTGCGCAAGGCTATGCAGTGACTCCGCCGATCCAGATTCCTCAAGGCGCGCAATCAATCGCCATTGCTCCCGATGGGACTGTGAGCGCCACCACCGCGCAGGACGCGGCAGCGGTGCAGATCGGGCAGTTGCAAGTCGCCAGCTTCGTCAATCCGGCCGGGCTGCGCGCGATTGGCGACAACTTCCTCGTCGAGACAGCCGCAAGTGGCCAGGCCGATGTCGGTGCTGCCGGACAGAACGGTCGCGGACAGGTCCGTCAAGGAATGCTCGAAGCCTCGAACGTTAACGTGGTGGAAGAACTGGTCGAGATGATTGAGGCCCAGCGCGCTTACGAGATCAATTCCAAGATGGTCAGCTCGGTCGACGAGATGCTGCGCAATGCCAACCAGACGCTCTGAGGGGTCACCACTCATGAAAAGCTCACTCTGCCTCTCCATCGTCGCGTTCGCATTGTCAGGTTGCATGGGCGGTGGACCGCGCCCCGGATTTGCGGCACCCCCGCCTCCCGGACCACCGCTCGCCGCCGTCCCAGTCCAGCAGGCGAGCGGCCAAGCGCTGGCGCCTGTTGCCGAACTTACTGCAACCCGCACAAACAACGGTTCGATCTTTCAGGCGAGCCGCGGTTACTCAGGCCTTGTTACGGGCACGCGCGCCCGCTCGCTTGGCGATATGGTCACCATCGTTCTCGTCGAAAACACCAGCACATCCAAGAGCACGACAGGTCAGACCGACCGCTCGGGTAGCCTTGCGCTGACCCCGCCAACTTCAGGTCCGCTCAGCTTTCTCAACCCCAATGCCCTTAATGCTTCAGGTCAGGGGTCGTTCAATGGTGGAGGCAATGCCGCACAGCAGAGCCAGCTTAATGGAACCGTCGCGGTCACGATTGCGGCGATCTACACGAATGGGACCGCCGAAGTGGTCGGAGAAAAGCAGATGTCGCTTAGTCAGGGAGATGAATGGGTCCAGTTTTCTGGCCGCATTCGCTTGATCGATATCGACGCGAACAACCGCCTGACCTCCTCGCAGGTCGCCAATGCCCGGATCATCTACTCGGGCAAGGGCGCGGTCCAGCAGGCGAGCCGTCCCGGCTGGTTGTCGCGCTTCTTCAACTTCATTTCACCGTTCTGATGCGGCGCGCGAGGAGACTGGTGATGACGACGACATCCAAATTGATCACGCTGCTTGTCGTCGCGGTGATCGCCCTGATGCCAGCCACTGCATCAGCGGAACGCATTCGTGATATTGGCCAGTTCGAAGGGCTGCGAGCAAACCAGCTGACCGGCTATGGTGTAGTGGTCGGTCTGCAGGGCACCGGCGATGACAATCTCGAATATGTGACTGAGGCCATGCGCGGCGTTTCCGGGCGGTTGGGGTTTCAATTGCCTCCGGGTGTGAACCCCAACCTGCGCAATGCGGCTGCTGTGATCATCACCGCTGACCTGCCGGCATTTTCCAAGCCGGGTCAGCGGATCGACATCACGGTCTCCACTATCGGTCAGGCGCGGAGCCTGCGCGGTGGAGCCCTGGTGTTGGCGCCCCTCTATGGCGCTGATGGGCAGATCTACGCGATGGCGCAGGGCAATGTGGCGGTCGGGGGTCTCGGTGTGTCAGGCCGCGACGGATCGCAGCTTACGGTCAATGTCGCCACTGTCGGGCGCATTGCCCATGGTGCAACGGTAGAACGGGCAGTTGCTACCGGGTTCGATGCCGACGGGACCTTGCGCTTCAATCTGCACGAAGCCGACTTCCTCACTGCCTCGCGTGTGCGCGATGCGATCAACGATCAGTTTCCCGGCACCGCCACGATTGCCGATGGCGTGTCGATCGAGCTCGCCTTGCCCAGCGACAACGATACGCGCGCGGCCAAGCTGGCCATGATCGAGATGCTCGACGTAACCCCGGCCCAAACAGCGGCGCGGGTCATTGTCAACAGTCGCACGGGGACGGTGGTCATCAATCAGGCCGTACGCTTGTCGCCCGCCGCGATCAGTCACGGCAAGCTGGTGATCCGCATTGATGAAAGTCCCCGCGTGGTCCAGCCCGAGCCATTCGGCAATGGTGTCACTGCGGTTGAAGAGGCGACCGATATCACCGTCGAAGAGCGGTCCGACAGGGTTGCTCTCATGCCAGGGGCTGCCTCGCTCAGCGAGATCGTCGATGCGCTCAATCTGCTCGGGGTCGGCGCAGCCGATCTTGTGGTGATACTCGAAAGCCTGAAACAGGCCGGCGCGCTGCAAGCCGAAATGGTGGTGCTATGATCATTGGGGCCCTTGCCGTCAGCACCGATCGGGCATCGTCGAGCGTCTCGCAGGAACGGCTTGAGCTGCGCAAAGCAGCAGAGGGGTTCGAGGCGATCATGATCCGCAAGATGCTGGAGGCTGCGCGGTCTTCCAGCTTCGCCGAGGATACGCCCCTGACCGGTGGCGGCCTTAGACAGTTCGAGAAAATGCGTGACGAGCAATTCGCCGAAATCGCCTCGAGTTCGGGTGCCTTCGGTTTAGCCCGGAGTATCGAGGAACAGCTTGCGCAATATGTTGATGCGAAGGCGGACGACTGATGTCTGGTACTCTGATCACCATTGGCCGTAGCGGTGCCGCCGCGGCGCGAGCGAACCTTGAGTTGACGGCTCAAAACATCGCAAATGCGGGCAATGCGGACTACTCGCGGCGATTGCTTGGCCAAACGGAACTGGTTGGGACCGGGACAGTGTTCGGTTATTCGGGCACGACCTATGGTGGTGTCCGGCTGGGCAGTGTCCAGCGCGCGCAGAATGAGCTGCTGCAGGCGCAAGTGCGCGGCAGCACAAGCAACCTCGCCCAAGCCGATGCGGAGCTTGCAGGTCTGCGCGGTTCAGAGACCGCTCTGGAAAATTCGCAATTGTTCGAAGGACTTGTTGACTTCGAAGCAACGCTAACGCGACTGGCGAGCGACCCGCTGGAGCCGGCGCTTCGCATTTCGGCACTCGAAAGCGCGCGTCAGCTTGCCAACCGGTTTCAGGTTACGGATACGGCGTTGGGGGAAGCGCGCTCGCTGGTCCAGTCGCAGACGCTCGGGGGTGTTGAGGAGGTAAATCGCCAACTTGCCTCGCTCGCGCGGATTAATGATGAACTCACTCGCACCGAGCCTGATACTGCCGGACAGGCGGGCCTGTTCGATCAGCGCGATGCGGCCCTGCGGGCGCTTTCCGAAGAAGTCGGGATCAAGGTCCAGATCGGAGAACGCGGTGTTGTCGATGTGCGTCTGGGCGATAGCAGCGGACCACTTGTGGTTGACGGCACAACTTCGGGAGTGCTCAGCGTCGGCTTTGCCGCTGATGGCACAGCGAGTTTTACGCTGGACGGAACGGCGGTTTCGCCAACCAGCGGAGCGCTTGCGGGTAGGGCCGGTGCGCTCACGGCGCAGGCCGATTTGCAGGTTCAGCTCGATGATATTGCAACCCTGACCATCACGCGCGCCAACACCGCGCAGACCAACGGTACTGCGCAAGATGGCACAACTGGTCAGCCGCTCTTTTCCGGCACGACCGCTGCTGACATGACCTTGGCTCTGGCATCTGGTGCAGACCTTGCCACGGCACCTGCAGGCGCTCCCGCAAACAGCCGCGATGCCAGCAATCTCGCCTCCCTAATAACCGCAATTGGCGGCGATAACGGCCCCATTGCCGAGTCTGATGCGCTACTGCTCGGCCTGTCGAGCCGGATCGCGGGGCAGGAAACCACCCGCGGTGCGTTGGCTACCATTGCCGAAAGCTCACAAGCAGCCTTGCTGTCGGAAACCAGCGTCGACCTCGACACTGAAGCTGCCAATCTTGTCCGTCTCCAACAGGCATTCGAAGCCTCAAGCCGGGTCATCCAGGTCGCTGTCGAGTTGTTCGATACCGTCCTGTCGTTGCGGTGATCGGAAAGCACAGAGATCATGAGCATCATCACCAATTCAAGCCAGGGCTTCTACCAGCGTTCGCTCATTCAGATGAGCACGTTGCGCAATTCGCTCGAAAGCCTCCAAACACAGGTCGCGACCGGGCAAAGGCTGACACGCGCTTCGCAAGATCCGGCTGCTGCCGCGCGGCTGCGTGCGCTCACCCGCAGCGAGACGCTGGGCGCGATCGAAGAGGATAACGCGGCCAAGTTGTCGCAAGACCTGACTTCTGCTGCCACCGAGCTGGAAGGCGTCAGCAACCTGATCAGCCGTGCTCGCGAGCTGGCACTGCAGGCGGCCAACGATACCACTGGCGTCAGCGGACGCGAGGCGATCGCGGCGGAGCTCGAACAGCTTAGTGAAGAATTGTTCACCCGTGCCAATGGGCTGACGCTGACGGATGAACCGCTATTTGCCGGGACCGCTGGCGGGCCTGCTTACACCCGCGATGCCAGCGGCGCGGTCACCTATGCAGGCAACGCTGATGCAGGTTCCGTTCCGGTTGCGCCTGGTACGGCAATTGAGCGCGGCGTTACCGGCCCACAGGTCTTCGAGTTCGATGTGAACGGTACGCCTACCACTACGTTTGCGCTCATTTCCGGCCTTTCAGATGCGCTGCGTGGTGGGGCTGCAGATCCTGGCGCTGTAGCGCGCGATGCGCTGGTTGGCTTTGACGCAGCGCTTGATGCGTCGACCCGCAACCAGACCGTGATCGGGACCCGTCTCGCCTGGGTCGAAGTGGTGCAGCAAAATCAGGTCGACCGCTCGATCTCGCTCGCCGAAGAGCGTTCCAAAGTAGGCGACACCGATATCAGCGACACCATTGCGCGCCTGCAGCAGACCCTGACCGCACTCGAAGCGACCCAATCGACCTTCACGCGCGTCAGTTCACTGACCTTGTTCAACGCGCTTTGATGCGCTGCCCCCTTTAGGAGACACGCTGTGTTTGCCGCGATCGGTATCGTTGTTCTCATCGTCCTCGTGTTTGGCGGTTACACGCTTGCCGGGGGTTCTATGGGCCCTATCCTTGCAGCCTTGCCGCTCGAGATGATGATGATTGGTGGAGCAGCCATTGGTGCAACACTAATCGGCAATTCCATGCATGAGATAAAGCTGTTGGGAGGTGGTGTCGGCAAGGTCTTCAAAGGACCGAAATACTCGGACCAGGACCATCTTGATGCGATTTCACTCACCAGCAAGCTCATGAAGTTATTGCGTGCAGAAGGGGCCGTCGCGCTGGAGAGCCATGTCACCGAGCCCGAAAACTCGACCATCTTCAGCGAATATCCGACGCTGCAAAAGGATGAGGTGGTGCGCAATCTCATCTGCGATCCGCTCACGCTGATGGTGGTGTCCAGCGGCACTCTAGATACACATGCAGTGGAGGATGTGATCGACAATGCGATCAAAACTCAGCTGCATGAAATGGAAGAGCCTCAACACGCGATCCAGTCGCTGGCCGATGCGTTCCCCGCGCTCGGCATCGTCGCGGCTGTTCTCGGCGTGATCAAGACGATGGGGTCGATCAACGAACCGCCCGAAGTGCTGGGCAAGATGATCGGCGGCGCGCTGGTCGGGACCTTTCTGGGCGTGTTGCTGGCCTATGGTTTTGCCGGACCGATGGCCAGTCGGTTGAAACAGGTAAACACACACGATCAGCAGATATTCCACTCGATCAAGCAGGTGATCGTCGCGTCGCTGCACGGCTATCCGCAGCCACTGGTGCTCGAAGCAGCACGCTCGGGCTTGCCGCCGGCACATCGCCCGAAGCTGACCGATCTGCTCGACATGATGCGGGGCAAGTAAGATGGCGGAAGCCGATCCCACGCCTCCGGTGGAGGCGGGCGGAGCAGCCGCTCTGCCCCCGATTATCGTCAAGAAGATTACCATCGAGGAAGGCGGCCATCACGGCGGCGCCTGGAAGGTTGCCTATGCCGACTTCGTGACCGCGATGATGGCATTCTTCCTGCTGCTGTGGTTACTCGGCGCAACCACTGAGAGCCAGCGAAAGGGCATTGCCGACTACTTCTCGCCCACCTTGGTGAAGCTACGCCAGGAAGGCGCCGGTGCGGATGGGATGCTGGGTGGCAGCTCGCTGACCGATGTTGACAATTATCCCAACGCGCAAGGGCAGACGGGCACGCAAACCATTACCATACCGAAAGGCGCTCAAGGTGGTCCGGTCGAAGGCGGAGGGCGCGGCGAGCAGGAAGCCGAACGGATGCAGGAGCTGCGCGAGGAGATTGAGCAACGGCTGGAGCAGAACCGACGTGTGCGACATCTGGTGCGGCAGGTGCGGGTGCGAACTTCGCCTGAGGGTATTCGCATTGATCTGGTCGACGATGCGGATTTCTCGATGTTTACGCTCGGCACGACGATTTTGACCAATGAAGCACGTGTGCTTCTTGAAGTGATTGGCGAGACCCTGGTCGACAAGTCGGCCACGCTGATCGTCCGGGGGCATACCGACTCATTGCCGTGGCGTGACGGGATTGTAGCCAACAACTGGTCGCTCTCGACCGGACGGGCCGAGGCGACACGACAAGCGCTCATGTTGCAGGGCTTGCCGGAAAACCGCTTCGAAAGGATCGAAGGAGTGGCGGATCGCGAACCGTTGATCGCGGACAATCCTGCCGATCCTCGCAATCGTCGGATTTCGGTGTTGTTGCTGGAGCAGGGTGGAGGCACCAGACATGTGATGCGCAGTGTTCTGCCAGTACGCGAAACCCCTGAGGAAAGAGCTCCGAACTCATAAACCACGTGTGTTTAGCCATGCTTTCCATTCACCGGATGGAGAGCATGATGACCGAAACGATCCTGCCGCACGAACTGCCGGAGGCGCTTGATCGTGCGCCCGATGGCGTCAAAGTGCTTTCGCTTGATTGCTTCGACACTTTGCTTTGGCGGGACTGTTATGCGCCCAGCGATGTGTTCGCCGAATTGCCTGGGCTTGCGCCGGGGCAGCGCGTGGGTGCAGAAACCTATGCGCGCAAGGCAGAGACGACGAAGCGCCGCCGCAACGAAGTGGTCCTTCCAGCAATTTATAAACATGCCTTGCCCGGAGTCGATCGGACGGTCCGAGAACAGGCGATCGCGCGCGAACTCGAGGCGGAGGCGCAGGCGTGCTTTGCCTTTGAACCGACAGTTCAATTGATGCGCGCGGCCAAGGCAGCGGGTCTGAAAGTCGTGATCGTCAGCGACACCTATCTCGATGCTGGTCAGCTTGCTGAGCTGATTGCGAGATCGGCAGGTGCCAAGGTCGCCGATCTGATTGATCGCATATTCGTTTCATCGACCGCCGGCATCTCGAAGTCGCAAGGCCTCCTGTCGCGTATGCTCAAGGCGATGAAGTGCCGCCCGCATGAAGTTCTGCATATTGGAGACAATCTCAAGGCTGACTATGAAGGCGCGCGTGCGCTTGGCATTCCGGCTTTGCATCTCGATCAGTTTTCGAAAGCGGCAAACCAGCGGTTGCGACTTGAGCGCGCCTGTCAGCAGATCGCGGGTGAAAGGGCTCACGGTATTCGTGGCCTGATGCCACACCGCGCGTTGCTTGCTCGCGACGAGCCGACGCTCGATCATCCTGCTGGGGCGCTTGGCTACACTGTGCTTGGTCCCGTCTTCCACGCCTATGAGCAATGGCTCCGTTCAGAAGCTGAAGCCCTTGAAAGCGAACGCGGAGGCACGGTGCACTGGCTGTTCATGCTGCGTGACGGGCACCTGCCATTTCTGGTCCACGAGCTTGGCGGGAAAGCGCCAAGCACCGCGCAAGTCGAAATCAGTCGGTTTGTCGCCACCGCCGCGTCACTTACGACTCGTGAAGCCTATGAACGGCACGTCGCGCTCGAACATGGCCTCAATCCGAGTACGCTGGCGCGCCAGATGCTGCTCGACGAAAACGAGATTGACGGCGTCGTCGGCGAGGCGGAAACCGAAGTTGAAATGGCTGAAGCAGCCGCCCGTTTGCTGGCTGAGCTGCGCAAAGGGCAGCGCCAAAAGACCACCCGCCGCCGTGCTCGTTCGATGGCCGACCGCTTGATCGAACATGTGCGTGCAGCGGTCGATCCGCAGCCGGGCGACACACTGATGCTGGTCGATCTGGGCTATAACGGATCGGCGCAGAACCGGATCGATGACCTGCTGCAAGAGGCATTCAATGTGCATGTGGCTGGGCGCTATCTGCTGCTGCGCGAGATGACCGCCAGCGCGTTCGACAAGAAGGGCCTGATCGACGTGCGCCATTTCGATTTCGAGTTCCTCGAAGCCCTGTGCGGCAACGTTGCGATCATCGAACAGCTTGCGACCTGTGAATTGGGTTCGGTTGTCGACTACACCGAGGATGGCGAACCGATACGCAAGGAAAGCTCCATCAAAGGGGCGCAAAGCGGGGTTCGCACGTTGGTGCAGGCGGGCGTTTGCGAATTTGCTCGGGCCGCGCTCGATCCACCCGTGATCCGCGAGGATGACAGACATAGCGAGCGGGCCTGGCGCGAGGGCGCTGCCAGCACCCTGGCGCGCTTCATGTTCCTGCCGCAGCAGCACGAACTCGACGTGGTCAAGAGCTTTGAGCATGACGTCAACATGGGCAGCGAGCGTATGGTGGGGTTGTTCGACCCGAATCACGCCCGCGACGGCATGCAGCGGCGCGGTCTGTTCTATATGCTCGGTTCGAGCCGCATGTTCGTGCCCGCCGAGCTGGCGCAAGAGGATATTGCGACGCGGCTGGCGCTGTTGGTGCAGAAGCGCTTTGGCCTTGGACTAACCTATGACGATTACTCCTCGCGCACCCTCGACCTACCCCTGTTCTATATCAGTGCGGACGATAACGCGCAGACGCGAATTGCAGCCAAGCCGACGCATGACGGGTATTTTGCCGCGAGGATTCCGCTTCCCAGTGCGCAATATGGAGCGGCGTTGCAACTCGGCGCCGCTTGCGAATGGGTTGAGATCGCCAGCGTCACCCGCTGTCCAGTCAAATCGCTCAAAGGCAGCACGCTCAATGACGCTAAACCTGAGCCAGTGAGTGTGCAACTGGACGCCATTCAAGAGCATGCGCCCGGCATTTGCCAGTGCATCGCTGAGAATGCGTTGCTGCTGGTGTCGCCCGATTCAGACGGTGACCTTTCAGAGCCGCACATGATCGAGGTCGTATTACGGCCCTTGCGGTTGCGCGGCGCCGCTGGGGCTTTTCAGAAAGAGCCAAGGTCTCTCGCTGATCAGGCGCTTGCGAAGCTGGGCACCGCCGCCGCTTAAACATCTTCTCCCCCGACTTGGAGCCATCGGCTCATTGCGACTGAGACAGCAAAAGCCCGGAGCCTTTCAGCTCCGGGCTTGCCTGCCAGCCCCCTTGAGGGTGTTTGGCTGGGTGCGAATTAGCGCAGCAGTGAAAGGACGTTCTGTTGCGACTGGTTCGCCTGGGAGAGCATGGCGGTGGAGGCCTGGCCCAGGATCTGCGCCTTTGCGAGCGCGGTCGTTTCGGCCGAGTAGTCGGTGTCTTCGATCCTCGAACGCGCATCGGCGAGGTTGGTTGACGTTGTGGTCAGGTTGTTGATTGCCGATTCAAGACGGTTTTGCCCGGCACCCAGCGACGAACGTGTGGTGTTCACGTCGCTCAGCGCGCTGTCTACATTGGTGACGGCCGTGGCAGCGTTAGTGTCCGAAGATACGTCAAGTGCGGCAGCAGTGAGGTTGGCCCCGTCGATACCGGTGCTCGTGATATCCACGCTGCGACCCGCGTCGATCTGGATCGAGACTGAGACGTCCGTGCCGCTGGTTGTGCTGAACAGGGCAACGCCGTTGAACTCGGTGTTCTGCAGGATATCGTCGATCTGGCTCGCGAGCTCAGTGACTTCCGTATCGAGGAAACCGCGATCTTCAGCGTCGAGGGTGCCGTTCTGTGACTGGATCGCCAGTTCACGGACACGCTGGAGCATGTTGGTCACTTCATCGAGCGCACCTTCGGCGGTCTGGGCCAGGGCGATGCCATCATTGGCGTTACGAACCCCCTGATTGAGGGCGCGGATGTCGGATGTGAAACCGGTCGCGATCGACAGGCCAGCAGCGTCGTCGCCCGCGCTGTTGATGCGGCGACCGGTCGAGAGACGCTCCATCGCATCGCCGAGCATGTTGTTGGCCTGGGTGCCTGCATTCGCTGCGCGCAGGGCCGAGATGTTGGTGTTGATTACTGACATTGGTCAAACTCCAGAATGGTCCATACAGTGCGAAAGCGTCGCAGCTGCTGAAGCTAAGAGCGACCAACCACTGAAATGTTTAAGGGCTTGATTGGAAAGGTCTGAAATTGACCTGTCTGGTGTAGATAGACCCCGCATACGCGCGCGATCCTACGCACTCCTACTAGGGCTTAAGTTTTCTATATCTTGGCCGGGCAGGCACCATTCCAGCCGCACCAGATTGATCTCAGGTGCGAAGATGAGCCATTTATCCAGCGACGCAAACATCCTTAACGGCTTGGCCAATGGCGGCAGCTATGCCTCGACCATAGCGCCGCTACGCGATCGCCATCGCCAACTGCTTGATCCAACCCTACCACTGCTCGCGACAAGCTGGCAGCAGGGTCGCCTGCTGCTCGGCGAAGAAGGTCGTTTTGCCTGCCCGCCCGGTGGACGCAATGCGGCTTCGCTGGAACTGGATTTGCGCGAAGGATATCCTACCCGGCTAGAACTGCTCAGCGAAACGCGCATTGCGATCACCTACAGTGCAGCGACTTTGGATGCCGCGCGATCCGCAATGCTGGCTAGCGCGGCCCATGGCGGCTGGCCGATTGCAGGCGATGAAAAGAGCCTTGCCCTGCTCACACTTGCCGAACGGATCGCCAAAAGTGACATTCCCGTGCTGCTTGAAGGACCGACCGGCACCGGTAAGGAAGTGTTCGCACGGTTCGTCCACCGCATGTCGCAGCGTGCAAAGGGGCCTTTTGTCGCCGTGAACTGCGCGGCGATGCCCGAAGCGATGCTGGAAGGCCTGCTGTTCGGTCACCGCAAGGGGGCGTTTACCGGCGCTGGCGAAGCACGCGAGGGATTGTTCCGTGCCGCCGATGGTGGGACGCTGCTGCTTGATGAGATCGGCGAGTTACCGCTGGCGCTGCAGGCGAAACTGCTGCGCGCTTTGCAGGAAGGAGAGGTCTTGCCGCTGGGCGCGACCAAGCCGGTTTCGATCGACACGCGCATCGTAGCCTGCACGAACCGGAAGCTCGCTGCTGAAGTGGAAGCGGGCCGATTCCGCGAGGACTTGCTCTACCGCATCAATGTATTCCCTCTAGAACTTTTGGCCTTACGTGATCGGCGCGCCGATATCGCTCCGCTCGCCTTTGGCATGATGCTGCGTCACGCTTGCGGTCCCGATCAGCCGCAATGGCTCTCGGGTCAGGCGCTTGCCCGGCTGGAAACGCATGCGTGGCCGGGCAATGTTCGCGAGCTGGAGAACGTCATCCGCCGTGCGATCCTGCTGGCAGGAGACGAACCGCGGATCGGCTCGGAACACATCATCTTCGACCAGCCGGTGCGGTCTGTCTCGGCTGACGGGACTGTCGCTCCGATGGAAAATCGCCCGCTCGTGACAGGCACACCGAATGGTTCGCTGTCAGACATTGCGTTTCAATCAGAAGCACAAGCGATCCTCGATGCGCTCGATCAGAACAACGGTCACCGCGCGAAAACTGCGCAGAGCCTTGGCATTTCGGAGCGAACGTTGCGTTATCGCATGGCTTCAATGCGCGAATCCGGACTGCTCCTGGCAGGAAATGAGCGGTGAGCGCCATTCGTCCTACACCCGGCCTGCAAGACGTTATGGCGCTGCGACAGGAAGTCCTGGCGCGCAGCCAGGCGCTTAAGGATGTGCGGGCTGCATCGGGCCCGACCGACACCCAGGGCCCGGCTCCTGCAAACACCGTTCCGCCCATCGCCGATTTCGGCGAAACACTGGGCAATGCGCTCGAACAGGTCAGCGCGACGCAGCGCCGGTCAGCGGACATGGCTGCCGCCTATGAACGCGGCGAGGTGACCGATATCGCGCAAGTTATGCTGGCGCGGCAGGAAGCCGGCGTCGCTTTCGAGGCGACTCTGCAGGTCCGGAACAAGTTGCTGACCGCCTACCAAGACATCATGCGGATGGGGAGCTGATAGGTGGCTGACGCAGCACTTCCGGTTCCTGCTGACGGCGCAGATCTGCCAGTTTCCAACGCCCCGGTCAGCATGGCTGTATCTGGAGACTGGCGCATGAGGCTTTCGCAATTCGCCAGCCAGTCCGCCTTTAAGCGCGCGCTGCCTGCCATCATCGGGGTAGGGACGATTGCCATTATCGCCGCCTTGTATCTTGCCATTGCGCAAGGGCCACAGCGGATCCTCTATTCAAGCCTGTCCGATAGTGAGCGTGGCAAGGTGGTCGAAGCGCTTGAGCGTGGCGGCATTGCTTACTCTATCGACAGCGGCACGGGTATGCTCACCGTGGCGGAAGACGATGTCTATCGCGCTCGGATGCTGGTCGCGAGCGACGCAGGTCTAGCCGCCCCGCAAGGTGCGACCGACATGCTTGATTCCATCCCCCTTGGTTCAAGCCGTACCCTGGAAGGTGAGCGCCTCAAGATGGCGCGCGAGCGCGAGTTGATGCTGACCATTCGCGAGATCGATGGGATCGAGGCGGTGCGTGTGCACCTTGCTACGCCTGAACGCTCTGTATTCGTCCGCAATGGCAGCCCGCCAAGCGCGTCTGTCATGGTGCGGCTTGTAAGCGGCCGCTCGCTTTCCCAAAGTCAGGTGGAAGCGATAGTCAATCTCGTCTCGGGTTCGGTCCCGGGTCTGGCATCCGACGCCGTGCGCGTGGTTGACCAGAACGGGCGGTTGTTATCGTCCGAGCGCGAGGAAGCGTTGGATGGGCTGACGCTGCAGCGCGAATTCGAAGCCAAACTGCGTGAGCAGGTCAGTTCGCTGCTGATGCCCTTGCTGGGCGAGGGGAACTTCTCCAGCCAGGTCCAGGTTGAACTCGATCAGAACGAAATCACTTCCGCGCGTGAAAGCTATGATCCCGACGGCGTGATCCGCAGCGAAAGCGAGCGCAAATCAACGCGGATTGCTGGCACTGGCGTAGGCGGAATTCCTGGAGTTACAGCAAACACCCCGCCACCGGATGCTGAACTCGTCGACGGTGCACCCGATCCGAATGGAGCAGCGGCAGAAAGCAAAGAGGGTACGGCAGCAACGCCGACCGATACCGAGAGTTCAGCTACGCGAAACTACGAACTGGGCCGCGAAGTCGCCGTGACTGCGACCCGTCCGGGTGGGCTGGTCAAGCTTTCGGTAGCGGTGGCGATCAGCCAGGAAGCGCTCGCAGCGGCGACCCCGTTAACCGCTGAACAGGTTCAATCCCTTGTCAGCGCCGCAGTGGGCGCGAGCGATGATCGCGGCGATCAGGTTGAGGTCGTGGTCAGCGCCTTTGAATCCACCGAGCTCGCTCCTCTGGCATTCTATGAGCAGCCATGGTTCGCTATGGCGCTGCGCTATGGTACGGCGTTACTTGTCGTACTGCTGGTCCTGCTGATGGCGGTCCGCCCGCTCATCAATCGTATGCGCGGCCCGAAATCGGAAGAGGCGCCTGATGGCGACGGCGTACCCGAACTGGCCGCTCCAGATGGGGGCCGCGAGTCAGACGTCGCGTTGCAGCAAGCCGACTTCTCGCCCAGCACAGGCATTGGTGACCTCCCGCAACAAGTCGAGCTGGCAAGGCAGCTTGCGGTGGCTCAGCCAGAACGCGCGGTCGAAGCGCTCCAGCGCATGCTCCAGGCTCCGCCAGAACCGACCGGTGAGGGAGCCGGTTGATGACCAGCGAAGATACGATCGATATCGATGATGTCGGCACACAGGACAACGGTCCCACACTGAGCCGCGCCGATAGGGCGGCGGTGTTCCTTATGCTGCTTGGCGATGACGAAGCCGCGGCGCTGCTGTCTCGGCTCGGCCCGAGCGAGCTTGAACGGATCGGCGGTGCGATGGTGGCGCTGGGCGAGATCGATCAGGGCAGCATCGCCGAGGCATTGCAGGACTTTGTCAGCGAAGCCGATAGAGATATCCTGCCCGCACGCGATCGCAGTGTTCAGGTGCGCGTCCTGCTCGAACGCTCGCTCGGCAGCACCAAGGCCGAGAGCATGATGCAGCGGATCGAGCCGGAGGCCCGACCCCGCAGCATCGAAATGGCGCGCTGGCTCGCGCCCAATGTGCTGCTGAAGCTGGTCGAAGATGAGCACCCGCAAGTTATCGCCGCGCTCCTGCTGCTGTTGGAGCCCGAACCGGCCGCCGAGGTGCTTTCGGGGCTCGCAGAGGAGATTCAGTCTTCGGTGGTTGCTCGGGTCGCAAAAATCGGGCCTGTGTCCGCACAGGCTATGGCGATGATCGACAGCCTTCTGTCGCAGAGGATCGGCACAAACTTCGGAGCCAACGCTTTGGTACTCGGCGGACCGCGCGAGGCCGCAAACCTTATCAACCTGGCCGAGGGCGAGCTGGCACGGACCGTTCTGCCCGCGATCGCCCAGCGTGATGAGAGACTCGCTGAAGCGATTGAAGAGGAGATGTTCACCTTCGAAATGCTGCTCGACCTCGGATCAAAGGACATGGGTCGTCTGCTACGCGACGTCGACAACGAAGCTCTCGTCGATGCGCTCAAGGGTCTCAAGGAAGGTCAACGCGAACCCTTCTTTATGTCGATGTCGAGCCGCGCCGCCGATGGCATTCGCGACGATATCGATATGCGTGGCCGCCTGGCCAAGAGCGAGGTGCAGGCCGCACAGCGCAAGATCGTCGAAGTGGCCCGTGCGCTGGTTGATCAGGGTGAAATTGCGATGGGAAGCGACGATGGCGAGTTCGTCTGAGTGGATTGAACAGGCAGGCGCCACACCAAGTGGGGTTCCCAGCTGGGTCGCGGCGATATCGGCGCGCGAAGGGTTTGTCGCGGGCGCTCCATTTGTGGCTGCTTCCGCGTCACCGACCATGTCGGTCATGGAGCATATGCCTCCTGAAGAGAGCGGCCATGATGCCTTGGCCATCGCCTTTGCTGAAGGCGAAGCCAAAGGCCGTGCCGCAGCAGAAGCAGAGGCGCAGGAGATGCTGGCTCAACAGCGCGCGTTGCGCGTTGCATTCCGCGAATTCGATCAGGCTGCGCTCGATAGCCTAGCTGCCGAGCTTTCCCAGACGGTCGTTGCCTTGTGTGGTCAGGTTCTGGGCGGGTGCGCAATCGATCGTGACGGTTTGCTCGAACGGTGCGTCGTTGCTGCAAAGCGCATCGGTTCAGCGGCACGCCACTGTGTGCTCCACCTTCACCCCGATGACATCGCCTTGGTCGGCGAAGAGGCATTGGCCGAATGGCAAGTCACCCCCGACGCCGCCTTGGAACGCGGTTCGATCCGCCTTGAAGGCCCTGATGGGGCTGTGCGCGATGGGCCGGTGGAATGGCGGCGCATGATTGAGGCCGCAGTGCGCGGATGATCCCTGAATTGCAGCTCGAACTGGCGCGCATGCGGAGCGCCATAATTCCATCGGGACCGGTCCTTACCGGTCGGGTGGTCGCTTGCGATGGTGGTCTCGTTGAGGTCGCCGGACTGCCTTTGCCTATCGGCTCGCTCGGCGCGATCGAAACCGAAGGCGGCGGTGAAAGCCTTGCCGAAGTCATCGGATTTCGCGCCGGACACTCCCTGATGATGTTGCTTGGCGACACAGTCCTCCTACGGCCCGAGGCTACGGTGCGAGACTGCGCTGAGCCGGGAACCGTACGCGTGGGTGAAGCCTTGCTCGGTCGGGCCGTCGATGGGCTTGGCGCGCCGATAGATGACGGTCCGCCGCTCGATCTCGGTCAGCAATGGCCATTGGCAGGTCGCCGAGAAGGCGCTCTCGAACGTGCTCCGGTCAGCGAGTCCTTCGATTGCGGTATTCGCGCGATCAATGCGCTTGCGACAATGGGTGTTGGTCAGCGGCTCGGCGTTATAGCAGGCTCCGGCGTGGGGAAATCAGTATTGATCGATACCATTGCCAGCCATGCAGTCGCTGACATAACGGTCGTTGCGCTGATTGGTGAGCGCGCTCGAGAGGTCTCTGATTTTGTGGCAAGACACATGACCGGGGCCCAGCGTGGGCGGCTGGTCGTGGTCGCGGTTCCCGCCGATCATGCACCCAATTTACGGTTGCGTGCAGCCCAATATGCAAGCTCTGTTGCCGAGTATTTCCGCGCACAGGGCAAGCGCGTGATGCTGATCCTGGACAGCCTTACCCGTGTTGCCCACGCTGCACGCGAACTTGCGCTAGTGCTGGGCGAACCCGGCGCGGCGCGGGGCTATCCGCCCTCGGCACTTGCTGCGATTACGAAACTGGTCGAGCGAGCGGGCAATTCCGCCCGTACGGGCGGCGCGGTGACCGGTCTCTACACAGTGCTGGCCGATGGCGATGATGCTCAGGATCCAGTGGTCGATACAGCCCGTGCAATCCTTGACGGGCACATCCTGTTATCGCGCGATCTGGCGCAGCGTGGTCACTACCCAGCCATCGACATCCCCGCCTCGCTCAGCCGGGTGATGCACGATCTGGTGCCCGACGAAATTGGGGAATCAGCGCGTCGATTGCGTGCGCTGATCGCCGCCCGCGAAGACAATCGCGATCTGGTGATGATGGGCGCCTATCGCGCCGGTTCCGATCCCGTTCTTGATCAGGCCTTGGAGCATTCCTCGCAAATCGACGCGTTTCTTCAGCAGCCTCGTGGCTTGGCTGTGAGTTTGTCCGATTCGATCAGTCAATTGCTGAGCGTTTTGCCTCAGGCGGCAATGAGCAATGCACATGCGTGAGCGACGCCGACTTCGGCTGGCCAAGCGCCAAGTTATGCTTGCGCGGGTCGCGCGGCGCGAAGCTATGACATCGCTGGCAGGCACCTTGGATGAACTGGAAAAGAGCACGTCGCTGGTCGATCGCAGCCGCACACTGGCCAGTGATTACAGCGCGAGACAGCGTGAAGCCGGGGCAGCTGATCTGCGAGAGCTGCAGCGGCTGGCATGCGGACTTGCCGGGCTGGCCGTCAATGCAGAACAGGCGCGCTTGGATGCCCGCCAACAGGCCGACTGGCAGAGCGAAACGCTGGCGGTAGCGGAGAACAAATACCGTAAGCTTCAAGACTATGCCGACGATGCGCTGGAGGCTGTGCGCCGAGCTGATGCTGCCCGGGCGGAGCCGATTGCTCCGACGCGTACTGATCGGCTGGCACGCAAGTTGCAAACTGAAGATCAGCCATCCACGCAGTTCAATTCAAGGACCAATCGATGATCCCTACAATCCCCGCATCGCCCTCATCAGTAAGCGTTTCTGACCCCGCTTTCGGGACGAAAAAGCCAATGCATGACGGCAAGCCAAGCGAGGGCACTGACATGGCAGCGCAGGAGGGATTGTTTGCATCCGCTCTTGAAGTAACCGAGACCGATCTCGCTCTGCAAGCACCTGGTGACGCAGCAATTGTCACAGCGGGGCCTGTGCCGGTGGTCGATCAAGAGCCCGGAAGTTTTGTGCCGCCCAGCGGCAAACCGACGCCGGACCGGTCGGACCGTTGGGTGGCGACATTGCCCGAAGGCAGGGTCTCGGTAGCTCAGTCACAACCTGTGACCGAACCGGTCGATCCAGCAACTCTGATCACAGGCGGCATTGCTCCCCGATCAGCCGGGGCGATGACCGCCAAACATGGCGAGCCGCAAAGCGAAGTGAGAACGGCGGGACTGGATACCGCTTTTCGATCGCCCACGACCGCTGAAACTGAGAATGTCCGGGTTGAAGAGGCCACACCTGACGAGCGTTTTGCGCAAGTCATTGGTGCAGCAGTGCCTGCGAGTTCGACCCGCATCGAGGCTGCGAAACGCAAGGATTTGGACAAGTCCGAGGACGCGCCAATGCAGCCGGTCGAAGAATCTGCGATCCAGCCGGACAAAACCCTGCTCGACGAAAAGCGCGTCCCGGAACGGGAAGTTGCGAGCAATCGCCCCGTACCAGTCCAGAACCGGACTGTTTCTGAGCCGCGGACTCCGGTTCAGATCGCAAGAGCCCAAACCGAAGAGTCGGCCGAACCGTCCGAGATCGAAAGGTCGGCGGTGCGGCGGGCTATTGATCCGGTCGCTCCGGCGCAGCAATCAATCATGTCTGCGACCATGACCCCGGCTTCTGGGGAGGTCACACCCGCTCAAATTGCTTCGACACAGGCAGCTCCAGTTGGCCAATCCCCGATCACTGTAGGACTACAACCTGCTGAAATACGGTCTGAACTGCGGGGCTTGCCGCAGGTGGAGCAAGCGATCGAACAATTAACCGAGGCGCGAGAAACTGGTCGGGCATCACGACCTGAGTTGACGCTGCGCCATGCCGAGTTCGGATTTGTGAACATGCGCCTAGAGGCTGCCGGTGGAGACTTGCGCGCGACCCTTGCCAGCCGCGATCCGGGCTTCGTTCCGGCGATCCAGGCGGCGCTGAATGAACGTGTGGTCGGCGCAGCAAGCGAAACCGCAGGCACGAACAATCAGCGTGGTCAGGAACAGGGTTCGAACAGTGCATCATCAGGCTGGTTTGGAGGATCAGGCGGTGGGTCGGACCAGCGCTACGGGTCTTCCCCAGGGTCTGCTCAAGGGTTCCCTCAACCACGTTTGGACCAACAGGGGGATGCACAACGGGAGCTCGATGAAAGTCGTCGATCAAGCGCATTGTCACCCAACTCGCCATCTGGTGGCGAAGGCGGAGTTTTCGCGTGACCCGACCTATTGACTGTCTTGAGGAGTAGAGTTTTATGGCCAAGGCTGCCGATACAGCAGATGCCAAAGACGGTGAGGCCAAGCCCAAGGGCGGCATGATCAAGATGGTGTTTGGCGCTGTCTTGCTGCTCGGCGCAGGTGCGGGCGGTGCATATGGTGCCTTTGCCGCCGGCCTGCTGGGTGGTGCAGAAGAGGCCGCACCCGACGTTCCGAAGCTGGTCCTGAAAGGCGAGAGCGATCCGTACGAGCCCGTCGGAGGAAGCAAGGACAAGGATGGTGGAGAGACCGTCTACGGTGAGGGTGGAAGCGAATACCGTACCGCTTATTACAGCTTTGAAGAGAGCTTCACCTCAAATCTCGCGAATTCACCCGGCCTTATCCAGGTCGATCTTGCAGTATCGACCCAGCATGATGGCCGGGTCCTGCAATGGGTGAACAACCATGAACTGGCGATCCGTTCCGCGATTCTAGTGCAGCTTGCCGCGACGCCTGAAGAGGACGTCTTCGATCCTGAGGGGCGCAAGAAACTTTCGGGCCGATTGGCCGACGCGGTCAACGCGGTGCTGGAAGAGAATGAGGGCTTTGGCGGGATCGATGCGGTCCATTTCGAAGCGTTCCTAGTCCAATGAATATGGCGCAGAGTTTTGCGCCCGCGCGGGCCCTGGCGCAGCATTGCGCTGAGCTGACCGCTTGTGGACCGAGGCCGGAGGATCGCAGCGAGTTCCTCGCCGCGTGGCGCCGCGATGTCGGTCGGTCGCTTTCTGAAGGGCTCGGATCGCTGCTCGCGGGCGGGAGGTTATCTGTTTCGATCAGCGAGCCTGAATGGTGCACTGGTGAACAAATCTTCGAAAGGATCGGCGGTGTCGCAGCCAACAGCCTGCTGCGGTGCGGCGAGACTGAGCGGACAATTCTGCTCTCCTTCGATTGCGCAACTGCGGTAGCGCTGACCGATCGATCATTCGGCGGTGATGGTGCAATGCCGGACGACGTACCGGAGCAATTGCCACGCTCCGCAAGCCTGCTCATCGATCAGGTTGCAACGATCGTTGCTCAGTCCATCACCGAAGTGAGTTCCGGCGAAGAAGGTACATCAGTCCAGGGCGATGTGATCGTCCGTAGCGAAAGCGCAGCACGGCTGAAACCATTCGACCCCGCGACGTCTTGCGCGAGCCTCGAAATCCAGCTGCAAGCCGAAAGCGGACAGAGCTGGAAGGCCTTGATCGCAATGCCATCGGACCGGCTCGATAGTATGCTGCCCGGTCTCGGATCGTCGACCAAGAGCGGTGCCAAGCCCGGCCAAGTAATTGGCCCCGGCGAAGGTCCGTTTGGCGCGATCCCACTGCCCATCAAAGCCGTGCTGGCCGAGTTTGAGCTGTCGCTCGGCAAGCTCGATCGGCTCGCGCCGGGAGATCACATCCCGCTCGCGGTGGCACGCGAAGTTCCGCTGCGCACCGGATCTAAACTGGTCGCACATGGCAGCGTCGGCACGCTTGAGGATCGCATGGCGATTCGTCTTACCCGCATCAGCCAGGGGGCTGCAAACACATGAACGCTTTCAATCCTGCCATCCATCGCTTTGGCGATGTCACCGTACGGCTTTCGGTGGAGCTCGGGCGGACGGACATGCCGTTGAGGGACGTTCTTGCGCTTGGAGAGGGCTCGGTTGTTCCGCTGAACCGGCTGACCGACGAACTGCTCGATGTGACCGCCAATGGCAGGGTCATCGCGCAGGGCGAGGTGGTCGCAGAAGATGGTCGCTTTGCACTGCGCATTGTCAGCCTCGCAGGCGATGACGGAGGGGCCACTCCCTCGCCGGAGAAGACCGCTCCGACGCCAGAACCTGCCGCGCCAGATCAGCAGGCGCAGTGACATGATGGTCGAATACTTCGCGCGGTTGGCACTCTTGCTGCCTGTGCTGGTGTTGCTCATCTGGGGCAGCCTCAAACTCACGAAGTTCTTGCAGGGCCGGATGGTCGGTGCGCAGAACGCCGGACGTGCGCTGCACTTGATCGAAACCAGTCTGGTCGCGCCAGGCCTGAAACTTGCGGTTGTTCGCTTTCATGATCGTGAGATCCTGCTCGGGTGTTCCCGCCACGGACTGGTTCGGCTAGGCGAGGCTGGCGCGCGGGAAATCGACCCGTCCGAAGACAATACGGTCGAGCACGACTGATGCGACGGATGCCACTCTTGATGGCCGCGTTATGTGCCTGCGCATTAACCATGTTTGCGCTCCCCGACATAGCAATGGCAGCGACGCCCGCTGCCGAACCTGTCGGCATAGGCGCAGCAATTGAGCGCGCGCTTGGCAGCGGCGAGGAGGAGGAAGGCACGCCGCTGACCTTCTCACTGCAGCTGCTCATTGTGATGAGCCTGCTCACCATCTTGCCCGCTTTGGTGCTGATGATGACGAGCTTTCTGAGAATTCTCGTAGTGCTCTCGATCTTGCGGCAAGCGATTGGCCTGCAAGGCTCTCCGCCGACGCAGGTGCTGGTGGGTCTGTCACTGTTCCTTTCGCTGTTTGTCATGGCACCGACCCTGTCCGCTGTGAATGCGGCCGCGATCGAGCCATACGCTACCGGCGCGCTCAGCGCCGATGCCGCCATTGCCAGTGCTGGCGAAGCGTTTCACGAATTCATGCTGCGCCAGACGCGCGAAGTGAACCTGTTGATGTTCGCTGATCTGGCCGGAGTTGGACAGTTCACCGATACTGACGACATTCCGTTCTCCATCCTGCTTCCTGCGTTTGTTACCAGCGAGCTTGAAACCGCATTCCAGATCGGATTCATGCTGTTCCTGCCATTCCTGGTGATCGACCTTGTGGTCGCCAGCGTCTTGATGAGTCTCGGCATGATGATGCTTTCGCCGACTATCGTTTCCCTTCCCTTCAAGCTTCTGCTGTTCGTGCTGGTCGATGGCTGGGCGCTGCTGATGGGTAGCCTCGCCATGAGCTTCGCCTGAGGAGCCGAATGATATGCAGGAAGATGCCCAACTTCTGGCGCTCGCCGATCAGACCCTGTGGGTCACCGCGTTGATCGCTGGTCCAGTGCTGATGTCAGCACTGGCGATTGGCCTGATCGTCGGGATCATTCAGGCGGCGACTTCGGTCAACGAACAAACGCTCACCTTCGTCCCGAAGCTAGGGATTGTGGCGCTGGTCTTCGTGGTCCTGGGCGGCACAATGATGGCGCTGCTCGGTGATTTTCTGCGCGAGATATTCGCGCAGATCGCCTCAATCGCTCTGTAGTCTAGATTGCGGTCGGGCCGAGCCATGAACATCCTCGATCCCGGTTTCGGCTCGCTTGATCAGCAGCTTTGGCAGGTGCTGTTTCTGTCCGTACGGGTTGGTGCCGCATTGCTCGCTGCGCCGATGCTGGGCGGCATGTCGGTGCCGTTTCAGCTGCGCGCCTTGCTGGCTCTGGCCTTCGCGGTCTTTGTCGCGATCTGGATTCCACTCCCCGAACTGCCGGATATGATGAGCTTCGCTGCCATCCTTGCGGTCGTACAGGAAATCGTGATCGGGACCGCGCTCGGTTTTGTACTGCAAGTCGCCTTTGCGGTCCCCCTTGTCGCGGCCGAGCAGATAGCGGGGACGATGGGCCTTGCCATTGCCACATCGATTGATCCGACTAGTGGCGCGCAATCGGGCGCCATCGGCACCTACTTCTCGCTGATTCTAACGCTGCTGTTCTTCGCGATTGGCGGGCATTTGCTGTGGTTTGAGCTACTGATCGAGAGCTATCGCCTGCTCCCGGCGGGCTCATTCGCGCTTCGCGAGGACATGGGCAGGGATATCGTCTTGTTCATGGGGTATGGCTTTGCCACAGCGGCTGCCATCGCCTTGCCAGTCGTGCTGGTTCTGTTGCTGGTGCAGTTGGTCACGGGCGTGATCTCGCGGTCCGCCCCGGCGCTCAACCTGTTCGCGCTGGGTCTGCCGGCAGGTGTGCTTGCCGGGATTGCCGCGCTGATCGTCGTCATGCCGATTGTGATAGAGCAATTTATCGGTCTGCTTGAAGCCGCGATAACCCAGTCAGCAGGGCTTCTGGAAACGCTGGTGGGTGCTGCATGAGCGAGGAAACCTCCGGCGAAAAGACATTCGAGCCAACAGAAAAGAAGAAACGCGACGCCGCCCAGAAAGGCGACGTTCTCCGATCAAAGGAGGCTGGTACTGCCGCCGCGATGGCCGTCGGCGGGATCATGCTGCTGATGGTCGGACCGTGGCTGTACGAAAGTCTGACCCGCATCGCTTTCGCCAGCTTTCGCTTTGATCACAGCGCGCTCGATAGTCTCGTGCCGGGTATGATCTTCGCATTCGCAGCTGAGGCCATGCTGCCGCCGATCTTTGCGATTGGCCTCGCGGTGATCGCCATCACTGTCGCTTCACAATTGCTTTTGGGCGAAGGTCGCTTTGTCCCGGCCAATATCCAGCCTAAAGGATCGCGGATCAATCCGCTGAACGGGTTGAAACGGATATTCGGTCTGCAGGGACTGATCGAGCTCGGCAAGAGTATCCTAAAACTGGTGCTGCTGGTGTCGATCGCCGGATGGTGGGCAGAAAATAGCCTTAGCGGCGTGCTCGGCCTTGGCCGTGGTTCGCTTCAGGCTCAGCTGGCCTATGCGTGGGACGCTGGAGTGACGCTGGTCGGCCTGCTGACCGTCGGCCTGCTGGTCATCGCCTTGGTGGACTATCCGTTGCAGGTGTTTCAGCGATCAAAGCGGCTAAAGATGAGCCATCAGGACATGCGCGACGAGGCCAAGCAAACCGAAGGATCGCCGGAGGTGAAGATGGCCCGGAGACAACGTCAGCGCGATCTCGTTCGTGGCAGTGTTGCCGGTGCGATGAAGGACGCACAGTTCGTGATCGTCAACCCGGCGCATTTCTCCGTAGCTCTGACTTACGATCCTGCGCTTGCGCCCGCCCCGGTGGTTTTGGCAAAGGGTCGCGGTGAGACGGCTTTGGCCATGCGTGAACTAGCGGCCGAGGGCAACCTGCCGGTCCTGCAATACCCGCAGCTGGCAAGAGCGGTCTATTTTACCACGCGTGCGAACCAGATGGTGCGCGAGGAGCTGTATATCGCGATCGCCGCGCTGGTCGCATTCGTGATGTCATTGAAGCGCGGCGAAACCCCGGTCGAGCCAAAGATCGAAGTCCCGGTGGAGTTGCGGTTCGATGCCGAGGGGCAGTTGGAAGCAACGCCCAACTCTGGAGCTTAAGAGTAGGCGCGACATGCCGTTCTGAAAGGCATGGAAAATCCCGGCTCCTCAATCATCTCCGCGCTTGGCGCAGGCAGCGGTGTCAATTTCATCCAGCTTGCCGACGATCTTTCAGATGCGACCTATTCATTCCAGCGGACGGACTTGCAGAACCGCAATGAGCGGCTTGAGGCCCGAATCTCGGCAGCATCAGTGCTGCGCAACTCTTTGACGAGCCTAGCCAGCGCGCTCGGCGACCGGGTTCGCAACGGAGATCTCTCCCCGCGCGCGTCAATCGGAAACTCGGCTGTCGCCAACGTGTCGACCGCGACGGGCAGCAACCCGAGCGGCACCTACTCCCTGGAAGTCACTCAGCTCGCACAAAGTCAGACGCTGGTGTCGCAAGGCTATCCCAGCGGCAGCGATCTTGTGGGTGAGGGCAGCCTCACCATCCGCTTTGGTACGGTCACCGGAAGCAGCTTTGCCGAAGATACGGATCAGGCGGCACTCAATATTGACGCTGATGCGGACGACACGCTCGACGACCTCGCATCCAAGATCAGGAGCGCGAGCAATGGCTCGCTTGATGCCTATGTCGCCAATGGCACCAATGGCGCGCAGCTGGTGATCAAGGGCCAGGAAGGAGCAGCAAGCGGCTTTGTTCTGGAGGCGACAAGCGCTGTGGGCTCACCCAGCGCGACGCCTGGTGACCTGAGCTATCTTGCGTGGAGTCCCGCCACAGACGCCGGTCAATTGCGCCAGACTTCGCAAGACGCGCTGTTTTCGCTGGATACCGTGCAGCTTAGCAGCGCCAACAACACGGTCAGCGGATTGCCCGAAGGTATGACGTTGGAATTGACGGACACCAACACAGGCTCGCCAACGATGATTGAGTTTTCGAACGATACCAGCGCGATCACCGCAGTGATGAACGATTTCGTTGCGGCGCTGAATGACATCGCGCAGCAGGTCAACGAGTTTGCGTCCCAGGGTCGCGAGCTGAGCAATGATCCGGGCGCGCGCGAATTGCGCCGGGATCTTGGACGGTTTACCAGCGAGGTCGTGATGCCGGGCGCTGAGGAAGGCGAGCCGAGTACGTTCGCCGATCTCGGCCTCGCACTCAATCGCGATGGTACGTTTCGGCTCGATTCCGCGCGGCTGGAAGAAACGCTGGCCGCAAACCCGGAAGCGACTGCCGCAATGTTCACCAATGGCCCCTTTGGCGTGTTCGCGACGGTCGATCGTTTTGCGCGTGACAACACATTGATCACCAACCCGGGGTCGCTGGGCGGCTCGGTTGAGCGGTATGAAGGCCAGATCGAGCGCAATGACGAGCGGCTCGAAAACATCGCCGATCAGCAGGAAAACCTGCGCCAGCGCTTGACCCGTGATCTGATCCGCGCCGAACAGAGGATTGCCTCTTCGCAATCGACGCTGACGTTCCTTCAGCAGCAATTCGAGCTGGGCGATAACTAAGGACAGGACGCCATGCAGATGCTTAAACAGAACCCTGCCGCCGCTTATCGCCGGGTTGACCTGGATGCCCGGATCGAGGCTTCGGCAAGCAGCGATCTCACCCGCATTTGCCTTGAAGAGGTGGTTCAGGCGCTGGGTCAGGCCTTGGCCGCCATGGATCGCAATCAGGCGAACGCCTCACGCGAAACCCTGTCACGCGCGCATGGCATCGCATTGTGGCTGGCGCGGTCGGTCGCTCAGGACAATCCGCTGCGCGAACAGTTGGTGCATTTTTATGGCGGGCTGGCCACGCTCATCCGCAGCAATGTGGTAAAACCCAACGCCCAGGATATCGCGCAGGCGCGGGCGGATTTTGCAGATCTGTTGGAAGTGGCTAACGGCGTTGCGGCCGCTGCCTAGCCGTCCATAGCTTCCTTGATGATCCGCGCGGCATCCGTCGGGTCTTCGAACGGATGGAAGTGTGTGCGATCTGGCCGGTGCATATCTTTGCCCTTGGGTAGGATCGCAGCAAGCTCCGGCCAGGTGGGCGAGCCCTTGAAATCCTGAGCATCGCTCTGTTTCGCCCGCACGACCAGCACCGGAATGTTCACGTTTCTAGCGGTTTCGTGGATCGCGGCGTTGCTGCGGCTGGACGCGTAGACACTTGCTTCGACTTCGGGTGCGCAGGCAAGTTCATAGCCGGCATCGCTTTCACGTTTGGTCAGGCCAAAACGGCAATAGTCCTCAAATACGCGAGGATCGAAGATGTCGTAGGGATCACGGTCGCGAAACCGCTCAATCATCGCTTCTGGGGAGGCGAAATCGCGTTTGCGGCGGCTCGCCGGATGCGGGTTGTCGGCGGTAAACAGCGGCTCGCATGGAGTGTAGAATTCGGGTGCGAGTATCACGGGATCAAACAGCACCAACTGGCCGAACGCGCCTGGGCGATCCTGTGCCGCCTGCAACAACGTATGAGCACCCATGGAATGGCCGATGCCGACTGCGCCGCGAATGCCAAGTTCATCAACGAAGGCACAGACATCCCCGACCAGCTCGTTCCAGTGCTCGATCGGCCCGCCATCGGATCTGCCATGACCGCGCAGGTCAAGCGAAAGCACCCGCCGGTCTGGGAAATGCGCGATGATCGCGTCCCAAACCCGGGCGTGAAAACCGGTCGCATGCGCAAAGACCAGCGGAGGTTCGTGATTGTCGGATGCGCCGGGCCATTCGAAATAGGCGAGGCTGATCCCGTTGACCTGCATGTCCTGCACGGTTGGTTGCATCTTAGGTGAGCTCCATCATGCTCGCGCAGTCGGGGCCTTACTCGGCGTAGGCGGCAGCAATCTTGTCTGACTTATCGGCTGGCACATCAGCCAACGACGACTTGAGCAGGAAATAGCCCGTCAGCGCTGCAACCAGCGAGCCGGCAAGAACACCGAGCTTCACCGCATCGACCTGTGCCGGGTCGGTAAACGCGAGGTTGCCGATGAACAGGCTCATGGTGAAACCGATCGCCGCCAGCAGCGACAATCCGTGAATTTTCCGCCAACCGACATTGTCGGGCAGCTTTGCTATCCCAGCCTTCACTGCAATGAAGGCGAAGCCAACAATCCCGATCTGCTTGCCGATCAGAAGCCCCAGCGCAATGCCAAGTGGCAAAGGCTCGAGCAGGGAAGCTGGCGACAGACCGATGAGGGTTACCCCAGCATTGGCAAAGCCGAAGATCGGGATGATCAGGAATGCCACCCATTTGTGCAGGGCATGCTCCATATGTTCGAGCAGGTGCACATCCTTGCGTGCGACCATTGGCACCATCATCGCCGCCGTAACCCCTGCAAGTGTCGCGTGAACACCTGATTTGAGCACGAACACCCACATGATGACGGTCAGCAGGACATAGGGAATGCTGGATGCGATCCGCAGGCGGTTCACCGCGAACAGCAATCCAAGCATGACCGCTCCGCCGATCAGCATATCGATCTTGATCTCGCCGGAATAGAATAGCGCGATAACCGTGATCGCGCCGATATCGTCGATGACGGCAATTGCCAGCAATAAAGCCTTCAAGGCCACCGGCACGCGCGGACCGAGCAGTGAGAGAATGCCGAGTGCAAAGGCGATGTCAGTCGCCGCCGGAATGGCCCACCCGCCGATGCTTTCCGGCGAGTTCCAGTTGAATGCGACGAAGATTGTCGCTGGAATGGCCATACCACCGATCGCTGCCGCCAGTGGTAGCGATGCCTTGTCCCAGCTCGACAGCTGTCCGTCGATGATCTCGCGTTTCACTTCCAGACCGATGAGGAAAAAGAAGATGGCCATCAGACCATCATTGATCCACAGCAACAGCGCCTTGTTGATCTCGAAAGCTCCAAACGAGACGTTCAGCTTTGTGCCCAGCGTCCCGAAGTAAGCGTCAGCTAGCGGGCTGTTGGCGATGATCAAAGCAAGCGCCGCTGAGGCGATCAACACGATACCTCCTGCGCTTTCCTGTTTGAGAAAGTCTTTCAGCGCTTCTCCAACGCGATTGATCACTTGGCTGTCCCTTGGCTTGACTTGGTTCGAACAAATTGCACGTCTTTCGCTGTTCAACGTGCAAACTGCGCAAGAGTGCCCGAGATTTTGCTATCGATTTGTCTTTCGAGAAAGCGAGAATCGCAAACGTCGGGCACTGATCGTGCGATGGGCCGTTTGGACAGTCGTTCGATTGACAAATGCGCGGCACTCGGGAAACGCGCGGGGCTATGCGAAGGGCGGATAAACCAGTGCAAGATAGCAGGTCGGTAGGCCAGGTGGACCCGGCTGAGTTCCGCAGTGTGATGGGCTTGTTTTCGACCGGTGTCTGCATCGTCTCCATGGGCTCTGCAGATAAGAAGCCAAGCGGTATAACGGCCAACTCCTTTGTCTCTGTGTCGCTCGATCCGATGCTGGTGTGCTGGAGCATTCAAAACTCATCGAGCCAGTTCGATGCCTTTGCCGAGGCGAACGACTTCGCAATCAGCATTCTTGGCGAGGATCAGCAGGATATAGCCCGCCGCTGCGCCTCGCGCGGGGATACGCAGTTGCAGGCGGATGACTTCGTTTGGACCGGGAGCGGTCTGCCTGTGGTCGCAGGTGCCCTTGGCCAGATCGAGTGCCGCCAGTGGTCAGTCTATCCGGCAGGCGATCACACCATGATCTTCGGCGAAGTCACATCGCTCAATGCCCAGCACGATCTACGCCCGCTGGGTTTCTTCGGAGGGCGTTTCTGTCGGATTGTGGACTAGGTTCTGTTGACGACGTGAGGCGATTACCTGCAGACAAGAGCGGGATTTAGGAAGCTGACGTAGGATAGGGCGGTCTTGTCGCATCGCGTAGCAGCACGGCGCCGAGGCATGGACAGCCAATGATTGTCGGTTATCCCTACATTGGATTACACCAGTTGCCTTTCCAACAGTAAGGCCGTTGTGCCCCTGCCAAATGCAGAGAACCATCCTGCTCATCGCCGCGGGCAAGGGAAACCTGTTTGTGGTAGAGAAATGCGGAGGTTTGGCCCCTGTCTGGAGGCAGCACCCATTGCCTTCCCATCAAGAATTGAGAGACCGCGCTGACAAGACCTGGTCCGCCTCGCCTGCGCCGGTTGGCGTCATTTTGGCCTTGTGTTGGGTCTCGACGCAGTTGCGGACATCGTCAATCTCCAGTCCGTACAGGTCCGCCTTCTCGAGCACGGTCTGCCAACTGCTTGCAAAGGACTTGTATGGCATTCCGGTCTTGGGATTGGCGAGCAGATAGGGACAGCCATCAAGGCGAGGTAATTCATCAATGAGGTCGATTGCCTCATTGGAAAGGCGGACTTCTCGCGTTTCGTCATTGGATCCAACCGGCATGTGCCATAATCCGGCTTCAAGATCGAAGTGATCCCATTGCGCATCCATCAAGTCGCGCTGCCTCACGCCTGTGATCATGAGGAGCGAGACCAGATATCTGAGCTGCTGGTTGTGACTTTCTGCAACGGCTTTGTTCAGGCGCTTGACTTCATCATCGCTCAGATACCGCTCGAGCGTGGCTCTTCGGCTAAGCGCCATGTTCTCCGCATCTTCCAGGTTCTGGACGCCGAGCTGTTTCAACAGCGATTTCAGCTTGTTGATCGTGACCTGATCGAGCAACTCTTTCTGGCTAGTTACATCGAACCACTCTGACATGTATGCCGGAGTTATCTCATCGGGTCTCAAATGGCCGAGATGAGGCAGGATATGGCTTTCAAGGAGCGTGCTTTCTGTCTGGTGCCGGGCCCGGTCATTCCCGATGGAATCAAGGTGGCGCTTGGCCAGATAGCCAAGCGTCACGCCGTTCCCATCCGTCTGGCTGTTCGTATCGGCCGGTCCGTCGCCTTCCGTTCTTTCGTGCGTCGTCTGTGGGTCGATACCAAGCTTGGCGCGAAACCTCTCAAGGGCGGCGCCATTGTCTTCCCCGATTTCCAGAGCGGTTTCGACACCCTGGTTGCGAGGCAGGCCTGCGGATTTGATCCGCAGGATTGGCACCCTGCTACGGGGACGAAGCCTGCCTTCCTCATCGCTGACAAGCGGGCTTTCGAACTTCACACCATATTGTCGACTTTGGCTGCGCACTAAGCTGGCAAATGTAAGTTGACCGTCGCCAAAGTCGATAATGAGCTTGCTCCCGATCGGAACATTGTCGAGCCCCTCGATCAGCGCGCCGGTCTCTGAAAGATTGCGAATGAGAACGGATCGACAGTGGTTACCGAAAATCGCATTCACCTTGCGGTACATTGATATGCGATTGCTGCGCTGGTTGGTGGGGCCGCTAGGTGCGATGTCCCAATTCCCCGATTGAAGGCGTTCCTTTACGTCCGCATTCGGCACCGGCTTGCTGTAGATATAGCCCTGTACGTGGCTCACTCGCAGATTACGGATCAGGGCTAGTTGATCTTCTGTTTCGATGCCTTCGGCAGTGGTTTCCATGTCAAGCGCATCGGCCAGCGCGACAATGGCAGCGATGATCGCGGCGTTTCTCGAGCCTGGTAGCGTTGCGGCGTGCACAAAGCTCTTGTCGATCTTGATTTTGTCGAACGGAGCCGTGCGCAGGTAGCCGAGCGACGAGTAACCCGTTCCAAAGTCATCGAGGGCCAGTCGAACTCCAATTCGTTTGAGGGAGTCGAACACCTCATCTGTGTCTTCCTCCACTCCGATAAACACGCCCTCAGTGATTTCAAACTCCAGCCGATGGGCTTCCAGGCCCGAATTGGCGAGTGCGGATACAACCAGGTTGGGTAGGAGACCGCTGGTAAACTGGATGGGTGAGACATTGACCGCAACGCGGATTTTTCCTGGCCAACTGGCTGCATCATGACATGCCTTGCGCAAAACCCATTCCCCGAGCGCGGAAACCAGATTGGCTTCTTCGGCTATTGGTATGAATATCTCGGGCGAGATCGGTCCGCGCGCAGGGTGATGCCATCGCAACAAGGCTTCTACACCGGTCGTGCGATTTTCTTTGCTGTCGACGATGGGCTGGTAATGGACCTCAAACTCATCTTTCGCGATTGCATCACGAAGATCTTCTTCAATTCCCTTGCGATCTTTGGCTGCTTCCAGCAATTCCTGTGAGAAAAAGCTGGTGCAGCCGCGTCCATCAGCCTTGGAGCCATAGAGGGCGAGATCTGCGTTACGGATCAGCTCTTCAGCCGTAACACCATCTTGTGGGCTAACGGCAATGCCGACCGACGCACCGATAACGCTGCGTTTGCCATCAATCAGATATGGTTCTGATAGATTACCAATGATTTCATCGCCCAATGCCGCGATGGCGATCTTGTCTTCCGTGTTTGGCACGAAAACCGTGAACTCATCGCCCCCTAGTCGGAAAATCCTTTCCCGGTCGCCCACGATCTTGAGGAGTCGCTGTGATACGAGCTTAAGCAGTGCATCTCCGGCAGGATGCCCCATTGTATCGTTAACCTGCTTGAACCTGTCGAGATCGATCAGCAGGATTGCGCAAGGCTGCTTGTGCAGATGATATTTGGAAAGGTGGGCGTTGAGGACTTCAGACATCCGCAATCGGTTGGGAAGATCTGTGAGGGAATCATACTTTGCAAGACGCGATGCGCTTTCCGAAAACTCGCGCTGAGAGGTGATATCCGCTCCACTGCCGCAATATCCTGTGAAGTCGCCAGAATCGTCAAATTGTGGAGTGCCAGACACCGACCACCAGCGTTTCTCGTCACCGAAAGCGTTGGGTACAACGAGATTTGTGAAGTTGCTGCGCCGAATCATCGCGAATGACAAAGTGCGGCCCGTATCCGTTTCCTCACTGCTTTGTAGAAATAGGTCGGCGAAAAGCGCGTTGGCGCCTTCGCCTTTGTCCGCCCCGAGAAGAGGAACCAAATCTGGTGACAAATATGTCAGCTCGCCGGCTTCGTTTGTTGTCCAGAACCATCCACGACCAGAAGTCTCATGAGTATTGAGCAATAACTGTGGGTTAGGCATCTGCATTGGACCGCGCTGCGCCTCGTCTGTTGGCGCGACGTCGGGATCTGACAAACTGGAATTGTCAGAAAGAGCAGGGTGATCGGCTCTCAATCCAATAAAATCGCTACTCGTCATCCCACAAGCCTCGGCGGACGCTCCTCGTTCGAGGAGTCCCGATTTAGGCTATTGGTTTTGCCAAACGGTAAAGGCAGTGCGCCGCTGCGGTGGTGCAAAAGCAAAGGAGCTGACCGAGCAGGACAGCGCTTACTTCTGCTATCCATGATCGCAGCTGAAAACCAACCGTAGACCCTAACGATACGGTTGGCCCAGTCAGACCGGGCAGGGCAGGTTCATGGAATATAGTGCTGACGACGGAAAGACTTGGACACTCGGTGAACGCATTCGGCGCAGCGGACCTTTTGGCTGCCTTGGCAAAATTCAGAGGTTGTCTGGCTGGGATGCACACGCGATGAAGTGGCGTGAGCGAACGAAAAATAGAGCAGACGATCAGCAAGAACTGGGATGAAACTGACATTCCGGACCAGACCGGAAAAACAGTTCTCGTCACAGGAGCCAATATCGGTCTGGGCTATGAGACAGCGCGCATGCTGGCGGGCAAAGGCGCGCACGTACTCATGGCTTGCCGGAACGAGGCGCGCGGAACCGAAGCCCTTAATGCCATTCGAGCCATACATGGTAAAGCAAGGCTCAATCTGGTTTCGCTTGATTTGGCGAATCTGGAAAGCGTTGCAAAGCTCCCTGCCGCATTGCGCGAAGATGGCATTTCTAAACTGGACGTGCTCGTCAACAACGCTGGCATTATGATGCCGCCTAAACGCCAGACCACCAAGCAAGGCTTCGAAGCGCAGTTCGGCATCAACCATTTGGGTCATTTTGCTTTGACCCGCGCACTCTTTGACATGCTGTCGCCTGATGCAAGGATCGTGACTGTTTCATCGGGCGCAGACCGCGTCTGCGGTATAAACTTCGACGATCTGCAATGGGAAACGAACTACAGTCCTCAAAAGTCTTACGGCCAATCCAAGACGGCAAACCTGTTATTTACGTATGAACTGACACAGCGTCTGGCAACGGCCGGAAGCCAAATAACAGCAGTCGCCGCGCATCCGGGCATGGCTGACACCAATCTTTCGGTTGGAAGCGCATTTAGCAAATGGGTTTGGGTATTGAAACTCATGCGGTTCATGCGCGTAGGCCCGCAACTTCAAACGCCTGAAATGGGCGCGCTACCACAGACGTATGCCGCTACAGGCGAGATTGAACCTGGCGCTTACTATGGTCCGGAGAAAGAGTACCACGGCCACCCAATTCGGGCAGATCATCATAGGGCAGAGCATTCGACGAATCCGGAATATGCCGTTCGTCTCTGGGAGGTGAGCGAAAAATTGACCGAAGGAGTGTTTTCTATTTGAGCAGTCTTAAATTGCGACTGGTTGCTAGTCTCAGTCACAACGAAAACATTAAAAGAGGCTCGATCGTCACGTAGAAACCGAAA
>JBCCVO010000004.1:0-100998 GCA_039195235.1 Pseudomonadota bacterium
GCCTGCGGCGGTCATACAGCGAGCGCCTAGCCATCCCGCAGACGTTGGCCGCATGAGTAACCTGACCAAACTCAGTGAGCGCGGCGAGGAAGCGATTTTCCACATCTGAAGGGATGACCGCGCGCGTGTGGTAGCGACTGGGTGCGTCGGCCACCGCCGGGGGTCTGATCTGCATTGCGCCCATATGTGCTCTCCTGCTCGGCGCGACCGGGAGATTCTGGCAAAGCCCGTCGCGCTTCTCGGACAGCTATGTCGCGCTCGAAGCCTTACCGGTCGCCAGCGTTGCTCAGGGGGCGTGAGGCTCCCATCGTCCACGGTATGACCAGCTCATTTGGGCTTGGTTCAACGTTGACATTCCAGCGGAAAAATAAGCATTTGATTCTGTTGCTTTATTGGACTTGTTGAACCTGTTGCACCTAGGTGTCTATATTTTGCCGGTATGCCGCAATGGCCACAGTGCAGCGCTGTTTACTGCTCATTCTCCATTTCTTTATGAACTAGTTCAACAAGTACAACAGATACAACAATCAAGCAAAATCAGCGACTTGTCTCGATGGGGTAAGTGCAACGCAGTTCAACAAGGTTCAACGACCGAAGAGGCCTGCGTTCTCCGGTGCATCGACCAGATAGTAGCCTGTGAAGGTCTGGTCGCCCGCCCGCAGGCCCCTGCGATAGCGCCAGCCGCCAACCTCGTGTTCCATGATGCGCCTGAGCCGCTTGCCCTCGCTTGATCTGGCCCTTCCACCGCCGCATCCAACTGCCCGCAGCAGCTCGGTGGTTGCTATCCGTGCCTCGGATGGAACCGGCTCCTCGTCAAAGTGTGGCTCGGCCAGACGGTCGACTAGGTGGGCGCGGATCAGGTCCGCCCAGGGATCCTCAACCGTCTCCGCTGCCGCGCGTTCTGTCGCCATCTCCCATACCTCATCCTCGAGCCACCACTGCTCTTCGCGCGCGAAGCGAGCGTCAGCCTCGGCCCAAAGCTGGTCGCGGTTAGCAGCGATCCAATCGACGTCGACGCGCGACCCCTCCGCCATCTCCATCGGCCAGAACCGTCGTCCGCCGGTCGGGTCGCGCAGGTAACCGGTCTCGTTCACCGTGCCGAAGAACACGCAGCGGCGCGGGTTGTCCTCCGGGGCCTTGGCGTAGGGTGGGCGAAAGGTGTCGACGGCCCGGGACAGGAAGGCCTTAAGAGTGGCAACGTCCTGGTTGCCCATGCCTGCGAGTTCCGCGTATTCGTAGCACCATGTGCCGCGCAGCAGCATGGCGGCATCCTTAGACTTTAGGTCGGGTATCGCTGCGTCGGATGACCAATCGGCCCCGAAGAGCACTCGCACACCGGTCGACTTGAGCGAACCCTGTGTCGAACAGACCACCGGCATTGTGTCCACCTTGCAGCCCGGCTCCCGTGCCCGCGCGACCGCCGAGATCATGAATCTCACTCCGCACTCGCGCAGGTATTGCGGATCGTCGACGCAGGGGAAGCCGAGCGCGAACAAGTCTTGGCAACGGGGAATGCCGTCCCATTCGAGTCCGTTCAGGTAGTCGACGACCGGGTGAAACTTATTCTCATAAGACAGTGAGAGAATCGCTTCATAGACGTTCTCCTTCGAAGGCTGGAAGTCGGCGCCTTGATAAGCTTCAATCAGCAAGTCGCGCACCATGCGTGCTGTGGGCTCTGTCAGGTCGCGACCGTAACTCTCATCCCAGTTCAGGTCGCCCACGAACGACACGGACTGCTTGAGCTCATTGTAAGCGGGCCGCAGCCCCTGCCTGAATATCCCTGCCTTCGCGTTCTTGTAGTCGTCGACCGCCCGCCTGTTCCTGATCGTCAACCCACGATGATACGTCGGCGTTACTTCGGTGCTAGTGCGTGCAACAAGCCCTGTGGCTAGATCGGCAGGTTCGAGGTCATCGAAGTCGTGCTCTGCCGGAATGTGCGGGGGTAGCTTCGACCACGCGAGCCCGACATGCCTTTCTAGCTCGCCGCCTACAAATTTGCCGTCGTCATCACCGTGCTCGTCCGGCCAGTACGGCACATGGTCCGACAGCAACTCAAGTGTCGCGTTGAATGACACACCGGATTGCTTGAGGTGTGCGACAATTGCGAACAAATGTTGGTACCTCGGTTCCCCACCATCTGGTCCTTAAAGTCGTTCGGCCAAAAGGTGCGAATCCTCTTCGTTTGCCTCTCGGCCTTCCGTGCGGCTGAAGCTCATGTCGATGTTGCCGAGGGAGGAGGTACGCATCTGCTTGAAGGCAGAGGCCGACGCTTCTTCGATGTTACCGATATTCGCCAGAGCGTCTGTCAACAGCTGGAGCGCGCTGGCCGTTAGCTTGACCTGCCCGCGTATCGAGCGAAACTCTCCCTCGACGCTGTCGATTCCGCTATTGTCTTCGAGCTTAAACTTCCAGTTCTTGACGGCATCAGGTGCGCTGCACCGGACCCATACGTGCCCGCGATCGGCTCGACCGCTTGTGGAGGGGGTGACGCAGGCGACTACGTCACCGTGCCGCTGCCTGACCATCTTCGCTCCGTCGGCGGGGCCATCGCCCTTGTCGCAGTCGAGCACTACGCAGCCTATAGATGATGGCTGGATGCCAATTGCGCTGTTTTCAGGATCTCGCCTCAAGTGAAGGACTGCCTCTTCAAGCGTCGGGCGGCGCTTTTGCCAATTCTTCTGAAATGGGCTCTTGCCGCGGAGAAGTACGAAAGCGGGGTCGTAAGCTTCAGCTTCGGCAGCCCTGATGAAGTTCTTGAGATGCTTCGGATCAACCATGGCGCGCACCCTGCGCATCTAACCATCGCAGCACTTCATTGAGGCTGTAGATGACCCGCCGTTCGACCTTATGGAACGGCGGTCCGTACCGCCTTCCTCGGCTGGAGCGATAGTCGCGTATTGTACTGATGCTGAGCCCCGAGATCTCTGCGACCTCTGCGGCGTTCAGGTGGCGGTCGCCGTCTCGCAATGCTGGCATATCGGACCGGTGCGCTGCGGCAGTGTTCTTTTTGGACATTCCTTCGTTTCTCCTTCAACGCGTTGCGAAGCTGTGTCTTCATCGTCTGGCCCGTCGCTTCGGTAGGTTGCGGCGGGCCCTCTCGTTTTGCCGAGGAAGATCGTAGCCCTCGACGTCGCTGAAGGATGCCAGCAGTCGGAAGCGGGCGTCTGCCCTTATTTGCGAATCAATCAATATTTCAGATAGATAGAAGGCGCCTTTTCGCTTGGTGCCTCACGAATCGATGCGAATCACCTCACAGAAGAGGCACCTGACGCTGCGTCTCCATGAAGGCTCGCAGATCAGTTAAAGAGTAGAGCACGCGTCGGCCAACCCGGTGCACTGTTGGACCAATCGCTTCCATGCGCCAACGGTCCATTGTCTGCTTGCTCACGCCGATAAAGTCTGCCGCTTCGTCGATGTTCAAGTATTCCCTTGGCACCTTCGCGTGTCCGTTCGTGAGCATGCCCTCAATTCGTTCGAGTCTGTCAATAATCTGCTCCACTTTCGCACTCCTCGCTTGGTTGCTCATAGCGCCATCATGGAGCGTCATAGCGGCGGTGCTGACCATTATTCAGTCTGATCTGAAACCTATGATTGGGGCGGTACGGACCAGCAATTCTTAGGGGATGGGGCGGTGCTTACTTTGCCGAGTAGGCGAGTTCAGACGCCTTGGCTCCTGCAAAGACCTCCCCAGCTTTGAACCACTTTCGGGTTCGTACATGCGACTTAATATACACTTGGCGGAATCGTTCGCTCGCATCGGCCTGACCCTCACCGTCTGACGCCAAGAGATCGGAGACGACCTGCGCCGCGACACGGCCTAACCGGACCGGCACCGCATTACCGACCTGTTTGTACTTCTCCGATGTCTTGCCGCAGAATATCCAGTTGTCAGGAAACTCCTGAACCCGTGCATACTCTCTCACCGAGAGTACTCGCACCTGTTCTGGATGACATAGCGAAGTGCTTGCGTGGTTCGGCATGGTCACCAGTGTCGGACACGGGAAGTCCCAGCTTAGCCGCCTCCACCAGCCAGAGCGCCCACCCTTTGCATACCAAGCGCGGCCCATGCCTTCTTTTTGCTTCTCCTCTGGCAACGTGCGCCAGTTTCCGCCTTCGGGGACGAGCGAAAGAAAGCTCTTCTTCCGTTCACTAAAATCCATCAGTTCGAGATCGTTCTCGCGCAGATCGCCAATCGCATCGCGCAAAGTCGCCCACGGTTTGAGTGCTTCCTGCTTCTCGAAGAACATGTTCGATTGCGATTCTTGCTTTTCAACGCCGTGCGTCGGCTGGGGGAATTCGGCCTCAACACCCATGCTGTTACCAATGAATACGACACGCTCGCGTATCTGCGGCGCGCCGTAGTTAGCCGAGTTCACCTCAAACGCATCAACGTGATACCGGCCATCCGTGCGTTCCCACAAATCATCGACGAACGTGCAGACAACAGATCCTGGCTGCTCATCATCGGAGAGCTCTGCGCCACCTTTTTCCGGCCGTTCTGCGATCGGCCTGTGCCGCAAGGCGGCAGACATTAGGCCGCGCACATTTTCCATAACGAACATCTTGGGACGCAGCGCATCTACAAAGTCGAGATAGCGCCAAAGCAACGTCCCGCGCTCGTCCTGTACAGATTGCCGCCTTCCTGCGGTGCTGAATGACTGGCACGGAGGTCCGCCAATCAGGACGTCAAGTTCACCCGGCTTGAGACCGAGATCCGCCATCAACTCTTCTGGCGGCAGGTCGAACAGATCGCGGCAATAGACCTTCGGGTCGCCAGCGAAATTGCCAGCCTTCGCGTTCGCTTTGATCGTTTCGCAGGCGGCCTTTTCGATCTCGACACAAGCGAGTATTTCGAAGTCGCCCTGCAATTCAAAACCCAAATCCATGCCGAGTGCGCCCGAAAACAGTGAAACGGCGGACTTTTTTCTAGACTCCGGCAACTGGGTATGCCTCCTTACGCGGATTGTTGTTCACCTTATGGGCTTATCGCATTGCCGCCTGCAACTAAACGCTTCGATTTCTCCACGCTCAATCGGCCTGTCTTGCTGACTCGCGCCGAGGTGCAGCAGTTCCTCACAAATGCGACCGCACCGGATCAAGCTGACCGGATTGCAAGGGTGGGCGACCTCGAAACCGCTCTTGAAGATCGAATGCGCCTCATTAACGCCCGTTCGCCCGCGATTGATGGAAAGTCGACTAACCCGTTTGTCCTCGCCGCCTATGCGCACCTGTTCGACGTCCAGCACCTCAAACAGGTGGATGACATTGTCGCCGCGGCGAAGGTCTTTTCGAGTATCGAGACTGCGGCCGGTCGCGTGGTCGAAGACGTGATACCACCGTTCTACGGGTGGCAGCAGATCGATTCTCCTGGTCACACGGTTCTATCGGAGATTGATAGCGCGCGCGTGGCGGGGGGAACTGCCGAGCTCGTGGCCCTGAAGAGTGGCCCCATGTGCATCAATGACTCGATGGTGTCTCAGATCGCCAACGCGATCTCGACCCATTGGCTGGCCTGGGCTGATCACTGGGGGGTCGACAATGTCCGTTACATTGTCGGCATGAACTACTCGACCGGGAAAAACAGCAACAAGAAAGACTGGCACATTGTGCGCCTCGCCGAGGAGCGTGCTCGTGCTGACGGTCTGATGGTGACATCACCTGGCGTCGCGACGATCGATAACAAGCCCCGCGCTGTCCCTTTCTTTGAAGGCAATCAGAACGGCAAGACGCTTCGTGTTGAGGTCCAACAGGGGCGTGCTCTTTGGGCGCATGTTGGCGGCTCGCCAGATGCGTTTCTTGAGATCTGCTGGGCTATGGCAAAGTGCATGGACGCGCTGGCCGTGCCTCCCGGCAGTAACTTCACGACGGGCGAGCTTGCCAAGATTATTGAATTCGCAAATCAAATCGACGTGCCGGCAGTCTCGGATGCCGAGAAGCAGTGGCTCGTGATGTTTGCTCGCCACTTTGTGGATGAGCTATTCGTGAACTAAGCACGGGGTTTTTTGTTTAGTCGAGCCCGCCTTAATCATTGCGGGAAAATGCATGGACTTTCGTTAGATCGCTATCGGCCGAGAGACTGCTCTCTCAAGCCGCTCCAGAATGCTGGACGGGCGGACTTTGAGAGCATCTGCGATCGCGATTAACTCGACAATATCGATGCGACGATCACCGTTCTCGATCTTTGATATGAATGATTGCGGCTTACTCAGCAGAGTTGCCAATTCGACCTGTGTAATCCCTTGCTCTCTCCTGACATCGCCCAGGACAGAGACCATGCACTTGTATTCGTCAGTGAACATGGATTTTGGCATTCGGAGCGCAGCTCATCCCCAGAGTTGAGCGCTTTAACTAAATCCCAATCTAGGATATCCCATATTGGGTTATTCAAGAGGGATTGTGATGAGTATTCGAGAACGCGCGCTGAAAGTTCTAGCTTGGACATGGACTGTAATTGCGGGGCTGCTGGCGCTTAGCCTCCTGGTCGAAGGAGTATTGTTCGGTTCAGTTGCTTTGGCGGTTTCTGGGTTCGCATCATGTCCGCCAGTATGGTCGAAGCTCGGTGATGCAGGCTACTCGCTGAGCACAAGGCTTCGCTCCACCTTGGGCTTTGGCACATTCTTGGTCGGCATGTTCGTGACCAGCTCAGCAACGGAGTCCATAGAACCTCGTTCACAGGCTGACGCAGCACAATCGCAACCAGATAAGGCTTTGGCCGTAGCCACGGCTGAATCTTCAGAAGGCCAAGTTGTTCCCGCGCACTTGGCTTCGGCATTCAGTGACATCCAAGAGCAAGTAGCGGAGCACGCTGTAATTGAAATGAGGCCAGCTGATTATCCAAAGCTTCACGAAAGAGTGGGTAACGAAGCGTTTGAGCGCGCGAACGCATTGGCGACTTGGGCTGCTATTGCCGCTGCCAGCGATCCCAGATGCGGGTCCGGTGTAGATCTTCTTGCCGTATCCGACACATCGACTGGTGATGAGATCCGATGGTTTGGTGACTGTGGCAACGGTCAACAGATCAAAATCAATGAGGGTGCGGCCACTGAAACGAGAGACCTTTGGACAAACCCCAACGCCACTTTAGCGGACGTGACCGGGCGGGCTAGCAGACCTGTAACGTTGAGCGCGAATGCTCTCGCTGTGCAAGAGCTCGATACATCTGACAAAGCTGAATTTTTGGGCAAATGTGAACGCGCAGTCGCCACAACGCTGACTTCACGTGGTTCCTTTGATCCCGCATGGTCCTACGACTATCGAACACACTCGGAAGAGGGTCAGGTATCAATTGTTCGCGAGTTTGATGCCGACAATGCTCTCGGTGGAACAATCTCCTCGCAGTATGAATGTGTGATCGACGCTCACACAAGAAGTTTAGTGCGTTTGCGCATTCAGGAGCCAACCGGCTGGAGAACCCTACTCAGCCGATAGCGCAAAGTTGAAACAGAGAACTACCGAAACGCGCCCTGCACGACTGACTTACCGGCGCCTATCCGATGTCTTTGGCGCATTGTGTCCGAACACCAAGGAAACAGTAGTTGCCGGTGTTATAGCTACTCCCAGGACGACTAATAAACTCGTACCCCCTGCTTTTGCAGTAGTTGGTCTTATGACCCCCATTCCAACCCATCTCTTTGATGCTGTAAAGAACATCGCAGCCTTCAGATTTGGCAATGTTCGGTGCGTTGTGCCCCTTGTTGCCGGAGCATTCTGGAATCGGATTTGGGTTGTAAGAAATCATTGTTGAGCCAGACGGGCAGCTTTCACACGATCGTTCCGGTCTCGGACTGCCAGGAAATTGACAGACGTAATAGCCGCCCGTCGTCGCCGCTGATGCGGCTGCCATCTCTTGCGGCTCCGCGCTAACTTCTTCAGCATCCACAACAGAGGAACTTTCTTCAGAGCCCTCCCCAAGCGCAGATTCGGCTCGCTCGCCAACTTCTTCCGACTCGCTCAAATCTACATCTTCATCTGTATTCGATTCGACCGCAGGCTGATTGCAACTCGCCAATATCAGTGCGAAAACAACTAAAGAACTGCGCATATTGATGCCCTCCATCGTAAGAAATTACCACAATTTTGCCTTGCGAGCTATTCATGGGGGCGAAATGGCTAAAAGAGAGGCAGCACTCCAAAGCTAGGCTGAACTAACCGATACCTGAACCTCTGTAGGAAAGGAGCCGAGCGCATACCCGCTCCTGGCATTCGCGAAGGTGGCCGATCAGATGGGCGCGGGTCACGTAGTTGAACGAGACGTGGGTGTTCGCGTGGTCCATCAGCATCGTGACCGATTGAAAGTCGATGCCTGCCTCCAGCGCGTGGGTGCGGTAGGTGTGGCGCATCTGGTGCGGTGCGTAGGGGAACTCAGGCGTACGTGCCATGCGCTCAATGTGACCAGACTTTGAAGTTGAAGACGGGAAGATGAATTCGCTCTCGAACGGCGCCGTCAGCTCACGTACTTCGCCAAGCTCTTGGATGACCAGGCGCGGCAAGGGCAAACGAAAGCTGCGGCCCGACTTTGCCTTGGGCACGAACAAGACACCGTCGTCTTCCAAGTGTTCCCAACGTGCTGAACGTGCGTTCGTGGAGCGAAGCCCAGTGTTCAACATCAGCAGCCAACAGGCGCACCTGACCTTGTCATCCATGTCATCGAGCCTCCGCCAAAGTAGCGGCATCTCCTTTGGCCCAACCGCCCAGTCTCGTGCTTGCTCCTTATTCATTCGGACGCCACGCGACACGGGGTTGGGGCCGAGGTCATGAGTGCGTGCCACGTCGTTAAGCAGCAGCTTAAGCACCCGCATCGCGCCATTCGCGCCATAGGACCCAACCTTCTTGGTCAAGCGTTCGTGCAGCGAACGGACTGTCTCGCGATCAATCCGATCGGCTGGAAGCTTGCGCAATGGCGCCAGCGGTACTTCGACCTTCTTGCGATACCATCTGACGGTTTCGGAACTCAGGTCTGGCCTGCTTGCAAGATATCGGTCCATCGCCTGTGCGATCGTCGGGACCTTGACCTTGGGGCGCCTCGGGTCCTCGCCGCGCCGAAGCGCCAACCTGAGCTCCGCCGAGCGTTCCCTGGCCGTCCCGAGCGAAACCTCGTCGGTCCTGCCGATGGTCACGGTCACGTACCGATCGGTGCCGTCGTTGATCCGCCCGACGTGCTTGTAAGATGTGCCCTCCTTGCCGACGACGAGCCTCAGCCCCTTCGCCTGGCTGTCGTAGACCTGCGTGCCCGGCTGGCACTCGTCGTTGAGCCGCGAAACCGCGGCCTGGGTCAGTCTGGTGGTCATGAGCCTCATCCTCCTGGGCCCAGTCTCAGGCCCGATTTCGGTGATGCCCCGGTAGGTCTGGGGGCGTCGGATGAGGTGATGATGTCGTGTTTTCCTGACTGCGCGGACCCTGATTAAGCGGCAATATGTCGCCAGATATGGCTCGCCGAGCTACTTAAAATCCCCTGATCCTATAGATCGTGTGGGTTCGAGTCCCACCACCCGCACCATGACAGGCATGATCCAGTATCGCCTCAACCGTGGAATCCCCTGCCAAATATTATGTCGGTCTTAACCCGCCACACAGTAGCGCCGAGACTTGAGGTTTTGGGGCGAATCCAACCCGCGTCGGGCCTACCAAGGCGATGGATGCGGATAGGCGAATAACCATGGCGAATGCTGCAAACACACAGGTGGAGAAAGGCGGCCTGCCGGTTGATGAGAAGGCGAGCGCCGAACTGCGCGCCGCGCCGCGCTTCACTCTGCTTATCCGCGCCGCAAAACTGGTGGCCGATCACGGCGAGTTCGTCTGCGTTATTCGCGATGTGTCGGAAACCGGCGTAAGTGTGCGACTGTTCCATGCGCTGCCATCGGGCGATACTTTCGAACTGCATATGCCGGGCGGCGGCGTTTACGAGATCAAGAGCGTGTGGGAACGCGGCAACGAGGCTGGTTTCGAATTCGTAAATCCCGTCAATGTCGCAAAGCTGATCAACGAGGCAGGCGAGTATCCCAAGCGCGGACTGCGTCTGCGTGTGTGCTTTCCTATTACCATCGGAACGCTCACACAGGTGAGCGAAGGCATCGTCGAAAACCTTTCCCAACAGGGCGCGCGGTTTGAATGCCAGGGGTTATTCGCGATTGACCAGAATCTCAGGATCGAAGGCGCGGACAATGCCGACTACTTCAAGGAAGTGCGCGCCAAGGTTCGTTGGCGGCGCGACCAGCACTATGGCGTCGTGTTCGACGACACATTCACGCTCGGTGACTTCGCAAGACTTGCCGCGCGGATGCAGGCCCCTGCCCTACTCGACGAGTAAGGCTCCATAACTCCACAGGTTTCTAAGCGAGACAGGCGGCTGTCGTCGCTCCCATGCGAAGAATCTCCGCATTTACTCCTCGCTAACCATTTTCCTTCACTGTCCTGAGCTGGACCGAATGCCTGGCTTATTGATTGGGGGCTTGAATGACGCGGTTTGGCGCTTTGTGGCCAGAGTTTGTCGACGTTGATGCGGATGGCATCGGCGCGCATTCTACTGGGCTGAGCACCACTGACAGCCCCGACATATTGGGCACATCATTCCGACATCGGCTTAGGAGGGTATGAGCTCATGCTCGTCGAACGCCGCCGGTCCGGACTTCCAGTCGATCTGTTTGCCCGGGTCGGCATCGCATGGGCGATCGTCTGCGCACTGCTTATCGCAGTGAATTGGAGCGCGATCGCTCAGACACGCCTTCCCGACCCCGATGATATGATGCGCCTTGCGCAGGTGCGCGATCTGATCGCCGGACAGAGCTGGTTCGACCTTACACAATATCGTGCCGACGGGGTGAATGGCGGCGTTGCCATGCATTGGTCGCGATTGGTGGACATTCCGCTTCTGCTGATAATTCTTGTTCTAACGCCCTTGTTCGGCGCTGGCGCAGCGGAGACAGCTGCACTGGTTATCGTCCCGCTCCTGACGCTGGGCGTTGCAATGCTGCTGGCGGCACGCATTGCCTGGCGGCTGATGGGCGATGAGGAGGCGACTCTCACCGCCTTTATACTGGCGGTTTCGATCCCGGTGCTGTTCCAGCTCAGTCCTATGCGGATCGATCACCACGGCTGGCAGATCGTCTGCGCGCTCGCGGCGGTCAATGCCCTGATGTCGCGCCAACCGGGGACTGGTGGCTGGATGCTCGGCGCTAGCTGCGCGGTATGGTTGGCGATTTCGATCGAGGGCTTGCCGCTTGTCGCTGCGATCTTCGGCGTACTTACTTTACGCTGGCTACGCGATCGCAATCAGCGCGGCTGGCTGGTTGGCGCCATACACTCGCTGACCGTGGTTAGCGCTGTGGTGTTTCTCCTCACGCGCGGGATCGGCGATCTTGCCGCCTATTGCGACGCGGTCAGCCCAGTGCATCTCGGCATGTTCGCCTGGGGTGCAGTTGTGCTGACTTTGCTCGGTCGGTTGGAGCCGATGCCATCCGCTCTGCGCCTTGGTGGGTTTGGTATTGCGGCGGCCGGAGCGATTGGTGCGATGCTCTATGCAGCGCCGCAATGCGCGAGCGGATCCTTCCCTTGGGTAGATCCGCTGGTCCGCGAATACTGGGTCGCCAATGTCGGGGAAAGTCTGCCGATCTGGCGGCAAGACGTAGGCACCGCGCTGCAATATGCGATTACGCCGATCATCGGCATGTTTGCCGCGTTGAACCTCACCCAGTCCTCGCGCGATTGGTTGCACCGGTTCTGGGGCGACTATACGCTGATCCTGATTGCCGCCTTTGCCGTCTCCATCTTCGTGGCGCGCGCGGGTGCTGTCGCCTGCGTGCTGGCCGCACCGCCGATTGCCTGGCAGGTGCGCGAATGGCTGCGCACGATCCGGCTGATGAAGCGACCTGCTCCGCGGCTCGCTGCCATGTTCGGGGTGATCTGCGCGCTGCTTCCCGCATTCCCAATGATGCTCCTTGCGAGCGCGATTCCAGCGAAGGCGTCATTGATGATCGGAGTGGTTGCCGCGCCTTCGATCAAGACCACCGCCTGTCGCGTCGACATTGCAGCATCAGAAGTTAACGCACTGCCCAAGGGCGAGATTTACGCGCCGATCGATCTCGGGGCGCACGTTCTGCTCGAAACCGGCCACACCGTGGTCGCGACCGGCGATCATCGCGGGCAAGACGCCATGCGAATGGTGATCGAAACCGCACTTGGATCAACGCAAGATGCGCAGGCGGCATTAAGCGAGCGCGGTACAGCCTATGTGGCGATATGTCCTTCACTGAACGAGACGCGCCTCTATAAGCGAAGCGCGCCGGAAGGCTTTGCCGCGCAACTGGTCGCCGGAGAGGCGCCTGATTGGCTCGATCCGGTCGAGATACCAAGTACCAGCGGGCTTAGCGTCTGGCGGATCAAGCGAGAATAGAGCTTCTTCGGTCTATGCTGGAATAAAGTCCATCGCGATGCCGTTAATGCAGTGCCGCTTACCCGTCGGCTTCGGACCGTCACCAAAGATATGGCCAAGGTGCCCCCCGCAATCGGCGCAGTGTACTTCAGTGCGCGGGTAGCCGATCTTGTAATCGGTCGAAGTACCGACAGCACCTTTGTCGATAGCTTGGTAGAAGCTGGGCCAGCCAGTGCGGCTGTCATACTTCGCGGCAGACGAATAGAGCCGGTTGCCGCAGCCGGCACAGACGAACACTCCCTTGCGCTTTTCCTTATCGAGTGGCGAGGTGTATGCGCGCTCGGTACCTGCCTCACGCAAGATCCGATATTCCTCTCGAGTTAACTCGCGACGCCACTGTGCGGCGGTTTTGCGGACGCGGAAGTTCTTCTTTGCCTGAGCGGGCGTTGCCCCGCAGCTGGCAAGGATGGGTGCGGCCGCAGCCATACAGGCTGCAGCGATAAAAGATCGGCGATGTGTCAGTCCGAACGGCATCTTGGAAAACATAACGGCCCCGTCATAAAAAGTAGTGTCCTACTCTATACGGCAAAATCGCCCGAAAGGTTTCACTTCACCCGCTGATGCCCTTTCTCAGAATTCGGTGATTTCGACCTCGAGCTTGCGGAATCCGTGAACGAAGTTCGCTCGGACCCGCTCTACATCGCCCGCGACATGTACCCGCATCCGGCGCTTGTGTATTTCTTCGAGCAGCACCCGCAACTGCAATTCGGCAAGCCGCGCACCAACACAACGGTGGATGCCGTAACCAAAGGCGAGATGCCGCCGCGCATTCTCGCGCGTGATGTCGAGCTTATGCGGGTTTTCGAACACGCTCTCTTCACGGTTCGCACCGAGATACCACAGTACGACCTTGTCGCCCTGCTTTATCGTCTGGCCGAACACCTCGGTATCCTCTGTACAGGTTCGGCGCATATGCGCGAGCGGTGTCTGGTAGCGCAAACATTCCTGCACTGCATTTGGGATAAGATCGGGATTTTCCTCGAACAGTTTGCGCTGGTCGGGGAACCTGTCGAACGAATGAATGATCCCGCTCATCGTGTTGCGGGTAGTGTCATTCCCGCCGACGATCAGCAGCACCAGATTGCCGATAAACTCTTCAGGCCGCATCTGGTTCATCGCCTCAGAGTGGATCATCATCGAGATGAGATCGTTGCCTGGCTCCTTGTCCTGGGTCCGCTCAATCCAAAGCGATTGGAAGTAAGCCGCCATTTCGTGGAGGAATTCCCAGCGCATTTCGTCAAGTTCGCGGACGGTCGCCAGTTCGGTATCGCCCGACCAGTCGGACCAGAAGGTCAGCATCCGGCGATCTTCCCACGGGAAGCCGAACAGGATCGCGAGCATGCCTGTGGTCAGTTCGATCGAGACCTTATCGACCCAGTCGAAAACCGCGCCGCGCGGCAATGAATCGAGCAACTCGCCGGTGCGTCGGCGTATTTCCTCTTCCATATCGGTCATCGCGCTCGGTGTGAACTTTGGCGCGACAGTACGACGCTGGCCGGTATGCTGTGGCCGGTCCATCGCAATAAACATCGGCAGTTCGCGGCGATCGGCAGTGCTTTCCTCAATCTCTTCGTCGGAGAGGCGTTCGAGGATAGTGATCCCGCCATGCTCCCAGCTGGAAGAGAAGGTCTCCGGCAGGGCCTCTATATGCTGGATCGCTTTGTGACCAACGACTGCCCAGTACGGGCCATACGGGCTCTCGGGAATGTAATGGAGCGGTCCGGCATCCTGCATTTCCTTGAAGATCGGCTGCCAGCGGTCCTCGAAATAGATGTCGCTGCGGCTCACATCCCATTTGTGTGAATGCTGCAGGCGTTCTTCCGGGTGGTTCTCGAAATGCGCCGTCAACGCCTCATAGGCGGTGGGCGAACTGCGCACTGTCGGGCGCTGGGGGGCAATCGTGGCCATCGCTCTCTCTCCTCGCGGAAAGCGACCGTAGCTCTTGCCGTCTGACCGCTCTCTCGATTCGCATCCTGCCCTAACTGACACTGATGTCAATAGTCAGTTGCAAATTGCGACCTATTCCGCAGGCTCTGCCTCGGGTTTGGATGATATAGCGGGACGGACCATTTTGCGGCGTTTCTTTTTCTCGTGTCCGCCGCCGCCCGATTTCATGACGCGCTTGCGGAACAGCAATGAGCCACCCTTGACCAGCACGATCACAGCCAGCGCCTGCCAAGCCAGCGCTGCGGCGTGGATCCAAAGCGTCTCTTGCAGGGCCGCTCGGGCCAGCATCGTGAAGGGGGAGGACAGTGGGAAGATCATCGCAAACGTTTCCAGCCCCGATCCCGGAACCTTGATGACGTAAGCGGCGAGGAAGAACACCATCAGTTGCATCATGGTGACCGGCATCGACATGGTCTGCACTTCGCGCACGGTGTTCGCCATCGCGCCGATGGTAAGGAACAGCGCACCAAGAAGCAGATATGCCATCGAAAAGTAGACGATGCCCAGCGTCAGGAAGAGCGGCCAGCCCACTGCCGGAGCAGGCAGGTTGCTATAGTCGGTCTCCGTAACGGTCACGATCGCCTCTTCGGCGACTGACCAGAAACCCCACCCTGCAACGCCCCAGACCGCAATACCGACGAACGAGACGCCCAGCATCGCAAACAGCTTGCCCATGAAAACTGCATCCATCGGTATCGCCGCTGCGAGGATTTCGATGATCTTGTTGCCCTTTTCCTCAGCGAGGTTCGACAACACCATCCCGGCGAGCAGCATGGTAAGCAGAAACAGCACCATCTGCGCGGCCTGCGCGGTGCGGATGCGGGTCGATTTGTCGGAAGCGGCGCTACTCGCGACGGTTGTCTGCGAGATTGCCGGGAAGCGCGCCGGGACGGTCTGTGTCGCGGCCGCGGCAATCAGGCCGACCGTGCCCCTCCAACGTTCGACCTGCCGATCCGTCCCGACCAGTTCGGGCGCGTCGGGCGTGCCGCTGATGATGGCGGAGTAATTGCCACGTCGCTCCTCAAGAAAGGCGCGCGCATCGAAATCCGCCTCGATCTGGGCTTCGGGCACTGCACGCAAAACTGGCAGCCCCCGCGTCAATTGCTCCGCGAGTTGTTCTCGCGCTGCGAGCATGGAGGCGTTGTCTTCCACGCTCATGGCGAGGCCAACCTCGACACTGACCGCTTCGCTGGAAACCTGCTTGCCGATACTGCCTGCAAGGCCACCGACAATAACGGGAAACAAAGGTCCGATCAGGAAGAACAGGAATGCGCGGCTGAACAGCACAGCGATAAAGTCACGCCGGGCAATAACCCATGCGGCCTGGAAACGGGACAGACGCGGGTTAGCGTCTACCGATGCTTGATCGAACGCGCTCATACAGTGTCTCCTGCCTGATCCGCCTCTAGCTGGCGTGCGGCTGCCTCGCCCGCAATCGCGACAAAAGCGTCGTGCAGGCCAGCACGCTCGATTGAGAGCGACAGAATGCCCGCTTCGCCGTCGATGAGGCTCTTGAGCAGTGGCTCAACCCCAGCTTCGGGCAGTGAGAAATAAAAGAAATCGCCTTCGCGCCGTGCATCGTCAGGCAAAGCAGCGGTCCAGCCGCCTTCCCGAGCGCGCGTCTCAAGCCGCACTTGTGCCGGGATGCGATCACGCGCAGCCTCGACGCTGCCGGCGTAGGGCACCTTGCCGCCGGCGATGATGGCGACGCCTTCGCACAGACGTTCGGCATGGTGAATCACGTGGGTCGAGAAGATCACCGTCACGCCCTCATCCGCCAGCGCACGAATCATCCGCTCGAGCTTGCCCTGGTTTATCGCATCGAGACCGGAAAACGGTTCATCGAGGACTACGAGACGCGGCTGGTGAACCAGCGTGCCGAGCAGCTGGACGGTCTGCGCCATCCCCTTGGACAACTCGCGGATCTTGCGGTCCGCAGCGTAGCCAAGATCGTGGCGTTCGAGCAGTTCGAGCCCGCGTTTGCGTCCCTCAGCCAGCGGCAATCCGCGTAACGCGCCCATAAAGGCAATCGCCTCAATCGACTTCATCGCCGGATAAAGTCCGCGCTCTTCGGGTAGATACCCGATCAACCGCCCGATTTCATGCGGGCGATCATGCCCAAACACGCGCCGCACGCCTTCATCAGGGTCGATAATGCCCAGCAGCATGCGCAATGTGGTGGTCTTGCCCGCGCCATTGGGGCCGAGCACTCCGTAGATCGCGCCTTCGCGCACAGACAGGTCCACCCCGTCCACCGCTCTGGTGCCATCGAAACTCTTGATCAGTCCGCGGGCCTCGATAGCCAGCGCGCGGATCTCAGAAGGTGGTGCGGCCCGATTGCTCGCCGACATGTGTTCGCCTATCGCCATATGCATGAGAACCACGGTTAACGCGCGAGACTGAACGGGAGCAACCCCAAGCATGGTTAACAGCGCGGTTACTCTTGAGTTCACAGAACGCATCGCCGAGCAGGCGCGCGAGCTGGGTTTTGTCGCCTGCGGGATCGCGAGCGCGTCCGAAGATCCGGTGCGAGCGCAGCGGCTGGAGCAGTGGCTAGGCGAGGGGCATCACGGATCGATGGAGTGGATGGAGGCGCGGCTTCACCACCGCCGCTCCCCTCAAGGCCTCTGGCCCGAGGCGAAGAGTGTTATCGCGCTCGGCATGAGCTATGCCCCGGCGCATGACCCGATGACGCTGGCCGAAGCTGGCGGTCGAGCGCGAATTTCTGTCTATGCGCAGGGCAAAGACTACCATGATGTCCTGAAGAAGCGGCTGAAGGCGCTAGCCCGATGGATTGTGGCGGAGGAACCGGAGGCCGAGCTCAAGGTATTCGTCGACACCGCTCCCGTGATGGAAAAGCCGCTTGGCGAGGCGGCCGGGATTGGCTGGCAAGGCAAACACACCAACCTCGTCAGCCCCGAACATGGCAGCTGGCTGTTCCTCGGCGCAATTTACACCACCTTGGCGCTCAAACCATCGACGCCGCACCGCGATCAATGCGGATCTTGTCGCGCGTGCCTCGATTCCTGCCCGACCGATGCCTTCCCGAAGGCCTATCAGTTGGATGCGCGGCGCTGTATTTCCTACCTTACTATCGAGCATAGGGGACCTATTGCGGAGGAGTTTCGCATAGCATTGGGCAACCGTATCTATGGCTGCGACGATTGCCTTGCAGTGTGCCCGTGGAACAAGTTTGCACAGCACGCGCACGCCACCCGCGAATTCCTGCCCCGCGCCGAGCTGGTCGCGCCTCGGCTCGTTGAATTGCTGGCGCTGGACGATGCAGGATTTCGCAAGGTGTTTTCAGGTTCGCCGATCAAGCGGATCGGGCGGGATCGGTTTGTACGCAATTGCCTTTATGCCGCCGGGAATAGCGGTGCCGCTGAGCTGATCGCCCCAGTCGAAGCGCTAACGGCCGATCAGGACCCGGTGGTAGCAGAAGCAGCGGAATGGGCGCTCGTACGGCTCCGTACCTAGAGCAGTTCTTTCAAAGGCACCTCGGTGTCGGCGAGCAATGCGGGATCGACCTTCTCAATGCCTTTTTCAAGCAATTTGCGGCCCTGCACATAGTCCTTCATCGTGTTGACGCAGTCGAACGCGATCGGGCGGCCCTCTTTCAGGTAGACCACAGTAAACTTGCGAGCTTCCGGGTCGCCACGCAGCACGGTTGCGTCGTAGCCAAGACTCAAACCGGCAGTCTGCAATTTGAGATCATACTGGTTCGACCAGAACCACGGCAACGCCTCGTACGGCTCTTTCTCACCCATGATCGCGCGGGCCACCGTGTTCGCCATATCGTGCGCGTTCTGGACCGATTCCAGCCGGATGACCGCTTGGTCTGCATAAGGGTTTGCATGCGCAGCGCAGTCGCCGATCGCATAGATATCGTCGATCGACGTGCGGCAGCAGAAATCGACATCGACCCCGTTCGAGCCGGCGGCCCCTGCAGCGATCAGCGGGGCAACTGCTGGTACAATACCGATACCGACCACGATCATGTCGCAGGGCAAGATATCGCCATTGTCGAGCTTCACACCGGTCGCGACCAACTCTTCGCCGACCACTTCGGTGACGCCGTGTTCGAGGCGGATGTCAACGCCCTGGCGACGGTGCTCGTCTTCGAAAAAGCGCGAAAGCTCCTCGCCCGCGACCCGTGCGAGCACGCGATCGAGGGTCTCGACAAGTGTCACATCGCAACCGAGCTTGCGCAGCACTGCGGCCGCCTCAAGCCCGATATAGCCGCCGCCGATCACAACTGCGCTTTTGGCGCCGTCTTCCAGCACTGCCATCATGGCATCAGCATCTCGCTTGTCGCGGACATAGAACACGTTCTTGCGATTGGCACCGGAGCAGGGCAGTCGGCGTGGATCTCCACCGCCGGACCAGATCAGCTTGCGATAGCCAACTGTGCTGCCATCCGAGAGGGTGACTCTGTGCGCCAGCGGGTCAATTTCATTGACGCCGCAGCCGAGTCGAAGGCTTATATTCTTGTCTGCCCAGAACTTCTCTGGCCGGATCATGATCCGCTCGAACCCTTTGTCGCCGGCAAGGTATTCCTTAGATAAAGGCGGTCGCTCATAGGGCGGCGCGTCATCGCGTCCGATCATCATGATTGAGCTGTCATGGCCCTGCTGACGCAAAGCGATCGCCGCCTGCGCCCCGCCGTGCCCAGTTCCCACGATCACCACGTCAGCGTAGTCAGCCGACCCGTTGTTCTGTCTCTCCATAGCCTGCTGCGTTCCCGTAAATCCGTGCGCGCGTCAAGCAGCTTGATCGGATCGCCATCTAGCGCTCAAGCAGGTTGCGGGCTTGACTAGCGATTTGGGCCAGCATCGCAGGTGCAACCGGGGGATGCCTTTGTGCACGGACGATCATTGAGCGGAACTGCGCGATCGAGGCCTCATGGCGCTCGGCCCATTCGGAAACCGCTCCCACAGGATCATCCTTGCCAGTCTTGCGTCGCATCAGCCTGCGCAGGAAATCGAGCCGCATCTGCTGAAAATCCCGCGCGAGACCATCGACGAGCAGGCGCTCCCACACATCCGACGGTGACATATGCGCAGCTGTACCTTGCGCCCAATCCAATCCCAACCTCCCACCGATATCGGTAAAGGCCCGGGTCAGCTGTATGGGATCGATCTTGGTGCGCAGCGCCAAGCGTGAAAGTCCGATTGTACCATCAAGGTCAAACAGATTGGCCACTCGTCCTGCCAGAGCTTCTGGAGCACCGCGTTCCATGAAGTGCGCGCGCAATCCTTCCGAGCGTTCCTGTGTGTCGTCCGAAAGCAGGTTTTCGCGCGCGTCGGTCAACACTTTTACCCCGTCGCGCAGACTGGCGATCATTTCGCCGGCTGCGACATCGCCTGTGGCAGTGCGCAGCACGTCGGACATGAGATTGCCGACCGCTGCGGAGAGTCGATCAAACAGTGTGAGACGCGCCTCTTCGCTCATCATGCCGATGTCGAGATCGTGCCACAGCACCTGAAGGTCGAACAGTTGCTCGACCACCACGAACGCCGCGGCGACATCGGACAGGCCAACGCCTTCCTCTTCCGCTAGCTCGAAGGCGTGAACGAGGCCTAGCCGGTTGACCATGCGGTTCGCGAGGTCGGTGGCGACCAGCTCCCGCTTCAGTCGGTGGTCCTTGATCTGGCCGGCGAACTTCTTGCGCATTGGCGCCGGAAACAGGGCGATCAGAGAGTCCTCGAGAACCGGATCATCCGGCAACCCACTTTCCTCGATGGCATCCTGCAGCACCAACTTCGCCGAAGAGAGCAGCACGGCCAGCTCGGGACGCATCAGTCCCTTGCCTTCATTGGCTCGCCGGACCAGCGTTTCGCCGTCAACCAGCCCTTCGGTACGGCGGTCGAGATCGCCCATATCCTCAAGCTGTTCGATCAGCCTGACATAGGACGCGGTCGCATCGGCTCCGCCCGCCTCGGCAATTGACAGCGCGAGCGCCTGAAGCCGGTTATCCTCCAGCACGATTTCAGCGACCTCATCGGTCATCTCTTCAAGCAGCGCGTTGCGTTTCTTGCCCGACAACTTCTTCGCACGGGTCGCTGCGGCCAGCGCAATCTTGATGTTGACCTCGTTGTCCGAGCAATCGACCCCGGCGGAATTGTCGATGAAGTCAGTATTGATCCGACCGCCATTCAGCGCGAATTCGATCCGTCCTGCCTGCGTGGTGCCGAGATTGGCCCCTTCGCCGATCACCTTTGCGCTTATCTCGGCCGCGTTGACTCGCAGCGAGTCGTTTGCGGGGTCACCGCAATCGGTATGACTCTCGCTCTCGGCCTTGATGTAGGTGCCGATCCCGCCGAACCAGATAAGATCGACCTTGGCCTTCATTATCGCGCTTACAAGAGCCTCGGACTCGATCTCCTTGGCCTCGATCCCGAGCAGGTCGCGCGCTTTCTTCGAGAGCTTGATGCTCTTCTGATCGCGCGAAAACACACCGCCACCGCTCGAGATCAGACCCTTATCATAGTCCTCCCAGCTCGATCGCGGTAGATCGAACAGGCGTTTGCGCTCTTTCCAGCTCGCCTTCGGCTCAGGGTCGGGATCGATAAAGATGTGTCGGTGGTCGAACGCGGCGACCAGCTTGACTGCCTTCGACAAGAGCATGCCGTTGCCGAATACATCGCCCGACATATCGCCACAGCCTGCCACGGTGACGCTGTCGGTCTGCACGTCGATCCCCATTTCGAGGAAGTGCCGCTGAACCGAAACCCAGGCACCGCGCGCGGTGATGCCCATCGCCTTGTGGTCGTATCCGTTTGAGCCGCCGCTCGCGAACGCATCGTCGAGCCAGAAGCCCTGGCTTTCGGCAATGCCATTGGCAACGTCGGAGAAGCGCGCGGTGCCCTTGTCTGCGGCGACCACGAAATACGGGTCCTCACCATCATGGATCACGACGTCGGAGGGGTGGACGACCGTGTCATCAACGATGTTGTCTGTGACTGACAACAGCGTGCGGATAAACACTTCGTAGCTCGCCTGTCCTTCAGCGGCCCAGCCCTCGCGGTCCAGTGCCGGTGAAGGCAGTTGCTTGGGGTAGAACCCGCCTTTCGCGCCAGTAGGTACGATCACGGCGTTCTTTACTCGTTGGGCCTTCATCAGGCCCAGGATCTCAGTGCGGAAATCGTCGCGCCGATCAGACCAGCGCAGACCCCCACGCGCGATTGCACCCGACCGCAGGTGAATACCCTCCACCCGGCGCGAATAGACGAAGATTTCGCGCCACGGAACGGGCTTCGGCAGGTTCGGCACGAGGCTGGAATCGATCTTGAATGCAAGCGCTTCCTGCGCGGCCTCGGAAAAAGCGTTGGTCCGCTGGATCGCATCGATTACCGCGCGATATAGCCGCAATAGGCGATCGTCATTGATCGCGGATACCTTCGCCAGTCCGCGCGAGAAGCTTTGCGTCGCAGCCTTCACTGCCTCTTCGCGGTTTTCGACAAAGGCCGGGTCATGCCGAGCGACGAACAGGTCGATCATCGCCCGTGTCACGGCAGGCGCATGGTCGAGTGCATCGACCACGGTGTAGATCGTAAAGCTCATGCCGGTCTGGCGCAGATAGCGATAGAAAGCGCGCAGCCAGTTGGTCTCGCATGCCTCAAGAGCAGTGCCGAGAACCAGTCGGTTGAATGGATCGTTCTCGGCAAAGCCGTTAAGCACTTCGGAAATCGCAACCTCGATCGGCCTTGCTCGCTCCAGCAAGCCATCAGGCTGCTCACCATCGGGAAGGCGGAGGGTAAAGTCGTGGATCGTGCCCAGTTCCCCACCCGTCAGGTTAGTCGGAATTTCAGTGATCACCCGGAAGCCGAAATTCTCCAGCGCAGGCACTACATCAGACAACGGAAGCTCGCCGTCGATCTGATAGATCTTCAGACGCAAGCTATCTGGCTGGTCGCTTGGTAAACGATAGAGCCTTACAGCGCGGCGCTCCAACTCGTTCTCCGCCGCGAGCGCTCTTAGCCTCACAATATCAAGAGCTGCTTCCGCCGCCCCGTACTGCGTACGGAAGCTCGGTGGGAATGCAGGTGCATAGCGCGCGGCAATCGCAGTGGCGCGTCCCGCATCATCGATCTCCGCCAATTCGTTCTCGACCGCCTCGCCCCAGCCGCGCAGCAATTCTTCAAGCTGGCGCTCAATCTTGGCAGCATCCGGCGTGCTGGACGTTTCGCGCGTGTCGAGGACGAATTCGAACATGGCAAGATTGCCGCCTTCGACACTAAGACTCCAGTCGAGCACTTCGGAGGTGGAAGCCTCCGTCAGCAAATCCTGGATTTGCAAACGGACAGCGGTGGAGAGCATGTCGCGCGGTAACCAGACGAACGCAAAGAGATGGCGTCCAAGCCGCGATTGCACCTGCACCAGGCGCGGGCGCGGGCGATCCACCAGGCTCACCATCGTAGTGGCTAGCGTACGGATTTCCTCATCGCCAAACGCCGCCATCAGGTCGTGCGGCAGCACAGTGAAAGCATGGACCAACGCTTTGCCGGCATGGCCTCCGGGGTCAAAGCCCAGCTCTTCAGTTAATCCCGTGAGACTGGCGCGCAGCAACGGCACTTCATTTGGTGGAGAAGATAGGGCGGCGCTGGTCCACACCCCAGCATGGACAGAGATCGCTTCAACATTGCCAGCCTTACGATGCGGCACCATAAACAGGTCGAGCGGCACGCGTCGGTGCACGTTGGAAATGCGATTGGCCTTGATCACGAGCAGATTGCGCTCTGCGCCGTTGGTTTCAGGCTGGTCAAACCAAGCAAAGGCGCGATCGTATGATGGGTCGGCAAGTACCTCGCTTGCGCTCTTCCGACAAATGCCGAGCACGTTCTCGTAACCGCCATCGCGCTTTCGGGTGACGTGGCCAAGCTGGGTCAGCATGCCTTTGTTAAGCCAATCGAGCAGCGCTGCGCCTTCGCTGTTCTTGTCAGCGAGCAACTCAGCATCGGCCTTCATTGCGGACTGCACCTTTGGCCAATCGCTGACCGCCGCACGTACATCGCCCAGAGTGACACGGAGTTGTGCAACAAGCTCGCGACGTTGGCGGGCATCGACCCGAGGGGTTTCGACGTAGATCATCGACTCGCGCACGCGCGGTGCACGTTCGGCTTCATCGCCCAGAGCTGTCAGCCGACCATCGCCATTGCGTGTCACTGGCAGAACCGGGTGGACCAGTCGGTCGATGCTCAGCCCCTGCGCCGCGATTGCCGCAGCGATCGAATCGACGAGAAACGGCATGTCGTCATTGACGATTGCGATTCGCAGCAGCCGACGTTCAACGGTTGCGGATTCGACCACAAGTGCAGAGCGGTTGGGTTCGCGCTGTTGGGCGGCCCTGAGCAGGAAATCGACTGCTTCGCCCAGCGGCTGCCCTTCAAGCGGATTCTCACCGGGAAGGATCGCAGCCTCGATATACTTAGTGAGTGTTTCGCGCTGTTTCTTGGGGTTTACCGGGCGCTTCTTTGGCGTGCTTGCCTTTGTCGGTCTCTGCGCGGTCTTCGACACCATTCAGTCCTCCCGGCTCTCGGCCCGGTTACGCGTTTGGGCGGGCAACATTATTATAGCGCTCTGTTGTATTGCGTCGCCGATACGCCCTTTGCCCGAGTCTGCGCAAGCGCGATAATCACCGTTCCGGCGCAATTGATCTGCGGAATAAAATAGAAAAAATGTCCCGCACCGCCCGGATTGCAGCCGCGCGCTCTATAACTCAAATGCGGCGCGTGATTGCCTTGCCCCCTCCTGGCAATCACGCGCCGTATGGTACCCTGCCAACGCCCGGGTCCGTTCGCTTGGATGAGAGTCTGCTTATGCTGCAAGCGTGGCAGCGCAGGCCTCGATAGTCAGTTCGAGCGAGTGGATCCGGGCATCGGGGTCGAACACTGCTCCGCACAAGATAATCTCATCAGCGCAGGTGCGCTGGATGAAGGCGTCAATGCTATCGCGAACTTGAGATGGAGTACCAATCGCCGCAGCCTGTCCGATATTGTCGAGCATGGCGCGTGCAGGCGCCGGCAGAGTCGAGGTGTAGTCTGTGATGGGCGGCGGGAGTTTGCCCGGATTGCCCGAGCGCAGGCGGACGAAGCTCTGCTGCTGGCTGGACGCGAGCAGCCTTGCCTCCTCATTTGTATCCGCGGTGAACACATTCATCGCAACCATCACATGAGGTCTGTCAAGCGTCTCGGAAGGCTGAAAATCGCGACGATACAGTTCAAGCGCGCTATCGAGATGATCGGGCGCGAAGTGGGCAGCGAAGGCATAGGGCAGGCCGAGCTTCGCCGCTAGCTGCGCGCCGAACAAGCTCGACCCGAGCATCCACAGTTCGACCTGCGCGCCAAGACCCGGCGTTGCGGCGATCGGAAGGTCGAGATCGCCAGTAAGCAGCGCGCGCAACTCGACCACATCCTGCGGGAAGTACTCCGCTGCCTGATTGAGATTTTTGCGCAGCGCCCGCTGCAATTCCGGCCCAGCGCCGGGTGCTCGACCCAGCCCGAGGTCGATCCGACCGGGAAACAACGCATCTAGCGTGCCGAATTGTTCGGCGATCTGGAACGGGGTGTGATTGGGAAGCATGATCCCGCCCGATCCGATACGGATGCGGTTAGTCGCATTGCCGATATGCGCGAGCACCACCGATGTCGCACCGCCCGCAATCCCGTCCATCGCGTGATGTTCCGCAACCCAGAACCTCTTGCAGCCTAGCTGTTCTGCATGGTTTGCAAGATCGGTTGCCGTCTCCAGAGCTTCGCCAACGCTGCCGCCTTCGCGCACCGGCACAAGATCGAGTACGGAGAATTCGGTCATCGCGGAATGGTTTCCTCTTGCGGCGCGGCTTCCGGTTCGGCGGGAACCGCTGGTTGCGGGGGTGGCGGCGTAGTTCTCTCCGGAGCAAGCCCTAATTGTGCAATATAGCCTGTTGCGGTCTTGGCGGCCACACTTTCGGGCTGAGTGTCGACTACCGATTGCCAGCTCTTGCGCGCCGCATCGTCGCGCCCGTCCAGCACTGCGATCACACCTGCCTCCAGTCCTATGGTTCCATCAACCGGGTTGAGCTCTGCCGCACGCTCGATCGCCACCTGCGCCTTGTCGAGCCGGTCGAGACGTCGCAGCAATGTCGCTTTGAGCAGCCAACCTTCGCTGTTTTCGGGTTGCAGCCGAGTGGCCGTCTCCAGCGCCGTCAGCGCCTCTTCGGGGCGTTGCAGAGCGACGAGAACGCGCGCTGCATCTTGCGCAGCGATCCCTTCCAGCGGTGCAGAGGCGGCGGCGCGCGCGTCTTCTTGCGCGGAGACAAGCAATTGCAAAGCCAGCTCCGGATTGCTTCCGGCGAATGCGGCATTGCCAGCCATAGTGCCGAACCGTGCACGGGTGCGCAATTCGTCAGCCGGCGTTTCATCCTTCGCGTCCTGAAAGGCGATGCGCGCATCCTCCCACAGGCCGAGCTCGGTCGCAGCAAGTCCAAGACAATGGTTCGCAATCACGCGGTCTGTACCATTGCTGTCAGCGCGCTTTATCTGGGCTTGCGAATGCGCGCGCGCCGGGTCTTCGTCGAGCAGGTTCAGGCAGTTTTGCAGCCATGCACTCGTAGGATTGGCCAGCTCTTCAGTGATCTCCGGACGTGGCGGACGGTTCATCAGTTCGTCCGGCACCCCCTGGATCGCTCCGGTGTTCGGGTTGGGACCAACTTGCAGCAACAGGACGAGAAGCAGGGACATGGATGCAAGGGTTCCGTCAATAAAAGAGCGAGACTTCCGCCTTCAGCCGTGCGATATCGGAATCGCGCGAGAGGCGGTGGTCACCGTCCTTGATAAAGGTCACTTGAACAGCGTCCGAACGCAAGGCTTTGGCAAGCATCAGACTGGTCTCCCACGGCACATCCGCATCCCGCTGACCATGGAGCAGATGGACCGGGCAGTCGATTGCAACGCTACTTTCCAGCCGCAGATTCGCCTCGCCATCGGCAAAGAAACTCGGATGTGTCGGGGTCGGCTCGGGGCCGTAGGGATTCTCTTCGAAAAGAATCTTGCCGCCCGCCATCAGCGCGCGTTGCTCGCTTGAAAACCCCCAGCGGGTGAAGTCGGGCGCGGCGGCGATGCCGATCATCCCAGTCAGGCGCTCTCTCAATGCTTCGCCCACCAGCAGCATCAACCAGCCGCCCATCGACGAGCCGACCAGCAGCACCGGCCCTGTCACATGCGCCTCGATCAAAGCCAGCACTTCCTCACGCCAGCGGCTGAGTGTGCCGTCGGCAAAATCGCCCGAACTCTCCCCACAGCCTGAATAGTCGAGCAGCAGGCAAGCGCGCCCCTCAAGTTGCGCGGTTTCGAAAAGAGCCGTCGCTTTGCCGCCCGCCATGTCAGACATGTAGCCAGGCAGGAAGACCAAGGTCGGGCCATGACCCTTGGACAACCGGTACGCAATCCGTCGCCCGTCAGGCATAGTGAGAAACTGCACATCATTCATGCACACGTTCATGCCTGTGCTATGCGTCCTGACGCAAGAGCTGTCACAGCTTCGCAACGGGAATGGACTAGACGCGCTGCCATGATCAAAACCGACACGCATTCTGGTCCGGCGGGCTTACCAGAGTGCCCCACTTCCGCTTTTACACGTCGCGGTCTGTTCGGCCTTGTCGGGGCATCGGCAGCAATGGCGTCAGTCCCGGCCGCCGCGCGAAGTTTCGGCAGTGGCTTCACCCACTCAGTCGCCAGCGGAGAGCCGCATGCGACCAATGTGCTGCTTTGGACGCGCTATGTCGGCGAAGCGGAAACCGCGCTGGAATGGCAGGTGTCGGGAAGCCAGGATTTCACCCGACCCGTCTCCGAAGGTCAGGTCAAAGCGTCGCCCAACCGCGATTGGTGCGCGAAAGCGATCGCCAACGGACTCGAACCCGATCGCTGGTACTTCTTCCGCTTTGTCGCCCCCGATGGCACCGTCTCACCAACCGGCCGTACCCGCACTCTGCCGCAGGGACCGACAGAGAGATTCCGGATGGCGGTGTTCTCGTGCTCCAACTTCGGATTCGGATGGTTCAATTCCTATGCCCATGCGGCGGAGGCGAATGATTGCGACCTCGCACTGCATTTGGGCGATTACATCTACGAATATGGCATAGGCACTTATCCATCCGGTGATCAGACGCATCCCAACCGCGTGCTGCGTCCCAACTCAGAGATTGTCGCGCTGACCGATTACAGGCTGCGCTATGCCACCTATCGCGCCGATCCGGATCTTCAGCGACTGCACCAGATTATGCCGATGATCGCGACCTGGGACGACCACGAAAGCACAAATGACAGCTGGAAGGACGGCGCGCAAAACCATCAGCCTGAGACCGAGGGCGAATGGAGCGCACGCAAGGCAGCCGCCAAACGCGTCTATCGCGAATGGATGCCTGTTTCCGACCAGCCCTACTCCGCTTTCGAGATTGGTGATCTTGCGACCCTGTTCCGGTTGGATACAAGGCTGGAAGGGCGTGAGAAGCAGTTCGAACTTGGAGATATTCTCGAAGGCAAGACCGATCCGCAGGCCGCGATGCAAGCACTCGCGGCGTTTCGCGACGGTGAATACAGCGATCCTGATAGGCAATTGCTTGGCAAGAGCCAAGAGAAATGGCTGACCGAAGGACTGGTAGCATCAAAGGCCCGGGGCGCGACCTGGCAGGTTCTGGTGCAGCAGGTGTTGATGGGTAACCTCAAGATCCCGACCAGCATTCTCGGCGCTCTTCCAGCAGAACTGCCCGACTGGATTCGTCAGCGCTTCACCGCCGCCGCTTTGGCAAGCCAGGCCGGTATCCCTGCCAATATGGATGCGTGGGACGGTTACCCAGCTGCGCGCGAACGTGTGCTAAATGCGGCGCTGGAAGCAGATGCAAACTTGCTGGTTCTGGCGGGCGACACGCACAACGGATGGGCCTTTGAGCTAGATCACACAGGCACAAAGGCGGGCGTGGAGTTTGGCGTCCCCGGCACCACATCGCCTGGCCTTGAGAGCTCTCTGTCGATGATCCCTCCAAAGGATTTTGCTGCAGCAACTGTCAGTGCAAATGACCAGCTCAAGTGGGCGGATACCTCTCAACGTGGTTATATGAGGGTGGAGTTGACCCCGACGCGAGCGACAACAGAGTATCGCTTTGTTGCCGGGATCAAGAAGCGTTCAGCCGAGCTGGCCGGGACCAAACGGATCACAACCGAAGCAGGCAGCCACAAACTCGGTGTTTAGTGCGCCCTAGTCGCGGCTGAAAATCTCTTCGATAGCAAGCTCGAATACGTCTGCGATCTTGAACGCGAGTGGCAGCGACGGGTCATATCGTCCCTTCTCGATCGCGTTGACACTCTGACGGCTAACGTTGAGCCTTTCGGCAAGGTCCTGCTGGCTCCAGTCGCGTTCCGCGCGGAGGACTTTGAGGCGGTTGTTCACGCTGCCTCCCCTGTCATACGGCACCCCATGTGCCGTGCTCGATCCGATTGACGACGGCGCCTATAAACAAGCCGAAGAAGAACGCGACTGCCCACCAGTAGGAATCGATGTGCGGAACAACATCGGCGGATTCCATGAAGCCCCAGACAGTCGCCAGACTCAGGGCGAGACCCGACGCAATCAATGCTTGACGGACCACCAGCATCCGCATGAATTCATCGGTCTCTTCGACCATCAATCGCCCGATCGCCCAAAAAACACCGACGACGGCGAGGCCCGGCAGCAAGGCGAGGCCAAACTTGATCTCGGACGCGACAGACAATTCGCGATCGGCGAATGTGAGAAGCGCAAAGGTCGCCAGATAAAGCGACGTGAAGATCACGGTTCGCTTGATATAGCGTTTCTGCGCTCCGCCCGTGCCAGCGCATCCTTTGCCCTGGGCCATTCCGTATCCCGCCCGGAACATCACCAATGCAAGTATGCACGGGATGATCGCAAGAAGCAGCAACAGCGCCTTTTCCTCGATTGCTCCGGTAACAGCCAGAGTGATTACCAGGGCAGTCGAGATAAAAACCATGACCGCCCAAAAGGCCGGACCGCGGCCCAGCACACCCTTCGAACGTTGTGCTCGCCCGCTCATTTCAGACAGCTCCGACCGCAAGATGTATCGCTCTTTAGCGAACCCCAAGCGGCACCAGAGAGGCCGGCGGTGATCCCGTATGATGCACCTTCGCCGAGCCCGACCGATACCGAGACAAGTGCAGCGATGATGATGGCAGCGGCCCATAGAAGGGCTTTGATTCGAATAGTCATAGGACAAGCTCCCTTTCACTTATGGAAAGCACACTTGTCATTGATTCCGGATTTTGTCAAGTTTGCTTTCCAAAAAGAGTTGCGAGCTTTCCACTTGGACGTGCCGAGTCAGCGGAGTAATGACATCGCAACATGCTGCGCCTATATGAGCCTGATGGCCAAGCTGCTGACGACAACCACGACCACTACGACCTCGGATCTCCGGGGGCGGTCGGTCGCGCGTTAGTCGCACCTGTCGCCACCCGGTTTCGGGTGGCGCAGCGTCCTCCTGAAATCGGTACAAACCAGAACGCTGCTCTTCCGGTGCGCGTCCGCATGCCTTAAGGCGCGCGCCAAACGAGACGGATTTGAACGATGACGGAATTGCTCAAGATCAGCCTGCCCGATGGCTCGGTGCGCGAAATGGAGCGAGGCTCAACGCCAGCTGATGTCGCTGCGGCGATTGGCCCTGGCCTTGCCAAGGCTGCACTCGCCGCGCGGGTCGATGGCGAAGTGCGTGACCTTGGCCGTCCATTTGAAGGTGATGCCGAGTTGGCACTGATCACCGCGCGCGACGAAGCTGACGCACTAGAACTTGTGCGCCACGACTACGCCCATGTCCTTGCCGAAGCGGTGCAGGCACTATGGCCTGGCACACAGATTACCTTCGGTCCGGCGACCGACGATGGGTTCTACTACGACGTGATGGCCCCGGCTGACCGCGAGCCCTTCAGCAGCGAAGACCTGCCAGCCATCGAAGAGAAGATGCGCGCAATTATCAAGGCCGACAAGCCCTTGGTCCGTGAGGTATGGTCGCGCGAGCAGCTGATTGAGAAATGGTCCTCCGAAGGCGAAGCCTTCAAGGCCGAGTGGGCGCAGGAACTGCCGGAGGACGAAGAACTGACGGTTTACTGGTCGGGCGAACCGGGCAGCAGCGACGCGTGGCTTGATATGTGCCGTGGGCCGCATCTGGCCTCGACCGGCAAGCTCGATCCGCAGGCGTTCAAGCTGATGCGGGTCGCGGGTGCCTATTGGCGCGGCGATCAACGCAACGCGCAGCTTACGCGCATCTATGGCACAGGCTGGCTCAACAAGAAGCAGTTGAAGCAACACCTCCATAATCTCGAAGAAGCCGCCAAGCGCGACCATCGCAAGCTGGGCCGCGAGATGGACCTGTTTCACCTTCAGGAAGAAGCGCATGGCAGCGTTTTCTGGCACCCAAAGGGCTATCGCATCTGGCGCGAGCTTGAGAGCTATATGCGCCGCAAGATGGATGGCGGTGGCTATCGCGAGATCAAAACACCACAGCTGATGGATATTCGCCAGTGGGAGCAATCCGGCCACTGGGGCAAATATGCCGAGAACATGTTCGCGGTGCCTGACATGGTGCCCGAAGTAAACGACGCAGGCGACGGCCCCGCGAAGCCTTCGGTTGAGCAAGACGCCGACTGGATGGCGATCAAGCCGATGAACTGCCCGGCGCATGTGCTTGTTTTTAAACAAGGCATCACGTCATATCGCGACCTGCCGATCCGTCTTGGTGAGATGGGTTGCTGTCACCGCAACGAACCGCATGGTGCACTCCATGGATTGATGCGCGTGCGCCAGTTCACGCAGGACGACGCGCATATCTTCTGCACTGAAGAGCAAGTGGTCGAAGAAGTCCGCAGGTTCTGCAAGCTTGCCGATGATGTCTATCGGGACTTTGGTTTCACCTATCACGTAAAGCTCGCGACACGCCCCGAGCAGCGTTTTGGCTCCGATGCTGACTGGGACAAGGCCGAGCAGGAATTGCGCGACGCCGTAGCCGAAGCGGGGATGGATAACGACGAATATGGCTGGGAAGAGCTACCGGGCGAAGGCGCGTTTTATGCGCCCAAGCTAGAATGGCACCTGACCGATGCGATTGGTCGGACATGGCAGGTAGGCACGATCCAAGGTGATCGTGTGCTGCCCGAACGGCTCGATGCGACCTATGTCGGCGAGGATGGCGGCAAGCATCGACCGGTGATGCTGCATCGCGCCATCTTCGGTTCGTATGAGCGGTTTATCGGTATTTTGATCGAGCACTATGCCGGTCGGCTCCCCGCTTGGCTTGCGCCGATGCAGGCGATGGTCGCGCCGATCATATCGGACATTGATGGCTATGCGCAGGAGGTCGAAGCGAAGCTGGTCGCAGCGGGCCTGCGCGCCGGATCGGATCTGCGCAACGAGAAGATCAACTACAAGGTGCGCGAACACTCGCTTGCCAAGGTTCCGTACCTGTTGGTCGTAGGCAAACGCGAGGCTGACGAAGGCACCGTGGCGCTGCGGACGCTGGGCGAGAAAGAGCAGCGCTTATTGCCGCTGGATGAAGCGATTGCGCTGCTGAAAGAGGCGGGAACGCCGCCGGATGTGTGTTAGGCGCTAACCCATTTCGCCATAAAAGGTGACGACATGGATAAAGCGTGGACGGCCAAAGTTCTTCTCAATCACCATCTTGACCTTGCGGCATGGAAATGTGCGCGTGGTACCACCAATTGCATAGCGCATTTTCATCGGCGTCCGGAGTATGTGGCTAAGCACGATACGCTTCATTCTGCCCTTGGTATTGGGCTTGTTGAATTTCTTGTCGACCCGAAAATCCTCTAACTCCGCATCATTGGCTGGGTCGTTGAGCAAGGCGACCCCTGCGGTGATCATCTCTTGAAAATTGAGGAAGGCGGTTGCCGTTGGAGTCCCGTGCATCTGTCGTTCTACCAGATAGGCATTGGTTGCCTTGGAATGCCTCTCACCAGCATGACCCTCTTCGAGTTCAGAGAGACTTAGAATCCGCATCACTTCGTCGCGAGTGAATGGGGTAAAAGGCATAGAATTCGGTCCTTTTGCTCTGCTCGAGTTCAAGACCTCAAGTATCGTATCTGTATTATCCTATTGCAACGCTTCCCTGGATCAAGACATCCAGCGCGCCGCCAGCACCCGTCCGCCGTTCGGTTCACGCAGCACCAGCGTATAGCGGTCTACGCCCGGCACGCCCAACTGCTCGGGCGCAATCACATGGCTGGCTTTACCGCCTAACCATTCGCCGATGGCCCGCTCGTCTATCAATACATTGGTGTACGCGATGCGCCGCCCGCCGTTTTCACCGCGCCCGATATCGACGACAGGGCGGCTAGCCACTCCGACAAGCAACAGCTCGGCCTTGCGAGATGTCTTACCGCCGAGACCAACTCCGAACCCGCCACCCTCGAGCTCGCGCACCCGGATTGCGGGGCGTTCGCCCCGGCTTGCGGCACTAGCATATTCTCGGATCGCGTCCTCATCCGAGCCAACTTCACCGTGTCGTCCGGCAACCACGATCTGCGGAGTATAGACGCCGTTATATCCGCCAAGCCCGCGTCGGGCATAGGCGCGTTGCAAAGCGGTGTTTTCAGGGCGGGCGAAGGTGTCTTTCCAGCCGAGCCGATCCCAGTAATCGACCGGGCGGGAGATCACCACTAGGCCCGGCTCCCTCGCAAAGCGCGCGGCCAGACGGTCTGCGGGTGGGCAGGAAGAACAGCCTTGGCTAGTGAACAATTCAAGCAGGACCGGCTCACCGGTAATGGCGGTGTCTTCGGCTTTGGCTGAACGGGAATTGGTTATGACCAGCGATGCGGCAGCGATCGTGATCAGCGTCAAAAAGCTTGCGTAAAGGGTTTTCGCCACGCGCATCCTCACATTCGCTGGTCGTCGAATAAGGGTTCGCATGTCTGCGTGCTTTGGTTACGCGCAGGCCGAAATTCTTATAGAGGTAGCGGCTGTCCGGCGAGGATCAGAGCAGCGCCACAGGCCAGCACAATGGCACTGCGGGCGATGTCGATCTTACGCTGTTGAGCGGCTTCGCAGGCCGCGCGGGTGATGGCAATGGCTTTCCTCATGATCGCGATGATCGCGCCAGAAAGCTAATGAAGTGTTAAACTGTCGCGAGGCTAGGCATTTGCTGACTGGAGCAGTGGAAACCGCCTCCACCTGCGAGCACGGCTTCGGCAGGCAGACCGATGGTGTCGTGGTCAGGGAAGAGCTCGGCGATTGCGGCAACGCCGTCCTCATCGTGCACACAGTTAAAGGTCGGCACCACGACGAGTCGGCTGGTGATAGCAAAGTTTACATAACTTGCAGGTTCGATCATCCCATCGCGCTCGATCCGCCCGGGTGAAGGTATGCGGAAGACGTCCACGCCGAATGCGCGCGCCCGATCGACGGCATCGTCATAGATCGCCGCGTTGGGATCGTCAGATCCTGTCGCCTCTGGCACGACAAGGTGACCCGCACCGACAAACCGCGCAAGATTATCAACGTGACCATCGGTGTGATCGTTAATCAGTCCATCGCCAAGCCACAGGAATCGATTAAAACCCAGCGTGCGACCCAACTCAGCCTCGATTTCGTTTAGGTCCATGTACGGATTGCGGTTTGGATTGAGCAGGCATTGCTCCGTCACCGCAACGAGACCGGTGCCATCGCCCTCAATCGCTCCACCTTCCAGAATCATCGGCGAGATGGCCATTGGCAACCCAGCATCACGAGCCAATTCCGCCCCTATGGTCTCATCACCGAGCATTGCGTATTTGCCACCCCAGCCATTGAAGCCAAAGCGTCGGGCGGCTCGCTCGTGATTATCGAACACCACCAGCGGGCCAGTATCGCGCAACCAGATGTCACCATAGGCACGCTGATCGAGAGTCACCGCATCACTCACCAACTTGCGAGCGCGCACTGCATTGGCCTTGTCTCGGACCAACAGACGAACTTGCTGGCCACTATCGGCAACCGCGTTGGCGAAAGCCGCAATCTGCTGCTGCGCAGGCTCAAGATTGCCCGGCCATTCCTCCGCCAGATGCGGAAAGCCGATCCACAGCCAATCCTGCGGCGCCCATTCAGGCGGCATCAGAATGGTCATGGACCGGCTCTCCGTTGGTCTTTTGGTCTGATCAGCAGCCGGTCTCGGCGCTGGCGCAGCTTTCGTCACGAATGGCGCGGAATTCGTCGCCATCGTTCCAGTTCGGCCAGCTGCTGCTTTCTGCAAGACTTCGGCCAATACGGTAGAAAAGCTGAAGATCCGCCATCACGCCCGACCAGTCCCATCCCTCATCGAACTCGTCCTTAGGCCCGTGATAGCGATTTTCGGCGTAATCCCTGGCGACCGCTATACCTGCATCAATTCCGCCATCGACAAGGTCAACGCCGCCATCAACGTAAAGCATCGGAACGCCCTGTTTCGCGAAGGCAAAATGGTCGGAACGATAATAGTATCCAGCTTCGGGACTGGGGTCAGGTGTCAGCGAACGACCGTCCGCGTCCAGCGCCGAAATGAGGAACGCATCGAGCTCCGATTTGCCAGGACCGACAACGGTCACGTCATTGGCTGGACCTGCCATCTGGAAGGCATCCATGTTTATCCCGCCGACCGTCTGGTCGAGCGGGAACACCGGGTTCGATGCGTAGTACAATGCACCAAGCAGACCGGATTCTTCGGCGGTGACGGCGAGAAAGACCAGGCTGCGTTTGGGTGCGCCCGTGCGGGAATGCGCTTCGGCGAGAGCCACCAGAGCCGCGGTGCCGGTCGCATTGTCGACTGCACCGTTGCAGATATCATCGCCATCGGGTGCAGGTTTGCAACGGCCAAGGTGGTCCCAGTGCGCCGTGTGGATAATGTATTCGTCAGGTTTTTCGGTTCCGGGAAGAACTCCGATCACGTTCTTCGATGAGAATGTACGAATGTCATTCTCGAAACTGGTCGAGGCAGTCAGACCGAGCTCGACGGCTTCGAAGTCTTGCGCATTTGCGGCCGTGATGAGAGCGTCAAGATCCTGACCGGCCGCAGCGAGGATTTCGCGTGCGACGTCTTTTTGCACCCAGCCATTCATAGTTGTCAGCGGTGGCGGATTGTCACCACGCGCCGCGTAAGCCTGGGGACCCGACCAGCTGCTTTCGACCACATTCCAACCATAGCTTGCCGGATCAGTATCGTGAACAATCAGCGCGGCGGCTGCACCCTGACGCGCCGCCTCTTCGTATTTGTATGTCCAGCGGCCATAATATGTCATGGCCCGGCCATTGAAGGGGCCTTCGAGATCTACACTTTGCCAGTCGGGATCATTGACGAGAATGACGACCGTCTTGCCGGCGACATCAACACCTTCATAGTCGTTCCAGTCGCGCTCTGGCGCATTGATGCCGTAGCCAACGAACACCATTTCACTATCGGCAAGCTGGGTTCTGGCTTCTTCCTGATACGTCACACCGACCCATTGGGAACCGAAGTCGAGCGCGAAATCCGTTTCACCATTGGTGATGGTCAGCGGGGCGAAGTTCTTGCCGGTGATCTCCACCAGCGGTACTTCCTGCACCCAACTTGTCCCATTGCCTGGCTGCAATCCGGCGGCCTCGAAGCGTTCAGTCAGCAGCGCTACCGTTTTGGTCTCGCCTTCGGTCCCCGGCATCCGGCCCTCAAACTCATCGCTGGATAGTGTGCGGGTGATGTCTTTCATCGTGTCTTCTGAGAGTTCGACCGGCTCGACCTCGGGGATGTCCATCCCGTCCATGCCCGTGGTTCCGCCAGCCAGCATTTCGTCGCATCCTGCAAGCGCCAGTGCGCCTGCAACAACTGCTCCCAGACCAGTTACGCGTTTGAGCATTGAAATTTCCTTCTGATCCGATCGTCTGCAGCTTCCTTTGCAGAGCCCGAGAACGCTCGCAAGCAACTTGGCTTGCGGCGTGCTTGTGGCCGGGCGTAGGGAGGGCGGATGAACAGGGCCGCCACTGTTGACTGGATCGGAGCGTTGGAGCGCGCTCGCGAATATGCGCCGTTTCTGGCGCGTTCGCTCGATCGGCAACCGCAGCTGGCAGAGATATTGGCGAAGAGTGATGGCGAAGCGGCGCTTGCTTGGGTGCGCCAGGCAGGCGAAGGCGACGATGTGGGCGTGAAACTGCGACGCGAGCGGCTGGCGCTGGCGACAGCGGTGGCTATTGGCGATCTGGCAGGCGCCTTTCCACTTGCACAAGTGGTTACCGAACTGACCGACTTTGCCGACCACGCGCTCGACCGCGCGATCCGCACGGCGATTGCTGAGCGCACAGGAGAGGATAGCGCGGCCGGCTTTATCGCTCTGGCTTTGGGCAAACAGGGCGCGGGCGAACTCAACTATTCATCCGATATTGACCCAATCCTGCTGTACGATCCGGAGACGCTGCCGCGAAAACCAAGCGATGATGCTGGCGAGGCCGCACAGCGGTATGCAAGGCGTATTCTCAAACTCTTGTCGGAGAACACAGTCGAAGGCCACGTACAGCGGGTCGATTTGCGGCTGCGCCCGGCGAGCGAGATCAGCCCGCTTGTCGTACCGCGCGGTTCGGCCCTCGCGCACTACCAGGGTGCGGCGCTGGCGTGGGAGCGGGCTGCGTTCATCCGAGCGCGCGCAGCCGCAGGCGATATCACTGCAGGAGAGACCTTTCTCGAGACGATCTCGCCCTTCGTATGGCGCTCGGCGCTTGATTTTGGTGCGGTGGAGGAGATTCGCGCCCTTACCGCACGTATTCGTGAAAGCCATGATGGCCCGACACGACCGGGCCCCGGCTTCGACGTTAAACGTGGGCGCGGCGGCATTCGCGAGATCGAGTTCTTCGCCCAGACCCATCAGCTGATTCATGGCGGGCGTGATCCAAACCTTCGAGTGCGTGGCACTCGGATGGCGCTTAACGCACTGGCGCTAGCTGGGCGCATTGATCCTGCGCATGCGCATGTTCTGGGTGAAGGCTATGATCGGTTGCGCACAGTCGAGCATCGCCTGCAAATGATGAATGACCGCCAGACGCACAGTCTACCTGAAGGCGAAGCGCTCGAAGCAGTGGCGCGGCTGGACGGATTGCCTGACGCTGCGACCCTGATTGATGAACTGAGCGAGCTGACGCAGAAGACCGGGCGCATCTATGATGAACTGATCGGCAACCCGACCGAACAGTCGGCCGCAGCCCCGGCGCCGACCGAGCTCGCCGAACACCTCGATATGCTCGGGTTCGACGAACCTGACAAATTGGCGAGGCGAATCGAGAACTGGCGCGATGGCCGGTTTCAGTCGATCCGCTCTCCCCAAGCGCTCGAAGCGTTTGACCGGCTGCTCCCATCTTTGCTCGAAGCGATTGCCGCGAGCGACGATCCGGCTCGCGCGTTTGTTCGATGGGAAGGTATTCTTGACCGCGCACCATCGGCAATCAACCTGTTCCGTCTGCTCGATGCGCGGCCCGGACTTCTGGCAAGACTGGTCGCCGCGCTTACCTTCGCTCCGATTCTGTCAGACGAGATTGGTCGCAGGCCCGAATTGCTCGACACACTGCTTGATCGCCATGCGCTGGAATTGCCGGGATCGGTCGAGGACATTCTCGCCACCATGGAAGCAAAGGCAGTGCGCGACGACTACGAGAGCGTCCTTGACAGCATCCGCCTCGTAACCGGCGAGCTGCGTTTTACTCTTGGCGTCCAATTGATCGAAGGGCTTGCCGATCCGCTCGATATTGCCAGCGCGCTGTCTCGAATTGCCGAGGCGGGCATGCGGTTGGCAGTGCGCAAGACTGAGCTCGAATTTGCTCTATCGCATGGCCGGATAGAGGGTAGCCAATTGCTGGTGCTGGGCCTTGGACGACTCGGCGGCGGGGCGCTTACCCATGCCTCTGACCTCGACATCGTCTATCTGTTTACGGGGGATTTCTCCTCGGAATCCGATGGTTCAAGGCCACTTGGCGCGACGCATTACTTTAATCGCCTCGCCAGCAGGGTCAGCGCCGCGCTTTCGGTACCAACAGCGCAGGGTGCGCTGTATGAAGTGGATACGCGCTTGCGGCCTCAGGGGACGCAGGGACCCTTGGCGGTCAGTTGTGAGGCGTTTGCGAAGTATCAGCGCGAGGCCGCCTGGACGTGGGAGCATATGGCGCTGGCCAGGGCGCGGGTGCTGGTCGGGTCGCCTGAAGCACGTGCCGAGCTTGAAGAGATCATGGCGGACGTGATCCAGCAGCAGCGCGATCCAGCCAGGTTGCGTGAAGCGGTGCTGACGATGCGCAGCGAGATTGCGAAGAACAAGCAGCTCGGTGGTCCGCTCGACATAAAGCAAATGCGCGGTGGGCTGGTCGATTTTGAATTCGCCATTCACTTCCTGCAATTGCGCGACGGGGCGGAGCTCGCCAAGTCGCACCCGGCTGCGCTCAATCCTGACCTGGGGACCGCCATTGGCGGGCTGATTGACGCCGGACTGTTCCCGAAAGAGATGCGCGAGGCCTACGACCTGATGACCCGTTTGCTGGTGTCCGGACGGCTGCTGGCCCCCGGTGGCAAGGAGCCGCCACCCAGTGCGGCCAGCGCGCTCGCCAAGACATGTGGAGCCAGCGATTACGACAATCTCTTGCAAGCACTTACCAAGGCACGGCAAAGTGTGGCTGAGGTCTGGTCGACGATTCTTGGGCAAGCAATTCTGATTTCTGAATGGAGCGAAGCGACATGAGTGATTTTCCCGCAGCCGGTGATGCGATGGCCGATATCGAAATGGGCACTCCTGACGGCGGCACTGTCAAACCGTCCGATTTCAAAGGCAAGAAGCTCGTCGTGTTTTTCTACCCGAAGGACAACACGCCAGGCTGCACGACCGAGGCGAAGGACTTTACCGCCTTAAAGGGCGACTTCGACGCGGCGGGCGTTGAGCTGCTCGGCGTGAGCAAGGATAGCGCGAAGAAGCACCAGAATTTCATCGCCAAGCATGACCTGACCACCCCGCTTGCGACGGATGCCGAGGAAGGCGGACTGTCTGATGCCCTTGGGATTTGGACCGAAAAGCAGATGTATGGAAAGACCTACATGGGAATGGTCCGCACCACCTATCTGGTCGATGCCGACGGCAAGATCGCTCAAGTCTGGAACAAGGTAAAGGTCAAGGGCCATGCAGAAGAAGTGTTAGCGGCGGCAAAAGCGCTCTGACCAGATAATGGAGACTGTAGCTTCGGCGATTCGGTTGGCGCTTCTGACGCCTGAGCCGCGCGCAAAGGCATTTGCCGCACGCGATGTCGCGCGGCGGTGGCGTCAGGATCGGCTTCAATGGGCATTCGACGTTCAAATGCCCGATAAGCCTGCTTGGCCAGAAACGCCGGAACTGCTGCCTCCGAACAAGATGCCCAAGCGAGGCAAGTTCGGATCAGAGCGGGCGCGCATAGCTCTATGGCACAGCCTTGCGCATATCGAGTTCGTGGCGATTGATCTCGCGCTCGATATGGCCGGGCGGTTCGGAGCCCAGATGGGTGAAGAGTTTGTTTCTGATTTTCTCCATGTTGCCGCCGACGAAGCGATGCATTTTGCATTGCTGGCGCGGAAGCTTGAAAGCCTCGGCAGCCATTATGGCGCTCTGCCTGCGCATGGAGGCCTTTGGGAAGCGGCGCATTCGACCCGCCACGATGTGGCGGCGCGATTGGCGGTTGTCCCGATGGTGCTCGAAGCTCGGGGTCTCGATGTCACACCCATGACCCTCGAACGGGTGCGAGCTGCGGGCGATGAACATGGTGGGAAAATCCTCGACCGCATTCTTGACGACGAGATTCGCCATGTCGGATTCGGCACCAAGTATTTTTTACGCTGTGCGGAAGCGGTTGGTAAGATTCCCGAAACCATGTGGAAATCCTTGGTTCAGAGTCACTTCAGGGGTGCCATAAAACCACCGTTCAACGACTCAGCCCGTCTTGCAGCCGGTCTGTCGCGCGCTTTTTATGAATAAGTTGCGCATTAACGAATCAGCCCGATAACTACCGTCACGCTTTACTGGCAGGTCTTGGGGCCAGTTATCACATGACTGAAATTCGCAGGCGAATACGCCGCAGAAATAGGACCGGGTCCGGTATGAATACGCTTTTCAAGCGGCAGATTTCAAAAATGGCGGGCGCATTTGGCGCAGCCACTATGCTTCTCGCGGCAAGCCCCGCGATCGCAAATTCTTCAGCCAACGCAGCAGCTGCAGATGTAGCCGATTCGGTGCGGGAAGTTCAGGGTGAAACACTCGCCACCGGCGATACTCGTTTCCGCGAGCTGTTCGCTAGCTGGGTCGCGCTCGATAAAGCTGGCCCGGAAAACCCGGTCGAACGTTCGGTTGTTGCCATACCCTCGCGAATGCCGGTTGACGGCGCTCGGATGAGCAGCGGATACGGGATGCGGAACCACCCGATTTTGCGCAAGCGTCGTCGCCATAACGGTGTAGATCTCGCTGCTCCAACCGGCACCCCGGTTTACGCAACGGCCGATGGTGTGATTGAGCGTGCCGACTGGTTCTCGAGTTACGGCCTTTACATCAGCATAGACCACGGTGCCGATCTCGAAACGCGCTATGCGCACCTTTCAAAGCTCGCAGTTGCCGCGGGCGAACGTGTACGCAAGGGCGATCTGATCGGATATGTCGGTTCAACGGGCCGTTCGACTGGTCCACATCTCCATTACGAAGTTCGCGTTAGCGGGCTTGCGGTTAATCCGATTCCCTATATGGTAGAGACAGACGCGCAGGTAGCTTACGCGAATGATAGTGAGCTCACCGGTCGCGGCGGCGACTGATCACCTGACAGTCCTGCACTTTAGGTAATCCGCCTGGAAGCGGGTCGGACATTGGAGAGGGTGTCCGATTATGGGCGGCGGGTTTACCCGCCGCCTTTTTTACGCTCAGTGTCTGGCGGCATGCGCCGTTAGTCGAATGCAGCATACATCAGGTGATCGCATGTCCGATTTCGCTTGCGAGGCGCTTGCTCCCCGTTAGATTTCTTTGGTGAGAGACAGCATTCCGCCATGGCGCGGTTCTGCAAGGGAGAGTTGAATGACCATGCATCCGATCGCGCATGCCGCGAAGCGACCCGATCATCCCGCCGTGATCATGGCGGGCAGCGGCGCGCAGATGACCTATCGCGAGATGGACGAGACGGCGAACAGGTTCTCGCAGCTGCTGCGCGCAAGCGGTTTCAAGACGGATGAAGCCTTCGCGGTGCTGCTGGAGAATCGGATCGAATATTTTACGCTGATCTGGGGCTCACAGCGTACCGGCACACTGCTGGTCCCGATCTCGACCCGCCTCACTGCACCTGAAATCTCCTACATTCTCAAAGATAGCGAGGCGAAGCTTCTGATCACGTCGCATGCGTTCGACGGCGTGATGGAGGATATTCGAAGCAATTGCCCCGATTTGGACGTGCTGATGATCGATGATGGCGACAGCAAAGAGGACTTCGATGCTGCTCTGGCCGCTCATCCGGCGGAGCCGATTGCCGATCAGCGGGCCGGGGCCACCATGCTCTACAGCTCAGGCACGACTGGCAGACCCAAAGGCATCCGCCCCGCCCCGCCGGAGGATCCCGACCCCCAGGCGATGATCCCCTTCATAGGACTTGCGACGATGGGTGCTGGCATGCCGACCGATGGTACGATGGTCTATCTCTCACCCGCTCCACTCTATCACGCCGCGCCGCTCGCCTGGTGTTCGGCCGCCCAGCGTCTGGGCGGCACATTGGTGGTGCTCGAAAAGTTCGATCCCGAAGGCGCGCTGGCGGCGATCGAGAAGTACCAGATCACCGATAGTCAATGGGTGCCAACCCATTTCGTACGCTTCCTCAAGCTCGATCCGGCGATTCGCAGCAGATACGATTTGTCGAGCCACAAGCGGGCGCTGCACGCGGCGGCTCCGTGTCCGGTCCCGATCAAGCGCGAGATGATCGAATGGTGGGGCCCGATCGTGAACGAGTATTACGCCGGCTCTGAAGGAATCGGCATGACGATGATCAACTCCGCCGACTGGCTTGAACACCCCGGCAGCGTCGGTCGCACGATCTATGGCACACTTCACGTCTGCGGGCCGGACGGCGAGGAAGTGTCGATCGGCGAGGATGGGCTGATCTATTTCGAAAACGTCCTGCTGCCGACCTATCACAACGATCCGGACAAGACCGCCGAGGCGATGCATCCCAAAGGCTGGATGACATTGGGCGATATCGGTCATGTCGATCAGGATGGATTTGTTTTCCTGACCGACCGCAAGAGCCACATGATCATATCGGGCGGCGTGAATATCTATCCTCAGGAAATCGAGAACCTTCTGGTTACGCATGACAAGGTGATGGATGCCGCTGTGATCGGCGCGCCTGATCGCGACTTAGGCGAGAAGGTCGTTGCGGTGGTACAACCGGTCGACATGGGCAATGCAGGCGACACGCTGGAGGCGGAACTGCGCGAGTTCCTTGAACCGAACCTTGCGCGGATCAAGATGCCAAAACTGTTCGATTTCCGCCCCGACCTGCCACGCGAAGCCAATGGCAAGCTCTACAAGCGCGAGCTGCGCGATGAGTTTGAGGCAAAAGCGCAAGAGGACGCGTGATGGCCAGCGATATGGCAATTCTGCCCACCGGTCTGGCCAAGACGGTCATCAACCCGCATGCCTATGCCGAATGGGACGGATTACTTGACACGTTTGACCATATCCGCAGCACCTCTCCGGTTGCAAAAGTAGTGCCGGAGGAAGAGGGGCTGTTCGAGCCGTTCTGGCTGGTCACCCGCTACGATGATGTGATGCGCATATCGAAGGACAACGCGACCTTTCTCAACAACCCGAAACCAGTCGTTTTCAGCTTTAATCAGGCCATCGAGTTCAGCCGCGCAGCGACCGGGTCAAACATGCTTGTCGATTCGCTGGTGGTGTTCGACTCCCCTATCCACCCGAAGTATCGCAAGCTGACGCAAGAGTGGTTCATGCCGCGCAATCTCGGCCGGATCGAGGCGGAAATTCGCGAACTCGCGCATCAAACGGTTGACAGGATGATCGAAGCGGGACCCGAGCTGGATTTCGTGGAGACAGTCGCTGGACCCTATCCCCTACGCGTGGTGATGCAGATTCTTGGCGTACCGCCAGAGGATGAGCCGCGCATGCAGATGCTGACACAGCAGCTGTTCGGCGGGCAGGATAAAGACCTTTCGGGTACGGGTATGGACAACATGACGCCCGAACAGGTGGTCCAGCTCGTCGCCGGTGCGGTGAGGACTTTCGAGGAGTATTTCGCGAAGCTGGCCGAAGATCGCCGGGCCAACCCGACCGAGGATGTGGCCAGCGTGATTGCCAACGCGACCGTCGATGGCCAACCACTGCCTCCGCGTGATATGGCAGGGTACTACATCATCGTTGCGACTGCCGGGCACGACACGACCAGCGCCTCGACTGCGGGCGCAATGATGGCGCTGGCCAATGATCCCGAACAATTCGCGCGAGTGAAGGCTGATCGTTCGCTGCTGTCTGGAATCGTCGAGGAAGCGATCCGCTGGACATCACCGGTACAGCATTTCATGCGGACAGCGGCCGAAGATGTCGACATGCGCGGTCAGACGATCAGAGCGGGCGACTGGATGATGATCAACTATGTGGCCGCCAATCACGATCCGGAGCAATTCGACGATCCGCGCCGGTTTGACGCCGCACGTTCGCCCAACCGACATCTGGCATTCGGGGCAGGTGCGCATCAGTGTCTTGGCCTGCATCTGGCGCGGCTGGAAATGCGCATCCTGTTCGAAGCGCTGCTGGACCGGATTGAGAGCGTGGAGCTGGCTGGTGAAGCAAAGCGTGCGACAAGCACGTTTGTAGGCGGGCTTAAGTCATTACCGCTGCGAGTTAAACCGGCTTAAAGTTCCAATATGGGGGCTCTGCGCAATAAAACAAGGGGCGCGAAGTAATAAAGATGTGGTTTGCGTATCATTGCGACACTTTGTACGATTTTCCTGTTATTTCCAAGCAACATGTGTTAATAATCCATTCATGGGAAAAATAAGGATCGAGTTCGTTGCAGTCTTTGCAGCGTGCTTCGTTGCAGGTGTAGCTCAATGACCCTGCTCGAGCCGCACAACCTGCCTTTCGCCGTCGCAATTGCATTTCTGCTGTTTGTAGCAGTTGCGCAGATTGCGGGCCTTGGAGACATGTTCGATGGGGGCGACGTCGACTTCGATCTTGAAGTCGATGCAGAAATCGACGGGGCAGATAGCATTTCGGGCGGGGGTTTCCTCGCCGGGTTGCAAAGCGTCATCGGATTAGGTCGCGTGCCGTTTCTCGTCTGGTTGACGATGTTCCTCGTCCTGTTCGCTGCGATCGGCGTTTCGGGACAGGCGCTCGCGATCAGCCTGCTGGGTGCGCCTTTGGCACCGGCGCTTGCAGGCGTGCTCTCGGGCATTGCTACACTGCCGGTCAATGGCGTTGCGGTTCGGCCCATCGCCGCGATGCTGCCCAAGGATGAAACAAGCGCAGTGTCGCTCGATAGCCTGATAAGGCGCGACGCGGAGGTGCAGATCGGCAGCGCACGACAAGGGTCACCGGCACGATCCAAGGTGATCGACATGCATGGTCACCCTCATTTCGTCATGGTTGAGCCGCATGATCCCGCTGCAGTCCTGAACGAGGGCGAAACTGTCCTGCTCGTTCGACGCGACGGGGAGACATTTTACGGCGTGCAGTACGAAAACCCACTGTTGGGCATCGATTAGGGCCACGTAGGGATGGGCCACATTAAGGATGCGCGACCTCTCCACCGGAGGGAACCCGCGCGCCGCACACGAAACAGGAGAAGAGAATGGGATTGTTAGACATTGTTATCTACGCTGGAATCGTCTTCATGGCGTTCCTTGTGATCATCATTTCGATGACCATGCTGTACCGCCGCGCGTCGAAGGAAATTGCCTTCGTTCGAACGGGTGTCGGCGGTGAAAAGGTCGTAATGAATGGCGGCGCGCTGGTGCTGCCGGTGTTCCACGAGACAATGCCGGTCAACATGAACACGCTGGTGCTGGCGGTTGTCCGCAAGGACACTGAAGCGCTAATCACGCTCGATCGGTTGCGGATTGATGTAAAGGCGGAATTCTATGTCCGCGTCCGACCCGACGCAGGAGCGATCGGGATGGCCGCGCAAACACTCGGTCAGCGGACGATGCAGCCTGAACTGCTTAAGGATCTTGTCGAGGGTAAATTCGTTGATGCCCTGCGTTCTGTCGCTGCAGGCATGAGCATGAACGAGCTGCACGAACAGCGTGCAGACTTCGTCCAAAAGGTGCAGCAGGTCTCATCAAACGATCTGGCGATGAACGGCCTTGAGCTGGAATCGGTTTCGCTGACCGGTCTCGACCAAACCAGCATCGAGCACTTTAACGCCAACAACGCGTTTGACGCCGAAGGTTTGACCAAGCTCACAGAGCAGATCGAGGCACGCAAGAAGCTGCGCAACGATATCGAGCAGGACACGCGCGTCGAGATGGAAACGAAGAACCTCGAAGCCGATCAGAAGAGCTTCGAAATCGGGCGTGACCAAGAATATGCGCGACTAGCTCAGGAGCGTGAGGTTGAAGTACGTCGGGCCGCGCAAATGGCGGAGATCGCGCGCGAACAGGCAGAGCGCTCACGCGAAGCCGATGTCGCCAAGATCGATGCAAAGAAGCTGACCGACAGTCAGCAGATCGAAGCTGACCGCGCCGTTGAAGAAGCCCGGATCGATCAGGTCCGCGCACTCGAAATCGCCCGTCAGGAACAGCAGATCGCGGTCCAGAACAAGAGCCGTGAGGAAAGCCAGGCCAAGGCCGAAGCCGATGCCGCCCGTGCCAAGGCCGTTGCTGCTGAGGAGCAGGTTACAACAGCGCGTGAAAGCGAGATCGCCGAGCGTCAGAAGAAGATCGAGCTGATCGAGGCAGCCAAGCAGGCCGAGCGCGATGCGATCTCGGTCAAGGTCGAAGCAGAAGCCGAACGCGATGCCGCCGCCAACCTCGCTGAGGCAGCGCGCCGCGAAGCCGAGGGTGAAGCCGAAGCCGAAAAGCTGCGGGCCGATGCTGCGCGGGTGCGCTTTGAAGTCGAGGCTGCCGGTCAGGAAGCGATCAACGAAGCAGCCAACATTCTGTCGATGGAACAGATCAGCCTGCAGACCAAGCTGGCGCTGCTCAAGGTGCTGCCTGAAGTAATCAAGGAAAGCGCCAAGCCGATGGAGGCGATCGATTCGATCAAGATCGTCCAGGTCGACGGGCTGACCAATGGCGGCTCTGGCGGTGGCGGTGCGGCCAATGACGCAGGCGGTGCCAGCGGCGGAAGCGGCAATCTTGCGACAGATGCCGTATCAGCAGCTCTGGCGTATCGCGCACAGGCACCAGTGCTCGACGGGTTGATGAAAGAGCTGGGCCTGAACGGCTCCTCGCTTGGCAGCCTTGTCGAAGCGGCAGCAGAAGAGTCCGTACAAACCGCGGCGGATGTCGGCGATACGCAATTCATCGTGAACGACACTGCCGATGGCGATGATGCAAGCGATCTTCCGACAGACGAGGCGGCGGAGTGATGACCGCGCCGTAAAGCATGCGCCTTCAGGCCCATGAAAGACCTCCCGGTTAGCTGCGCGCTAACCGGGAGGTTTGCTTTATGGGTGCTTGGGGTTCAGGGCCGTTCGACAATGACGAAGCGCTCGATTTTGCAACGAAAATCCAGTCTGTCGACAGTCTGATCGACGAAGTCCTGCTGCACGATGTCGGCGCGACGATCGATGTCGAAAAGGCCGGTCGCATCGTGGTAGTGGCGGAGTGCGTGGCTGCGATGCGCGGACATCCGCACGCCTTAATGCCGAGCGATCTGGCTCAGCGGCTGCTTACCTTTGGCGAGCCATCGGACGAACTGTTCGACAATACCCGTGACAGCGTATCGATGGTAATCAGCAATAGCGAGCTTAGTGAATTGTGGGCGGAATCCGAGCACCGGGCCAACTTCAATCGTGCGATGACTGATCTGATCGACCGGCTCAATCACCCATTGGCGGGAGTGAAAGAGCCAGGAGACAAAGGCCCTGCCCCGAATCCAAGCCCGTGCTGGATCTGCGGCAAGGAAATGGGTTGGGAATTCACTTCGGTCAGCATCACTCTCGATCCGGTATCGGGCATAAGCCAAGGAGGGAGCGTCCACCTCGCCTGCCTTAACGCAGCGCTGCATCCGAGATACATCCTCCAGGACTGGCAATTCGACGAAGCAATGCTTGACCGCTTTACCGCTGACATCTGGGACAACGACTCCGCAAGCTGACCGGGCAAGCGTTTAGCTGAGCAACCGCTTGGCCATCGCCCTCACATCGGCACCCATATCTTCGCGTTCCAGCGCCAGCGCGAGCGTGGCTTCGACAAAGCCAAGCTTGCTTCCGCAATCGTAGCGGTTGCCGTCGAACGTCACGGCGTGGAATGGCTGGTCTCCGATCATCCGGGCCATCGCATCGGTCAGCTGAATCTCACCACCTGCACCCTTGCCCTGGGTTTCGAGAGTGCGCATGACCTCAGGTTGCAGGATATAGCGGCCAGAAATGATCTTGTTCGAAGGGGCTTCGGCAACCAGCGGTTTCTCGACCAATCCCTTGACCTCGGTAAGGGCGCCTTCGACCGCCCCCGGATCGACCACGCCGTAGCTTGAAACCTCTTCCATCGGCACTTCGAGCACGCTTATCAGGTTGCCGCCGACTTTGTCATACACATCCACCATCTGCTTCATGCAGCCAGCGCCGCCCGCTTTCCCGATCATCAACTCGTCAGGCAGGAAGATCGCGAAGGGTTCGTCACCCACGATTGCGCGTGCGCACCAGATCGCATGACCCAGCCCCATCGGAACCTGCTGGCGGACCGTGATGATGTCGCCCGGCGTAGCGCGGGTCGGATCGAGCACACTCAAATCCTTGCCTCGTTCACGCATCGTGTCTTCGAGCTCGTAGGCAACATCGAAATGCTCAACGATCGGCGTCTTGCCCCGGCCAGTGACGAAGATTATCTGCTCGATCCCGGCTTCGCGAGCCTCATCCACTGCGTATTGGATCAGCGGTCGATCGACTATCGGCAGCAATTCCTTGGGGATCGCCTTGGTCGCGGGAAGGAACCGAGTGCCTAGGCCTGCAACCGGGAAAACTGCCTTCTTGATGGGCTTGTGGGACGTCATTGATGGTCTCCTGCTTTGCAGTTTGTCGTGCCGCCCGCATCTCGTGAGGTCAATGTCGACTATAACCACTATCCGGGTCAGTTGCGCGAAAGGCATGATCGGGTAAGGCGAGAAACATGGATAAATTGATCATTCGTGGCGGCAATCGCCTATCGGGCACGATCCCGATTTCAGGCGCGAAGAATGCCGCGCTCACGCTCATTCCCTGCGTGCTGCTTACCGAAGAACCACTCACTTTGCGCAACTTGCCACGGCTGGCTGATATTGATGGGTTTCAACACTTGATGACGCAGTTCGGTGTCTCGGTGAGCATCCAGGGCAGGCGATCTGAAGACTTTGGCCGGATCGTTACGTTCGAGGCTTCGCGGCTGACTTCCAATGTCGCGCCCTATGATCTGGTGCGCAAGATGCGGGCCTCCATTCTCGTACTGGGTCCGATGCTGGCGCGCACGGGTGAAGCGACGGTGTCGATGCCGGGCGGCTGTGCGATCGGCAACCGCCCGATCGACTTGCATCTGAAAGCGCTGGAGGCTTTCGGTGCCGAGATCGAGCTTGCGCAAGGCTACGTGAAAGCAATGCAGCCCGACGGCGGCATGCAAGGCGGCGATTTCGACTTCCCGGTCGTCTCGGTCGGAGCGACCGAAAATGCGCTGATGGCGGCTGTGCTCGCCAACGGGACCAGTCGCCTGTTCAACGCAGCACGCGAGCCCGAGATTGTTGATCTGTGTAATCTGCTCACCGCCATGGGTGCGGAGATCGAGGGGATCGGCACATCCGATTTGACGATCCACGGCGTAAAGCGTCTCAATGGTGCGACCTACAAGGTCATGCCCGATCGCATCGAGGCTGGCTCTTATGCCTGCGCCGCAGCGATCACCGGCGGTGATGTGCGGCTCGAAGGGGCGAAGGCCGACGATATGATCTCGTCGCTCGCAGCCCTGCGCTCCATTGGCATCCAAGTTGAAGAGGATGCAAAAGGCGTCTCCATCGCCACCAATGGCGCGCTGAAACCGACCGACCTTACAACCGCACCTTTTCCCGGTCTGGCGACCGATATGCAGGCGCAATTGATGAGTCTGCTGTGCAAGGCCGAGGGCACCAGCGTGCTCAAGGAAACGATCTTCGAAAACCGTTTCATGCATGTGCCAGAGCTGGCAAGGATGGGTGCTGATATCGCAACCGAAGGCCGCACCGCGATTGTCAAAGGCCCGGTCGACCTGACCGGTGCCGAAGTCATGGCGACCGATCTGCGCGCATCAATGAGTCTGATCATTGCAGCGCTGGCAGCAGAGGGCGAGACGCAGGTCCGGCGAATCTACCACCTCGACCGCGGCTATGAGCGGCTAGAGGAAAAACTGCAGCTGGTCGGCGCGGATATCGAGCGGGTGGACGATTAGGCTCGCTTTCGGGCGCTATAGTTCCTTGCCCATACTGGTGCGCTGCTCGATCGCAAAACCCAGCGTGCGATAGAACGCGGCGACTTCTTCATTGCCTTTGCGGATCTGCAGGTTGACCTTGTTGCAGCCGCGTCGGCTTAGCTCTTTGAGCGCGTGGTCGACCAGCATTCTACCGCGTCCCGACCGCCGGCATGTCGGATCCACCGCTACGGCGTAGAGCCAACCCCGATGACCATCCCAACCGGCCATGATTGTGCCGATCACGGCATTGTCGCCAGTGAGCGCTACCCAAAACAGTCCATCGTTCAACTCCAGTTTTGCAGGAATGGCGTTGTGTGCCTGGTTGCGAGCAGGGTCGTCTGGAAAGACGGTTCGCCAAAGGCGATCCACGCCTTCAAAATGCTTGGCCTGATAGGGAGCGATCCTAGTCATGGTGACTGCGAACTCACCAGCCAGACCCGCACTGCGCTTGCCAATCCGGGAGGAGTGTCCGCTCGCAGTCGCTCCTCATCTATCCGGGCAACCAGCGCGTTGATCGGCAGATCTTCGGCTTCGGCGGAGGCAACCAGCATCTGCCAGAAGACCGGCTCGAGGCTGATCGAGGTTTTGTGTCCGGCAATTTCTACCGAGCGTTTGACTGGAGGGTGGTAGTGCGGCGGCTGGTTCATGCGCGCACCTCTAAAGCGCGAAACCTGGCCTGAACAGTCACCTCCCCTGCAGGCGCCTAATTCACGCGATTGGGCAAGGTCCCCAGCACCGCATTGAGATTTTGCTGGTGCGCTGCTGGTCTGTTCTTGGCTTGGTTGATGTGGAAGATCTGCGCCATAACCTGGCCGAAGTCGCTGCCTCGGTTCCAATCATCGATAGCGGGCACAATAGTGTCCGGGTCTGCCATTTGGAGAGTGGTCGCAAGGCTCCCCCGGCGTGCGATCAAGTCATCGTAGTCGAGCAGCGTTGCCAAAGCGCCCCTGCGATTCCCTTGCCGAAAGACCCTAAGGTCACGAAGGGGGCTGTTCTGGTCCTGGTGAAGCCGGTATCCGAAAGCCGTCAGGCCCAGTATCTCACGTCCGGTGACGATCAGATAACCACCTGGATTGTTCCATAGGTTCGCGAGCGATTGCGGCGATGCCAGACGGAAATCGGCCCCGCGGTGTATGCCGCCCAAAAGCCAGGCATCGTTCATCACCGTCGCCCACTTGTTCATCAGTAGCAAATTTCCCTGCGCCGCGTTGTCAAAGAGGCTACCTTTTGCTCCTGCGCCCGGGGTATCGACAATTTCTGCGACCTTTTCATAAAGGCCTGCCGCCTTAAGATCGCGTTCTCGACCGATCACCTGCGCGCCGGACGCGTTCTTCGCCTTTTCATAACATGAGTAACAATAGGCCGTGAGTTCGCAGATCAGGAGTTCTCGTTTGGCGTGCTGCGATCCGTTGTTCGCTTGCATAACCAGGCGTTCGATCGTTCCGTTCGGATAGCGGTCAAAGACCTCGTCGCGAATAGTGCCTCTGTCTGCCGCGGTTCCACCCCACTGCCAGTCTTTGATGTTGTTTCGCTGAACCAACGTGCGGACATGGGCTTCCATGGAATGGAACGTATATGGCATTGACGGGCTCCTGAAACAGTCGGACGACCACGCATTATTAGGTCACTTCATGAATTGTGGTTGAACTATCAGGCGTTTCTTGCAGTGTAGGGAGATCTCTGAAGTATCGGGCTTTAGCTGCGTCTGCTTATGGCGCTCTCTCCATTCGCAGAATCTGCGCATACGCTTTAGCAAGGTCTGATGGCTTGGGTTGGCGCCTATCAACGCCTTCACCTGCGAATCCGATCGCCCATATTGCTGTCGAATGCCGGCGAAGCTGATAAGAGCGCTTAGGATAATCTCGATAATCGCGCTGATATCGGGTTCGGAGAGATCGGACAGTGCCATCAGGTCTTAACCGCAAGACTTCGACCCGATCTATTCAATACATATGCTGGCCGCCATTGATGCTCATGGTTGATCCGGTGACGAAACCCCCATCTTCGCTGACAAGGAAACTAACTCCGCGCGCGATTTCGGTTGCCTGTCCGAGCCGCCCGACCGGGATCTTGGCAACGATTTTCTCAAGCACATTCTCTGGCACTGCGGCGACCATGTCGGTGTCGATATAGCCGGGCGCGATGGCATTGACGGTGATATTGTTGCGCGCACCCTCCTGCGCAAGGGCCTTGGTAAAGCCGTGAATGCCGGACTTGGCCGCCGCATAATTGACCTGACCGTATTGCCCTGCCTGCCCGTTGATCGAGCCGATATTCACTATCCGACCCCATTTGCGCTCGCGCATGCCGGGAAAGCAGGCCTTGGCCATGTTGAAGCAACCGCCAAGGTTGATGCGCATCACCTCGTTCCAGTCTTCGAAGCTCATCTTGTGCAAAGTGCCGTCGCGGGTGATCCCGGCATTGTTGACCACCACGTCGACCGGGCCGACCTCTTCGACGACTTTGGCGCAACCGGCCTGCGTTGCCTCATGGTCGCCGACATCCCATTTATAGCATGCGATACCCGTTTCATCAGCGCAGGCACGCGCAGCCTCGTCGTTGCCACCATAATTGGCGACAACGGTGAACCCATCGGCTTTCAATTGTTCGCCAATTGCGCGACCAATGCCGCGCGTGCCCCCGGTAACAATTGCGACTCGGCTCATAGCATGCTCTCCAATCCCATTTGTGATGCACAGCAAGACTAGCGATGCCGTAGCGTCGGGCAATTAAAAACCCCGCGACAGCGGGGTCCATTGGAGATTAGTCTGAAAAGCCTTGGGCTATCGGTCGATCAAAAGCGGAACTGAGTTCCGACATAAACGGCCTGACTGTCCTGCACCGAATTGGTCAGAGGATCGATGCGCTCACGCTCTTGTGAAAGGCGGACACCTGCGGTCACGTCCAGATTGGGCGAAAGCCGGAAGGAACCGCCAACATCGACTGTCTGCGCGCTGAGCGAGTCAAGCGTGTTGGGCGAGCGTCCCGCGATTCGCTCATCTTCGAGCGCGATGCGCGGCTGCAAGCGGCTGGGTTCATCCTGAACGGACGGTCCAGCTGGCTCGAACTCAGCAAGATCGGGCATGCTCAGATCGCGAACCGTCGACGGCAGCTTGACCGGCTGGCGAGCAAAACTCTGATATCCACGTGCCGTACCGAGATCATAGCGGCTCGTCTGCAAGGCAGCTATCCCGCCACCCCCGCCCGGAGCCGCATCAATTGCCGAGCGAACAGAAATTGCCTTAGCGTTTTCGCCATCAATCCGTACGGCGACTGTAACGGTGCGTTCACCATCGGCTGATGTCGACTTGGCGGGAGTGAACCGAAGGCCTCTCTCACGTGCCTTAACAGCAACACGGGCAGCAAGTTCAGGATCAACCGATGCGGGCGTGAACATCTCGAACGCCCCAGCTTCGATGCCTTCACTATCTTCGGTAAGCGAGACCACCGCGAGCCCGGTTGACGGGATTGCAAGAGCGAGCAGACCGGCAGCACCAAGCAACGGCAGCTTACGCCGCGTTCTGGCTGTCTTGATCTGCAAACGTGCCATGGTGGCTCTCAATTCCCCCCAGTTTGGGTCGTAGGACGCGATATAGAAGCTCATTCAGCCTGAACGTACCCTGAGTCGCGATTACAACGTATGGCAGATAGGCTCAGGACAAGCACTTATGCAATCTTTTCCACAAGGATTGGTAAGACTCTCAGTGCACCTGTTGCTCAGGATACACAGGGTATCGCCACGCTGATCTACGATTCATCTTGCAGAAAGGCGGCCAAGAGCACCAATTCGCCTCAGGAATCCTCACAATACGCTAGTTCTGCGCTTGCCGCTATGGCGATGCTCATTATAGAGCCCAATCAGACATACTAAAGGGACATATTCGCTGTGACACGCGCTACTCTTTCATTTTTCCGTCCGACTCGACTCGTCTTGACGGCTGCTGCGCTGGGGACTCTTACCGCATGCGGCGGCGGCGATCGCCCGACGACCGAGCTTCAGTCGGCCCAGATTAACGCGATCGGCGTGAATGCTTTCCTGTGGCGCGCGGCGCTCGAAACCGTCAGCTTTGCTCCGCTGCTTTCGGCGGATAGCTCGGGTGGTGTGATTGTCACAGACTGGTATGCAAACCCCAGCAACCCCAATGAGCGTGTGAAGCTGACTGTCACCATCCTCGACCAGGATCTGCGTGCGGACGCCCTGCGCGTCGCGGCCAGTCGTCAGGTTGCGCAAGGTACGGGCTGGGTCGACGCGCCGGTGCAGGCCGCTACCGTGCAAAAGCTCGAAGACATCATCCTGACCAAGGCCCGCGACCTGCGTCGCAAAGCTGTAGCCGGGTAGTACTTTTCGCGTTAGCGAGCGTTTCATGACCGAAAACCGTTTCGATCCGTCGCAGGCTGACGGGCGCTGGCAGCGCGCGTGGGACCAGGCTGGCACCTTTACCGCCGATTCCAACAGCCCAAAGCCCAAGAGCTACATCCTAGAGATGTTCCCGTACCCCTCGGGCCGCATCCATATGGGCCACGTGCGCAACTACACGATGGGCGACGTTCTGGCGCGCTACAAAAAGATGCGGGGCCACGAGGTTTTGCATCCGATGGGCTGGGATGCGTTCGGTATGCCGGCGGAAAACGCGGCGATGGAAAAGATGGTTCATCCCGGCGAGTGGACCCGTTCCAACATCGAGGCGATGAAGGCGCAGCTGAAGCGGATCGGCTTCGCGCTCGATTGGACGCGCGAGTTTGCGACTTGTGATCCTGAATATTACGGCCACGAACAGGCGCTTTTCATCGACATGTATGAAGCAGGCCTGGTCTATCGCCGCCAGTCTGAAGTGAACTGGGACCCGGTCGATATGACCGTGCTCGCGAACGAACAGGTGATCGACGGCAAGGGCTGGCGCTCGGGCGCGGAGGTTGAGAAGCGCAAGCTCGACCAGTGGTTCCTCAGGATCACCGAGTTCGCCGAGGACCTGCTGAGCGGGCTAGGCGATCTCAAAGACTGGCCCGACAAGGTCCGCCTGATGCAGGAAAACTGGATCGGCAAGAGCCAGGGGCTCGAATTCTCGTTTGAGCTTTCGAACGGCGAGACGCTTCCGGTTTACACGACACGCCCGGACACGATCTTCGGCGCAAGCTTCTGCGCCATTGCGGCCGATCACCCGATCGCTCAGGGTTTGAAGGATGATCCGTCGGTCGCCGCGTTCATTGAGGAATGCAGGAAAGGCGGTACCACCGCTGCTGCGCTCGATACTGCTGAGAAACTGGGTTTTCGCACCAATATTACGGCAAGGCACCCCTTCCACGGCCAGGCATTGCCTGTCTTCATCGCGAACTTCGTGCTGATGGATTACGGTACGGGCGCCGTTATGGGCGTGCCCGGCCACGACCAGCGCGACTTCGAATTCGCGACCAAGTACGAGCTGCCTATCGCGCGTGTGGTCGCCAGGAGTGTGTCCGAAGCGAACGCGCCGATGGCGGGAGAGGCTGAGCCCGGCGACGGCGTAATCGTCAATTCCGACTTCCTTGATGGAATGAGCGTCGAGGACGCCAAGGCAGACGTCATCGCCAAGGCTGAAGCGGGCGGTTGGGGCGAGGGCACCACGGTTTGGCGACTGCGCGATTGGGGCATTTCGCGCCAGCGTTATTGGGGTACGCCCATCCCGATCATTCACAGCCCCGATCACGGCCCGGTGCCCGTTCCCAAGGACCAGCTTCCGGTAGAACTGCCCGAGGACATTGATTTCGAAACGCCCGGCAACCCGCTTGAGCGCCACCCGACGTGGAAGCACACGACCTGCCCGATCAGCGGCAAACCGGCCCTGCGCGAGACCGACACGCTCGACACGTTTGTTAATTCCAGCTGGTATTTCCTGCGCTTCGCCTCACAGCCGGTCGACGCGCCGTTTGATCCGGAAGAGATCGCCAAGTGGATGCCGGTGCAGCACTATATTGGCGGGATCGAGCATGCGATCCTGCACTTGCTCTATGCCCGCTTCTGGACGCGCGCCATGGAGCGCATCGGCAAGTTTGACGTGAAAGAGCCCTTCTCGGCCTTGTTTACGCAGGGGATGGTGACACACGAAACTTACTCATTGGGCGATGGCAGCTGGCTCTCGCCAGATGAAGTCCGTAAGAATGGCGCTGATTGGACCCGCATTGAGGATGGCGCGCCTGTCACAGCCGGCCGCATCGTCAAAATGTCGAAGTCCAAGAAGAACGTCGTCGACCCGGACAACATCATTGAGAAATACGGCGCCGATGCAGTGCGCTGGTTTATGCTGTCCGACAGCCCGCCCGAGCGCGACCTGCCATGGTCTGAAGCCGGGATTGAAGGCTGCTGGCGCTTTGTCCAGCGGTTGTGGCGTCTGTTCGACAGCTACGACACAAGCGCCGAGGGTGAGGACAAATCACTAGCCCGCAAGACGCACCAGACCATTGTTGCCGTCGCCGAGGATATCGAAGCGCTTGGCTTCAACAAGGCGGTAGCACGGCTCTACGAACTCACCGGCGCGGTCGAGAAAGCCAAACCAAGCGTGAGCCGCAATTTTGCGATCTCTTCTATACTGCATATGGTCAGCCCGATGATGCCGCATCTGGCAGAAGAGGCTTACGCCAAGCTTGGCAACAGTGATCTGATCGCCGACGCCGCTTGGCCGGAACACGATCCGGCAATGCTGGTCGAAGATGAAGTCACCATCGCGATCCAGCACAAGGGCAAACTGCGCGATACTCTGACCGCGCCCAAGGGAGCAGCGAACGAAGACCTCGAAGCGCTTGCACTCGCAAGCGAGAAGGTTCAGCGTTCACTTGATGGAGCGGAAGTCCGCAAGGTGATTGTCGTGCCCGATCGATTGGTGAATATCGTCACATGAGGCGCAGCGCGCCCCTACTCGGAGCAATGGCGCTTGCAGCCTGCGGCTTGCAGCCCATGTATGCTGGCGGCAGCAATGCAGCCGTTGCTCAAGGCCTCGCCGCAGTGCACGTTCCTGCGATCCCCGGCCGCGATGGCTGGCTGGTTCGCAACGCGTTGCAAGACCGGCTCGGTATTGCAGGCGACACAAGCCCGACCTACCGCCTCGATGTTCGCCTGGACGATTCACTGCAGGGCCTAGGCGTGCTCAACGACGACACTATCAGCCGCGAACGGCGGATCCTGCGGGCGCGCTATCAGTTGGTCGATCTTGCCACCGGTGAAATCCTGCTGGATGCCACTGCCGGGTCGGATGCGGGGGTCGATGTTGTTTCGAGCGAATATGCGACAATCGCTGCTGAACAGACAGCGCTTGAGAATCTGGCGAAGGAAGTCGCCAACCGCATGACGACCCAGATTTCCATGACACTGCGCCAATATACGGCTCACAATACTGATCGGTCCGGCGGCCAATGATCGCGGCATGAAGGCGACCCAGCGAGATTTCGCTCGAGGCGTGCCGCGCAGCGTCGCTCAGGCTTCGATCTTCTTTTTCTGCGGACCTGATGAAGCGGGAGCTTCCGCCGCCGCCAACGCCGTGATCGAGGCGCTGCCGGACCCAGGCGAACGCGTGAATATTGCCGGCGCTGACCTGCGGCGCGATCCGGCGATGCTGGGCGACGAAGCACGCTCGGGCTCTCTGTTCGGCGACAAACGGCACATCCTCGTGCGGACCAATGGCGATGAGGCGCATGACGCGGTCAAAGCGCTGATCGAAACCGGGGAGGCGGGCGGGGGCGATGCGGCTCCGGTCTTCATCGTGGCAACTTCAGCTACCGACAAGGCGCGCACCGCAAAGCTGCTGGAAAAGCGCGGCGATGCGATGGTCGCTATGTTCTGGCCGCCTGACCTCGCTTCGGTCGCTGCTTCGGTGCGCGGCATGGCGGACAGCGCTGGGCTGCGGCTGGGCGGTGATCTCGCCGAGCGGATAGCGCGCGCCGCAGGTCTCGATGTGCGATTGGCGCAGTCGGAAGTGACCAAGCTGGCACTATATTGTGATGCCGATCCACAATCACCCAAGAACGCTTCGCTGGAAGATTACACCGCGATCGGCGCCGCGACCGAAGAGGACGGCTTCCAGCCGCTGGTGAACGCGGTAATGAGCGGCGAACTTGCCCGGATCGACCGCGAAATCAGGCGGATGCGCGAGCTTGGCCTGAACCCGGTAGGCTTGCTGCTTGCGGTTGAGCGGCGGGCAGCCCAACTCGCTCAAATCAGTGCGAAGCTCGGCCCACGCGGATCGTTTGACAGTTTGGGCAAGGGCGAGAAGGCGCAGCTCGGCATTTTTTGGCGCGAGGAACGCGATATCCGCCAGCAACTTACGCGATGGCATCGGCGAAAGCTTGACCGATTGATCCCGCGATTGGTGGATTTGCACCGTTCGTTACTGTCCAACAGCCAAGCGGCGGAGCTTCTGCTCGCCCAAAACCTAGCCGAGATCGCGCGGTTCGCCGCAAAACGATAGGTTTCTGCCGAAAACTCTCTTCGCAGATGCAAAAAACTCGCTTTTTGGTTTAAAGGCGTGTTTAAGTAAAAACACGTGGGTCGCCTTGCAGGGACAAAAGTACCGCATGAACACACACATCGGACCTCTGCTGACTACAGTTCAGCCAGACATCGTAGGAAGGAAAGCTGCGCCGTCGCTCGAACGTCGGCGTTTGCGGGCCTATGTTCTGATGCTGCTGACAGACGCGGTCCTGTTTCACGTGGCCTTTGCGCTGGCGTCACTCGCCTATGAAGGGGTGTGGTGGGAAAGTCGTACGATGCTGGCCGCGCAGACAATGCTGCCGGTTTACTTCACTATTGCTCTATACAATTCGACCTATGGAGCGAAAGCGCTCGACGACTGGGTGTTCGCAGCTAAAAAGGCTCTTATTGCGCTCGCGATTTCTGCGGCGTTGCTCAACTTCGTCGCCTTCTACACCAAGTCGAACGCGCAATTCTCTCGCGTATCGGTCACGTTGGGATTATTATTTGCAGCTCTCGCACTGATCGCGTTTCGGCGACTTGTGCCGATGGTGATCGAGCGGTTCTGGGAAGGGCGTGTGCGCAACCACCTGGTCATCAGCGATGGCGGCCCGAGTTTTGCATTGGATAAGGGCACGTCGATCTCGGCGGCGAAGTACGACCTTGACCCGACCAGCCATGATCCTTTCATGCTTGATCGCCTTGGCAAGCTTTTGCGCAATCAGGATCAGGTGGTGGTCAGCTGTCCGCGTGAGCGGCGCGAAAGCTGGGCTTTTCTACTGAAATCAGCCGGGGTCTATGGCGAGATCGTGAGCGAGCCCGCGCATGATCTGGGTGCGATGGGCGTGCAGCACTATGAAGACCAGAACCGGACCACGCTTGTGGTGTCGACCGGCCCGCTCGGCCTGCGAGGCCGAATCATGAAGCGCGGCTTCGACATCGCTGTGGCGCTTGGCACACTTATCGTCTTGTCGCCGCTGCTGCTCGTGATTGCGCTGCTGATCAAGCTGGAGGATGGCGGTCCGGTGCTGTTTGTTCAGCGGCGATTGGGGCGCGGAAACCTGTTTTTCGAAATGCTCAAGTTTCGCAGCATGGGCGCTGAAAAACTCGATCAGAATGGCGACTGTTCAACCGCACGCGACGATGATCGAGTTACAAGGATCGGCGCATTCATTCGCCGCACCAGTATTGATGAGCTACCGCAGATCATCAATGTCCTGCGTGGCGACATGTCGATCGTCGGTCCGCGCCCGCATGCGATCGGAAGCCGCGCCAACAGCAAGCTTTTCTGGGAAGTCGATGGACAGTATTGGCGGCGCCATTCCCTAAAGCCGGGGCTGACGGGCCTAGCGCAAGTGCGCGGGCATCGTGGCGCGACCGAGCAGGAGAAGGATCTGACTGATCGGCTAAAGTCAGATCTGGAGTACATTGCTGGCTGGTCACTGCGGCGTGATATCGAAATCGTTTTCAAGACCATTTGGGTGCTCAAACACGATAACGCTTATTGAGCGCTCACGCCTCTGCAGATCACTCGCTTTCTTCATCCTGCGGCACGGTGAACGTACCTGTGACACGCCCGTCCGAGCTTTCGCTGCCCGCGTTGCTGGCGCCGCCGCTAGCACGTCCATCAACAGTGGATACCCCGCTTTGCAGATCGATCACCAATCGCCCGCCATTGAGCGTGTCGCTGCCGCGCTGCAGCCGCACATTGCCTGCCATAGTGATGATCCGGCGGTTGAAATCATAGACCGCGACGTCACCTGTCGCGCACTCCCCGCCGCGCGAGACCGCTACGCCCCCAGTTGCAGTGAGGCGCTGCAATTCCAGCGATCCAGCATCGATATAGTTGAGCAGCATCCGGTCGGATTGCACCCGCAGACCTGCCTGCGTTACGATCACGCCGCCTGACAGCAATACCCGATTGGCCCGATCTTCCAGCTGGATCCGGCCGGCATCCCACGAAACCGGCGCTCGCGTGTTATGCGCAGCGATCGACTGCGCATTGAGGTGCATGCCGCCCGTCAAAACCGCGGTCAGCGCAAAGCCGCCAAGCGCATAGGTCAGAGCGATCTTGGAACGCTTGATTGCTTGCGACTTTCCGTCCTTGGGCCTTTTAAGTTCGCTATCCGCCATCAGGGTACCCTCAACTCACCCGGAACCATGTTCAGTTTCGCATTGCCTTCAAGCACGATTATCCGCTCAGACAAGTTAGCGCTGAGCACATCGCCAGAGAATGTGCCAGCGGGGATTTCACCCTCGACCCCTTCATCGCCGCGCATGGTCCGGGTTTTCAGATCAATCGAAACGCCGCGCGCGCTCATCGTGTAGCCGTCGGCAGCATTAAGGCGAACGGGGCCATCGACCGCAATAACCTCTTTATCGAGGTCGTAGCTGCCGCCTATCGCGCTAAGCCGAGCTGGGCCGTCGGATAGCAGCAATTGCGCGATAAGGTCCTCCATCCGCACAATGCCTTCCGTGCTCGACCGCTGTACAGCTTCGCCGGCGGTGATCGAGAACGGGCGACTTTCATCGTCGCGCCCACGATACATTGCATTGTCGACGCTCAGCCGCTCATTGATCATCGCCACACGGTTGCGATCGAGCAGGAAGCTGACCTCGCCGCGCGGTGATAGTGGTGTGATTATCATCAGCGCCGCCATGATGCCCACCGCCATCGGCAAAGTGCGCGCCAGAAACCCGATAAGCTTGTCATGCGATCCGCCCGGCGCCGCGAAATGCTGGCGACGGCTACGCAATGCCTTGGCTTCGCTGGTTTCTATGCGACGCTTGATAACCATGCGGGTGCTCGTATCCTCGTCGTACTCACTGGTGGCTGAAGATGTCGCTCTCGGCCCAACCGGCCATGTCGAGCAGTGCCCGCGTCGGGAGGAAATCGAAGCATGCCTGTGCGATTTCGTTGCGGCCCTCGCGCTTCAGCCGGACTTTCAGCTCATCACGCAGCGCGTGGAGATATCGTACATCCGAGGCCGCATATTCGCGCTGCGCCTCAGTCAAGACCGCGCCGCCCCAGTCGGAGCTTTGCTGCTGCTTGGAGATATCTGCGCTGAGCAGCTCGCTTACAATGTTCTTCAGCCCGTGCCTGTCGGTGTAGGTACGGGTCAGCTTACTTGCGATCTTGGTGCAGAACACCGGCCCGGCCATCACGCCAAGATAGTAATGGATCGCTGCCAGATCGAAGCGGGCATAGTGGTACAGCTTGGTCCGGCTTTGGTCCGCCAGAATTGCCTTGAGGTTGGGGGCAACAAAGTCGCTCCCCTTGGCAAAGCGTACGAGATGTTCATCGCCGCTGCCATCGCTGATCTGGACCACACACAGCCGATCGCGATGCGTGATCAGGCCCATGGTTTCGGTATCGACTGCGAGGTCGGCGGCTCCTTCGAGCACGCCGGCGGGCAGGTCTTCTTCGTGAAAATGCACTGTCATCGATCAACTCACTACGCCGATTGGGGAAAGAGGGAAAGGGCACACTCGCGCGGCGGGCGTCGCAGGGTGTATCAGTTGCGATCATGGCAAGCGATGATATCCCCGAAAGCTGGCGTGAGGCGCTGGAACCAGCTCTGACCGCACCCGAAGCGCGCAAGCTGGGCGGTTGGCTGCGAGCTGAGGAAGACGCAGGCCGGTTGATCTTTCCGCCGCGCGGGCAGAGGCTGGCGGCGCTGGCGATGACACCTCTGGACGCAGTGCGGGTCGTGATCCTCGGGCAAGATCCGTATCACGGGCCCGGTCAGGCGCATGGCCTGGCATTCTCTGTGCAGGACGGGGTAAAAGTACCGCCCTCGCTGGTGAACATCTTCAAGGAGCTGCAAAGTGACCTCGGAATCGAGCCACCGTCCAATGGCAATCTGAGCAAATGGGCCGAACAGGGCGTGCTCTTGCTGAACAATACTCTCACAGTCGCATCTGGGCAGGCGGGCAGCCATGCCGGGCGCGGCTGGGATGCGATAACCGACGCTTGTGTGCAGGCAGTGGCCGAGCGAGACGCGGCGACCGTATTTGTCTTGTGGGGCAGCCATGCGCGCAAAAAGGCGGGCCGGGTAAAGGCGCTGGGCTCGGGCGATCATCATCTGGTACTGACCAGTCCCCACCCGAGCCCGCTGTCGGCGCATTCTGGCTTTTTCGGTACACGGCCCTTCAGTCAGGCGAATGCATTTCTAGAACGCCATGGACGCGGGACGATCGATTGGTCGCTCCCATGACCGAGGATGAGGCACGGACTGCTCTGATCGCGCGTCGCACGGAACTCGAAGAAGAGGGTTGGATCAATGCCGAAGGACGCGAGCCGGTGACTCTGCAGCAGGACAGCGTCGGTCGGCTGTCGCGCATAGATGCGATACAGCAGCAGGCAATGGCGCAGGCGCAGGAACACCGTCGCGCGAACGCAAAGCGCCGCGTCGCAGCTGCACTTGACCGGCTCAACGAGGGGGAATGGGGCTATTGCGTTACCTGTGGAGAAGATATTGCTCCTGCCAGGCTTAAGCACGATCCAAGTGTTGCAACTTGTGTCGTTTGCGCAGGTGGGGGCTAGGCGACGGCTTCCAGAACGATTTCAGCGCGGCGATCAACCGAAATTCTGGGTAACTCGATCACCTCGATTCCCAACAACGCAAGATCCCGCCTCAGTCGCTTCGCCTCATCCAACGCAACCTCAAAGCCATGAGGTCGGTCGTCTGTCTGTTCATAAATATCCGGCCAGGGCGGCACGTAGAACACTGGTGCAGCGTAATGAAACTCGGCTTGTATCAGACGCGAAATCGGCACTTTCCGCCGCGAAGCCATGCCCGATAGCGCATCGAACAACCCGCGATCGAAGAATATGGGTTCTTTGGCATCTGCGGTGTTCGCCAGATCATCCAAAGAGACCCGATGCGCTGCAGCGAAAAAGCCAAGTCGATCCTCCCACGGCTTCGGACCAGCTCCATGGATCACGCGCAAACCGGGTTCGCGGATGACCCGTTGCCCTCTTTGAGCGAGCCTCTCTATCAAGGTCGATTTGCCGCCACCGGAGCACCCGGTGATCAGATAGCGCCTATTCACCTGGCAACTTGCGCATTTCCAGCGGCCATTCTGCACCCTGGAGCTTGATAAAGCCGTCTTCGAGATAGCCGGTTACGCCGGTAAAGTCCGCCAGACCCAAATCATTGCGATGGAATTCGAACCGTGCGGTTTGGCCGGGAGTCCAGCCAAGGTCGGCAAGCACATAGCGTTCAGATCGGACGTCATAGACGCCTTGTCGCAAAGTGACTGTTTCTGGCTCATCGCAGGCATCGAGGGCGCTTGGTTCGTCTTCGGGCTGGCTGTTATACGTATCCGGATCCTTGGACGGCCAACCGTCCATCGGCACCTGATCGGTCGTTGACCAGCCGTTCTTACAGGTGACGGTGGCCGATCCGTATTGGAAAGGCTCACCATTCGACGCCCATACTATCCGTAGCCAGGGGCCGCTCCCAGCCTGCTCAAGGCCCGACCAGCCAAATTCAGGTGCAACAGGCCTTGGATCGCTTGTAAAGGTGATCCAGTCGCCTTGCTCGTTCCACGTGCCGGAGGCGCGCATATCGAGTGCGCCTACCGACACGCCCCAGTTGAACGTGCCATCAGCGCGGATTTCCATGCCCATCGCTGTTTCGAATGAGCTACCGTCATAGCGGCCTACAAACTCGGATTCTTCAGCAGGTTCAGGTGCCTTTGTCTCTGGCTCCGCATTGGCGGCTGGCGCCAGCAGGAGCGTGCAGAGAAGAAGGCTCTTCTTCATTCAGAAGCCTGCCGTCAACCTCGCACCCACCAGTACTCCGGTGTCGCGGAACTCGACCGCGCTGTCGATCAGCTGCGCATTGACCGTCAATTGGAAACTCTTGTGAATGCCCAGCGTGTAGAACGCCTCAACGCCCTTTTCATCCTGAAGCGGCAAACGGAACGCGATGTCGTCCACCAGTTCGTCGGTCAGCGAATATTGGAAATAGGCAAGGCCAAAGCGATCCTGCGGGCGCTTGCGCGGATTGCCTGAGATGCCGAAGTAGCCACTGTAGTCGAGGAAGGTCGGATCGCCGTTGGAGGCCTGGAACCGGGCGAGGATGCCCCAGCCTTTGCCGGGCGCTTCTGGATAGAGCTTGATGAACTGATAGGCCGAAAGCTGGACTGCCAGTTCGCCGCTTTCATCACCGAAACTGCCAATCGGCTGGGGCGGCGGGGTCAGCGCACTCGGAAGGATATCGACCGCGAATGTGTCGCGCGTCGAACCGACCAAGGCGAAGTTGTAAACACCCGGCATCCCGCCGATGCGGGCCTTGTAGGCGGCCGATGCGAGGAACGCGACGCCGCTTTCGAATGCGGTTTCGAAACCGGTGCGTTCATATTGGGAATCCGGATCAAAAACCCAAAGACGGTAAATGAAGTTTTTGGTCGGTACGGTCAGCTGCGCGCCGGTCATTGTATTCGGAACGACCGCGGTTGGCGGCAGCGCGAGCCCGAGGTTCTGGAACCCGTAATGCCCATCGCTCTCGACAATCGGCAGTACGCCGGAAATGTCGAGGATGTTGATCTTGCCGACGGTCAAAGTGGTGCCTGATGTCCAGCGTTTGGAAATGCTGGCCGAGACATCGAAATCGCCAGCCCCTTCGGGACGGAACAGCGCAGTGTTGTTCGGGATCAACCCGATCTCGCCATTCGACGTTTCGCCCCAGGTGAATTCAGGGCGGATGTTCAGCGTCCAACTATCATCGAGGCCAAAATTGCTTCCGCCGATGTCTATGTAAGCGTCCGCCCGCCCGCTATAGCGAACAGTATCCGCCGCATCGCCAGTGACCGGCAGATCGAGGAATTGCGAGACGACGAAGCGCGCTTTGAAGGGTTCCGGCGGACCTGGAGGGATCAGCGCCTTGCCTTGCAGCGCAGCGAACGGAATGGCCGATGACGCCGCGGCAGAGTCGGTCCGCGGAGCGAAACTCTGAATATCCTGTGGTAGCAGCGTAATCGCGCCCGGCTTGTTTTGCTGCTTGCCTGTGGGAGCAAATTCCCCATCGAATGCATCCGCGAAATCGGGCACTTCTGCGCTGCCTTTCGCCTCGACCGGGGCCACGGAAATCAGCGAAGCGCTGCCGATGATGGCAAAAGCAAGTGTGCGTATGGATGCGAGGGGGTGTGACTTGGTCAGCGAGACCATCATCTCGTTTTCTCCAGTGGTTCTTGCGCCCGAAACGCGTGACCACATTTATTGTTTTGGCGTTTGCACTTGGTTCGTTGTGGCGACCGACCGCATGCTGAACACCATCTCCCAAAGGTAAGATAATTATGTCTTAATACTCGGACATCGCACCGAAGGCGCAATGAGGTTTAGCCAAGGGAAGGCCAAATCGCCCGGATTCCCATCAGTATTAAGCAAGAATTACTGTCTAGCGTGGCAGTTCTGACACACCCATAAGGGCTTCATCCACTGCCCGGGCGGCTTGCCGGCCTTCGCGTATGGCCCACACTACCAGGCTCTGACCGCGCCGCATGTCACCGCATGCGAAGACATTCGGTACGCTGGTCGTGTAGTCATCGGTGTTGGCTGAGACATTCCCCCGACCCGTCAACTCGACACCCGCCTGTTCAAGCAAACCGGCCTTTTTTGGCCCCACAAAGCCCATGGCGAGCAGAATCAGGTCGGCGGGGATTGTGAATTCGCTGCCGACGATTTCCCGCATCTGTCCGTCAATCCATTCGACACGCGCACATTCGAGCCCAGTCACCGTTTCGCCATCGCCGACGACCCGTTTGGTTAGAACGGCCCAGTCGCGCTCGACACCTTCTTCGTGGCTGGAGGAGGTACGCAGCTTTAGCGGCCAATCCGGCCAGGTCAGCGCCTTGTCTTCTTTCTCCGGTGGCTTCGGCATGATCTCAAGTTGCGTGACGCTCTTCGCACCCTGACGGTTGGACGTGCCAACACAGTCGCTGCCAGTGTCACCACCGCCGATTACGACAACATCTTTTTCGGTGGCGAGCAGCGAACCGCGCGGCGCCGCGCGCATCTCGTCATCGCCCGCATTGCGCTTGTTCTGCTGGGTCAGGAACTCCATTGCCAGACGGACGCCATTCATCTCCGCGCCGGGTATCGAAAGCGCACGCGCATCTTCGGCGCCGCCCGCAAGAACGATAGCGTCGAAGTTTTCCTCCAAGCTCGTGAAAGAGACGTCGACGCCGACTTCCTTGCTGGTGCGAATCTCAACACCCTCGGCTTCCATCTGGACGCAGCGCCGATTGATCAGATGCTTTTCCATCTTGAAGTCAGGGATGCCGTAACGCAGCAATCCGCCGACTCGGTCGCTCTTTTCGAACAGGGTGACGCTGTGGCCAGCGCGCGCGAGTTGCTGGGCGCAGGCCATACCTGCAGGGCCTGAGCCGACGACGGCGACCGATTTGCCGGTCTTCTTCTTGGGGACCTGCGGCTCAATCCAGCCCTCTTTCCACCCGCGATCAACAATCGCGCATTCGATCGACTTGATGGTGACCGGCTGGTCGATGATGTTGAGCGTGCAGCTCGCCTCGCACGGGGCGGGGCATATACGACCAGTGAATTCGGGAAAGTTGTTGGTCGAATGCAGGACGTCCAGCGCATTGCGCCAGTCATTCTCGTAGACCAGATGGTTCCAGTCCGGGATCATGTTGTTCACCGGACAACCATTGTGACAATATGGAATTCCGCAATCCATGCAGCGCGAGGCTTGACCGGCAAGCGTTGCATCGTCCGGCTGGACGACGAATTCGCGGTAGTTGTTCAGGCGTTCGTTAGGGTCCAGATAGTCGCGATCGCGCCGATCCAGCTCGAGAAATCCAGTATCCTTGCCCATCGTTTGTTCTTTGCGTCCCTAAATATTATTCCGCTGCCACACTGGCGGCTTCTTCACGCTCGGCTTCGAGCGTCTCGAGCGCGCGCTTGTAATCGCGCGGCATCACCTTGACGAAACGGCTCAGTGCCGCATCCCAATCGGCCAGCAGCTCTCCGGCAATCTCGCTGCCGGTGTGCAGCTGATGACGTTCGACGAGGATACGCAGCCGTTCTGCATCGTGGCGCAGCATGTCGCCCATGCCGAAATCATGCACCGAGCGTGATCGCTGGCTTGGTCGACCGGCACCCTCGTCCAAGTCCGGCTCTGCCGAAATTGGCAGCAGGTCGACCTGCGCGTGATTGACGAGATTGTAGAAGTTGCCTTCGGGGTCGTAGACATAGGCGACACCGCCGCTCATCCCGGCCGCAAAGTTGCGCCCGGTCCGGCCCAGCACAACTACCACACCGCCTGTCATGTATTCACAGGCGTGGTCGCCCGCGCCTTCGACCACCGCGATTGCGCCGGAATTGCGGACTGCGAAACGCTCGCCCGAGACACCGTTGAAATAGGCCTCGCCGGCGATCGCACCATATAGCACTGTATTGCCGACGATAATGTTCTCACCCGGATTGCGCGGCGCAGCTTCGGGTTGCCGGATGATGATCCGACCGCCTGACAATCCCTTACCGACATAATCATTGGCATCGCCCGACAGATCGAGTGTCACGCCATGCGCCAACCATGCGCCGAAGCTCTGCCCGGCAACACCGGTGAGGTTGATCCGGATCGTTTCAGGCGGCAAGCCTTCGTGCCCATGCGCTTTGGCGATCTCACCTGAAAGCATCGTGCCGGCTGTGCGGTTAACATTGCGGATCTCGTAATCAAGCTGGACGGGCTTTTCGGTCGCGATCGCATCCTTGCAATCGGCGATCAGGGCGTTGTCCAGCGCTGCGCCAAGACCGTGATCCTGCACTTCAGTGTTATGTAATGGAGCGTCTTGGGGAAGCTCCGGCTTATGCAGCAGACGCGACAAGTCGATCCCGCGCGCTTTCCAGTGGTGATGCATGCGGGTCATGTCGAGCCTGTCCACCCGGCCGACCATCTCCTCGACCGTGCGAAAGCCCATCTCAGCCATGATTTGGCGAAGTTCTTCAGCGACGAAGAACATGTAGTTGACGACGTGTTCAGGCTGCCCAGTAAAGCGCTTGCGCAACTCCGGGTCTTGCGTGGCGACACCAACAGGGCAGGTGTTGAGATGACACTTGCGCATCATAATGCAGCCTGCCGCAATCAACGGGGCCGTGGCAAAGCCGAACTCATCCGCCCCTAGCAGAGCGCCAATCGCAACATCACGTCCGGTGCGAAGACCGCCATCAACCTGCACCGCGATGCGGCTGCGCAAATCGTTGAGCAGCAACGTCTGCTGGGTTTCGGCAAGACCAATCTCCCAAGGGGACCCTGCATGGGTAAGGCTGGTCAACGGCGAGGCACCCGTCCCGCCATCATAGCCTGAGATTGTCACATGGTCGGCGCGCGCCTTCGAAACGCCCGCGGCAACTGTGCCGACGCCGACCTCGGAGACGAGCTTCACCGAAATGCGCGCGCCTGTGTTCACGTTTTTCAGGTCGTGAATCAACTGCGCGAGGTCTTCGATCGAATAGATGTCATGATGCGGAGGCGGCGAGATCAATCCCACACCCGGCGTCGAGTGGCGCACCGCGCCAATCCGCTTGTCGACCTTGTGGCCGGGTAGCTGGCCGCCCTCGCCGGGCTTTGCGCCTTGCGCCATCTTGATCTGGATATCGTCGGAATTGACGAGATATTCGGTCGTTACACCAAAACGGCCCGATGCCACCTGCTTGATCCGGCTGCGCATCGAATCGCCGTTGTCCATGGGCTGGAAACGGAACGGTTCTTCGCCGCCTTCGCCGGTGTTCGAGCGGCCACCGATGCGGTTCATCGCCAACGCCAGCGTTGAGTGCGCTTCATGGCTGATCGAACCAAAGCTCATCGCACCAGTGCTGAACCGTTTGACGATCTCGCTCGCGGGTTCGACCTCGTCGAGCGGGACTGGTTCGTCGGCATTCCTGAATTCCATCAGCCCACGAATGGTCAGCAGCCGTTCGGACTGCTCATTTACCGACTTGGCGAATTCCTGATAATTGCTCGGATTGTTGCCGCGCACGGCGTGCTGCAACGATGCGACGTTTTCCGGCGTCCAGGCGTGCTCTTCGCCACGCAGTCGGAATTGATAGATACCTCCAACATCGAGCATGCCCTTGTACAGCGGGTTGTCGCCATAGGCCTGCGCGTGGCGGCGCACGCTTTCCTCGGCCACTTGCTCGAGGCCGACGCCTTCGATGGTGGTCGCGGTGCCAGTGAAGTACTTTTCGACGAACTCGGAGCTAAGGCCCACCGCATCGAAAATCTGCGCCCCGCAATAAGACTGATAGGTCGAAATGCCCATCTTGGACATGACCTTGCGAATGCCTTTACCGATGGCTTTGATGTAGTTTTGTTCGACCTGTTCGCGCGACAGATCGGAGTGCTTTTTGGCCCGGATGTCTTCGAGGGTCTCGAACGCGACATAAGGATTGATCGCCTCCGCGCCATAGCCTGCAAGCACGCAGAAATGATGCACTTCGCGCGCTTCACCGGTTTCGACGACAAGGCCGGTCTGCATCCGCAGACCTTGCCGAACGAGGTGGTGATGCACCGCAGCGGTGGCGAGCAAGGCCGGCATCGGCACGCGGCCTTCGTTTTGCCCGCGGTCCGAGAGGACCAGAATATTCTGGTCCTGCAGCACCGCCTCGGTCGCTGCCCAGCACATTTCCTTGATTGCGAGCTCGATTCCCTCAACGCCCTTTTCAGCATCGAAAGTGATGTCGATCGTCTCGCAGCGGAAAGCACCGTCGAGAGCCGCCTCGACCGAACGGATCTTCGCAAGATCAGCATTCGTCAGGATCGGTTGCTCGACCTCAAGCCGCTTATGCGTACCAGCGTCGCGGCCCAGCAAGTTGGGGCGCGGGCCGATCATCGAGATCAGGCTCATCACCAACTCTTCACGGATCGGATCGATCGGTGGGTTGGTGACCTGCGCAAAGTTCTGTTTGAAGTAATCGTAAAGCAGCCGCGCCTTGTCCGAGAGGACGGCGATCGGCGTGTCCGTGCCCATCGAACCAATCGGATCGTCGCCTTTAACCGCCATCGGCTCGAGGAAACGCGACACGTCTTCCTGCGTGTAGCCGAACGCCTGCTGGCGCTGCAGCAGGTTGGTCTGTTCGTCTGGCAATTCGGACAATTCCGGCTCAATCTCGCTGATATCGTCGAGCGTGAATTGCGCCTTTTCAAGCCATTCAGCATACGGCTCTGCGCCCGCAAGGTCGGCTTTTAGTTCCTCGTCTTCGATGATGCGGCCCTGTTCGAGATCGATCAGCAGCATCTTGCCCGGTTGCAGGCGCCATTTGCGGGTGATGTCTTCCTCGGCAAATGGCAGAACACCGCTTTCCGACGCGAGGCAGACGATATCGTCGTTGGTCACGCAGAAGCGGGCAGGGCGCAGCCCGTTGCGGTCCAGTGTCGCGCCGATCTGGCGACCATCGGTGAAGCATACGGCGGCCGGGCCGTCCCACGGCTCCATCAAAGCGGCGTGATACTCGTAGAACGCACGGCGTTCCGGATCCATCAGCGTGTTGCCGTTCCACGCCTCCGGTATCAGCATCATCATCGCATGCGCGAGGCTGTACCCGCCCGCCAGCAGCAGTTCGAGCGCGTTATCGAGGCAGGCGGTGTCCGATTGACCATGAGGGATGATTGGCCACATCTTGTCGAGATCGATGCCAAGAAGATCGCTTTCCATCGTGCGGCGACGCGCATTCATCCAGTTCACATTGCCGCGATTGGTGTTGATCTCACCATTGTGGGCAATCAGGCGGAAAGGATGCGCGAGTCGCCAGCTCGGGAACGTGTTGGTTGAAAAGCGTTGGTGCACGAGGCCAAGCGCGGAGACGCAATTGGGATCACGCAGATCGTCGTAGAAGCTGCCGACCTGACCGGCGAGCAGCAAACCTTTGTAAACGATGGTGCGGGTCGAAAAGCTCGGCAGATACGTATCGGCTAGGCTCGGCAGATCATGCTTTTCGGCAAGCTGTTCGAGAGGGTTTTGCACCTGCTTCCGGATCACGAGCAGCTTGCGCTCGAAAGCGTCCTGATCGGCGCAGCTTTCGCCCCGCGCGATAATGGCCATCTGGATGACCGGCTGCGATTCGATCACGGCATCGCCCAGCCCGTCGAGCGTGACAGGCACATCGCGCCAGCCGATGAAGCGCTGGCCTTCCTTGCTGGTGAACTTCTCGAATCGTTCGGCCACGAAGGCGCGCGCCGTCTCGTCCTGCGGCATGAAGCACATTGCCACCGCATAGTCACCCGGGGCGGGCAGATCGTGGCCGTTCTGGTCGGCCCAGCGACGGATCAGCGGATCTGGGATCTGGATCAACAGCCCCGCGCCGTCGCCTAGCAGCGGGTCAGCCCCGACCGCGCCCCGGTGATCGAGTTTATCAAGAATTTCAAGTGACTGTTCGATAATGGCATGACTCTGTTCACCCTTGATATGGGCGACCATGCCCACACCACAGGCGTCATGTTCATTAGCGGGGTCATAGAGACCCTGGGAGGATGGGTATCCCATAGCAAAATCCGTCCTGTCAGATGCCGATGGATGCGGCCCGGCTTGCTCGATGGCAAGGGAGCACTCAACGGCAGAAAGTCGAGCAGGTAGCGTGCGCATGGCCGCACCTGAACGGTCTGGCACTCTCATGCCGACAGGAACGCGATTTTGCAACCGCGAAAAGCGAAGGATTATTTCACAGCCCTATGGCTTAGCTATCGTTTGATTGCGCATGACGCAATCTAAGCCATCGACAGTTGAGCGAATCATATACTAGCGGTGCCGGTCAGGCAGCGCCGCGAAGGCTCTGCAGCTTGCCCAGTGCTTCGCGCAACTCAACCTCGGTCCGACCTTCAGGAGGCGCAATCGGCTTCGTAAGGCCTTCAGCATTGAATCCCTGCTCGGTGAACATTGACAGCGCTTTCAAGGCCTCAGCAAGAGCAACATCGCGCTTGGCTTCATGGGTCGATTGCGGTTTCGAGCGCGCGGCTTCCTGATGCTGATGCAGGGCGATCGCGAGGCGTTCGACCATCTGCACCAGATTAAGCTCTTGCGGTGGAACCGAGCGAAGCTTGTCGACGGCGGAGCCGACCGGGTTGTTATGCGATGTTGTCGGCACGGCATGCGTTTGGTGCTCGACCGGCGGAAGCTGCTCAAATTCCCCAAGGTCCAGATCATTATCGCGCGAGGTGACCTCCGCCTGCGGGATATCCGCTTCTGCAGCCTTTGCTGCCGCGGCCTTCGCTTCTGCGGCTTTGCGTGCCATGTGATCAGTGAGCGCATGGACCAATTCGACGCGCCTCGCTTCTTTTCTCCCCTTGGCCCGCCGATTGGGAAAGACCGTGCTTTGTTTGGCAGGTTCGAGATGCGGTTCGCGTTCTGTCGGAGGTTCAGGTTCGGCTTCGCAGACGGCATCCATTGACAGTTCTAGCGTATCGTCCTCGGCAACTTCGGGAGCAGGCTCGGTGACTTCGACAGGCGCTTCGGTCGTATCCGCGATTTCCGGGTCGATATCCGACGTATCGTTTGCTGGTACTATTTCTTCGTCGATCGGCGCATCAAGGCTTTCGCTACCAAGGTCTGCGACCGGGTCGATCGGCTGCACGCGCTGCACGACCTTGCTCAGCAAATCGTTCGGGTTGCTCGGAAGAGAACCGCGCCATTTAATGGCTATGAAATACACCGCGGCGCCCCCCAAAGCCGCAGCAAGGCCCACGAAGAAAAGGCGCGCAAATTCGCCGAGCACACCCAACGCGCTGAGCGAGGTCAGCTGGTCAATCGTCTGGTCAGGGAGGACCGCGACCGAAAGGCCGACCAGCGCCGCGCCCCACGCGGTCATTAGCGGCACGAACAATGGCTGCGCCGCAATCGACGACCGCTTGCGGCGGCGGCGCGTGAATTCGCTGTTTTCCGGCCTGCTGAGACGCATGATGTCCCTTGCTCCTACCTCTGTGTGTCCAGCCTATGCTGGTGCGGAGAGAACCGTTCGCCCGCCGCCGCAATTAACATCGGCTAGCAAGAGATGGTAAACGTCTTGATAACGCCTCGAATTGGTTGCCCAGTCATGTTGGGAGCGAACATGGGCCACCCCGCGTGTCCGAATAGCGTCCCATTCCTCACGCGCGGCGAGCACTTCGTCCAGCGCAGCGGCACAGGCCGCCGGGTCGTCAGACCCGAACAGGAAACCGGTTTCGCCATGCATCATCAGATCGCGGTGTCCACCGACATTGGAAGCGGCGACAACCCGGCGCTGCGCCATTGCTTCTAGCGGCTTTAGAGGTGTGACGAGATCGGTGAGGCGTGAGTGCTTGCGGGGATAGGCGAGCACGTCGATCAGCGAATAGTAGCGCTCCACTTCTGCATGCGGGACACGGCCAGTAAAGATCACCGCTTCGGGTTCGGGCAGTTTTGCCGCAAGCGCGCGCCACTCGGCATCCATCTCACCCGCACCGACCAAGAGCAGCAGGGCATCAGGATGGCTCCGGCGCAGGATCGGCATGGCGGCAATAAGGTCATCGACGCCCTCATAGGCGTAAAAGCTGCCGATATAGCCGATCAGCGGAGTTTCCGGCGCAAGCCCCAGTTCGTTCGCCAGTGCCTCGTCACGCGGAGGTGGATCACCGAACAACGACAGATCCACTCCGTTGGGCATCACCCCGATCTTTCCCGGGGCGATACCGCGCGCGATCAGATCGTCGCGCAGGCCTTTGCAGATCGTGAATACCGCATCGGCGCGTTTGACCACCTGAGTCTCCAAGGCGCGGGTCATGCGATATTTGAAAGAGCCTTCGGTGCCGCTGCGATTGCCAACCGCAGCATCCTCCCAGAATGCGCGAATTTCATAAACCAGTGGAATGCCCAACGCCTGCGAGGCGCGCCATGCAGCAGCACCGCACAAAGCAGGCGAATGAGCGTGAATGATGTCTGGACGCCAGTCTTGCGCGAGTTCCAGAATGGATGCCGACAGCCGGGCAATCTCGCGAAGCTCACCGAACACGGGCGGGCCAGATGCCTCGCCAGCAGTGCGATGAAACGTCAGCCCATCGACCGTCTCGGGATCGGGCGCATCCCGCTCCCCAACATGGCGCACACCGGTAATCCCGCGCACGTCCAAACCGTTGGCCGCTTGCGCTTTGAGGATCGCCCGCGTGCGGAAGGTATAGCCGCTGTGTAGCGGCAGCGAATGGTCGAGGACGTGAAGAACGCGCGTCATCCTGCGCCATTGCCACGAATGTGCTTAACGGGCCGTCAACCGCCCTTGTTTATGGGCAGGGTTGAACAGGACAGCTGCGCCTGCCCTCACGGATGATGCCATGATCGACTATTTTGCCCTTGCACTTGGACATGGCCTTTTGGCCGTTTCCCTGCTGCGTCTGGTCTGGCGGGACGATCTGGACGTCGATCCGCTGTTGCACACGCTGAAAGAGGAAGAGCGGCAGAACCGCAAAGCCGCAAGCGTTGCCGGGCGCAACGCAAGGCGGCGCGCAGCGCGCGAAGGTGATGGTCCTTCCGACGATGAGCGCCTGCGCTCAAGCAGCGTCAGCGATAGTGCAGAAAACAACGCCTGATGCTCGACCTCATCTTCCTAGCGTTTATCGGTTACATCCTGCTGCTTGGGTTGCGCCGTCCGTTCCTCTGGGTGCTTTTGTATGTCTACATCGACATCCTCGCCCCGCAGCGGATCGGCTACGCGATTATCCAATCGATCCCGGTCTCGTTTGTCGCATTCGGCGCGGCCTTTGGCGGCTGGTTGCTGCTTGACCGCAAGGAAGGCGCGCGGTTCAGCCTGCGTCAGGGCCTGATGCTTGCACTGCTGATTTATTGCTGGTGGACTACCGGCAATGCCGACTTCCCGGTCGAAGCGGAGACGAAATGGGAATGGGTCTGGAAGGCCCTGTTCTTCGCGATCTTCCTGCCCTTCACTCTCACCACTCGAGCCCGGTTGGAAGGGCTTGCACTGGTCATGGTCTTGTCGATCGCCACCATCGTCATCGGAACCGGTATGAAAACCGTTCTGGGAGGGGGCGGCTATGAGAATCTCAAGTTCTTTGTGAACGACAACAGCGGGATTTACGAAAGCTCCACGCTGGCGACGGTCGCAATCGCCCTGACGCCAATGATCGCCTGGTTCACGCGCTACGGCACGATCATCAAACCACACTGGATAGTAACATCGTTTGCGATCCTGCTGATCTTCGCCTGTCTGATGGTGCCGATCGGCACCGAGGCACGCACCGGGCTGGTGTGTATCGCGGTGCTCGGCGTACTGTTGCTGCGTTATGTGAAGCGACGAATGCTGTTCATCACGGCTGGTGCCGTACTCGGCCTGACCGCGCTGCCGTTCCTGCCGCAAAGCTATTACGAGCGCATGGCCACTATCGCGCAGCCGGGTGGTGATGAAAGCGCTTCAACCCGCGTCGCGGTATGGGGATGGACACTCGACTACGCATCCAAGAACCCTTGGGGCGGCGGGTTCGACGCCTATCGCGGCAACACTTTCACCTATGAGATGCCGGTGAAGGAAGAGGTAGGCAACACGGTCGCGGTCGAATATCGCGAAGTCGTTGATGAAGGGCGCGCCTACCATTCCGCGCTGTTTGAATTGCTTGGCGAGCAAGGCTATCCTGGTCTCGCGATCTGGTTGCTCCTTCAAGGTCTGGGTGTTTGGCAAATGGAGCGAATCTATCGCCGCTGGCGTCACAAGCAGCAGGAGGGAGAAGCCTGGATCGCCCCCTTCGCCACTTCGCTGTTGCTGGCGAGCCTTATCTACATTGTCGGCGCGCTGTTTCAGGGGATCGCGTACCAGCCCGTGATGCTGATGATCATCGGCTTGCAAATCGGCCTGCATACCTATTGCAAGCGGATCGACTCGGCGCGCGATGAACTAGCCCTTAGCGAGCGCGTTTCGGCGACGACGAGGCGGGATGCGGAGCTTTCCGGCAAACGCAAGCCTCCGCATGCCGTAACGGCATAATTGCGGGCGTTGCACTAGTTCCTGCGCCCTGCCATGTAGCTGCCCGAATTAGTGCCGCGCGGGCGGGTTCCTGCGCGGCTTCACGGAAGAGGAGCAGCCCCATGACCCCGCAAGACTTGGCCGCAAAAGTCGGCGAGAATATCGGCACCAGCGAATGGGTCGAAATGAGCCAGGAACGCATCAACCAGTTTGCCGATGCAACCGGCGATCATCAGTTCATCCACGTCAACGAAGAAGCCGCGAAAATGACTCCGTTTGGCGGGACCATCGCGCATGGCTTTCTGACCCTGTCGATGATGCCATATCTCGGCGCGAACAGCGATACGCCCAAGCTCGATGGCGTGAAGATGGGCGTCAACTATGGCGGTAACAAAACCCGCTTTCTATCTCCTGTGCGCGCCGGTAAGCGTATTCGCGGCCATTGGAAGCTCACCGAGATGGTGGAGAAGCGTCCGGGGCAATGGCAACAAACCTGCGAAGTCACGATGGAAATCGAAGGCGAGGAAACGCCTGCGCTGATCTGTGAGTGGATCACGCTCTACTTCGTCTGAATTGAATCAGACCCTCTGAAACCCCATTTGCCCTCAGTCCGGGGGCGATCATAGTATGCTTTGAAAGGTATCCCCCATGTCACGTGACGCAGTCATCGTTTCTACCGCCCGCACGCCGATCGGGCGCGCCTATAAAGGCGGCTTCAACGCCACTCCCGGTGCCACGCTTGGCGCCGCTTCCTTTACCCCCGCGGTTGAGCGCGCTGGCATCGACGCAGCCGAAATCGACGATGTTGTGTGGGGTGCAGTCCTCACACAGGGCACGCAGGCCGGTAACATTGGCCGTCAGGTCGCCCTGCGCGGTGGCGCGCCGGTTTCAGTCGCTGCACAGACGATCGACCGTCAGTGCTCTTCGGGTCTGATGGCGATTGCCACCGCTGCCAAGCAAATCGTGGTCGACAACATGGATATCGTTGTCGGCGGCGGTCAGGACTCGATTTCGATGGTCCAGACCCCGGAAATGCGCGTCGCTCCCGATCCCTCTCTGATCGCGATGCACAAAGACGTCTACATGCCGATGCTGGGCACCGCCGAGACGGTCGCAGCCCGCTACAATATCAGCCGCGAAGCTCAGGACGAGTACGCGCTGCAATCGCAAATGCGCACCGCTGCCGGTCAGGAGGCGGGCAAGTTCGACGACGAGATCGTGCCAGTAACCACCACCATGATGGTGAAGGACAAGGCGACGGGCGAAGTCAGCCAGCAGGAAGTCACCATCACCAAGGACGAAGGCAATCGTCCGACCACCACACTTGAAGGTCTCCAAGGTCTTCAACCTGTTATGGGGCCAGACAAGGTCATCACCGCTGGTAACGCCTCACAGCTTTCGGATGGCTCATCGGCCAGCGTACTGATGGAAGCCAAGCTTGCCGAACAGAAAGGTCTACAGCCGCTTGGCCGCTATGTCGGCATGGCCGTTGCGGGCACCGAGCCTGATGAAATGGGTATTGGTCCGGTGTTTGCGATCCCCAAGCTGCTCAAGCAGACCGGTCTCACCATGGACGATATCGGGCTGTGGGAGCTTAACGAAGCTTTCGCGGTGCAGGTGCTCTATTGCCGCGACCAGCTCGGCATCGATAACGAGATTCTGAACGTAAACGGTGGCTCGATCTCAATCGGGCACCCCTACGGCATGACCGGCGCACGCTGCACCGGCCACGCGCTGATCGAAGGCAAGCGTCGCGGCGCGAAATATGTCGTCGTCACCATGTGCGTCGGCGGCGGCATGGGCGCAGCGGGGCTGTTCGAAGTCTTCTAAACGCCCCGATATAAGCTTAAGGAAAGGCGGTCAGGAGCAAATCCTGGCCGCCTTTTTTACGCAGAGACGGAAGGATTTGCCTGATAAGTAATCCCGCTGAGGCTATGCCCTTTTCGCGACCCGGCCTGTTCAAGATCTCTCGATAGTGGCATTCTCCAAGTCCTCCAAAACCTGGTAAGCGCCCTTGATGACACATACGAGATGGCCAGCCCTCGATTACGCCGCCGAAAAGGCGGTCATCGAGACGTGCCACGCCTATCTGCAAGTTGTCGGCAAACTGCCCACGCGAGCAAAACCGTGGTGCAATCACGGCTGGCAGCTCGCCCTGCGTGTGGTGCCACGAGGGTTCCGTACCTATCCCGTGATCGCCGGGGAATACGATGCCGAGGTGCTGTTCGATTGCCTGACTAGCGAGGTCGCAGTCGAAAACTCGGCTGGCTTTCGCGGTAGCTTCGCGATTACTGGCCAGACTGTCGTGCAGTTCCTGACGGATTTTCAGGCGCTGCTCCGCGAAGCGGGGATCACTACCGACATCGCAGGTTCCCCCAATGAAGTCGATCCGGCGGTGCCATTTGCTGAGGACACACGCGAGCGCAGCTGGGACAATGAAACCGTTCGCCGCATCCACGCAGCCTTCCGCAGCGCAGACCGCGTGTTCGAACAGTTCCGCAGCGGCTTCGTCGGCAAATCGAGTCCTTCCCACCTTTTCTGGGGCAGTTTCGACCTCGCTGTTACCCGGTTCAGTGGACGCGAGGCCCCGCTTCATCCGGGAGGCTTTCCCAACTTGCCCGATTCCGTGACACGCGAAGCCTACAGCCATGAAGTCGCAAGCGCCGGTTTCTGGCTTGGTGGAGGGGGCGTCGATGAAGCCGCCTTTTACGCCTACGGCTACCCCTCGCCGCCTGGCGTTGGTGATGCGCAGATCAACACACCCGGCACCTATTGGCACAGCGACCTGGGGGAATTCGTGCTGCCCTACTCAGCGGTTCGCAAGGCTCTCGATCCGGACGCAGTGTTGCTCGGCTTTATTGAACAGACCTACGCGGCGATCGCCGATCGCGCGGGCTGGGACCGCAGCGCATTGGAGATCCGTCAGGGAGCCTTTGGGGAACCCTATGACCTGCTTAAAGCACGCGGCTTGCCCTGACCACACCAAAGCCCGCATTCCGAGCACAAGAGGGATCGTTCGTGGGCATCATGGATACGATTGGCATCGCCGAGAGAGCGTCAGCCTGCTTACCATGGCGCGCCGCACTGTTAAGCGGTTGTTCTTCAGGAAGCCCAAACCCAAGGGGTAAGAAAGCCCTTCATCATCGCGACCCGATAGCGCACGGTCAATCACGCAACCATCCGCCTACCAAAATCGGCACTTATCCGGGCACAGGCTCAAGGCAGATCGGTCATCGCCGGAATGATGTAGCCCCCTACAACTTGGTCGCGCCACCGGCCCCAAATCCCGCCCATGCGATAATTGCCGCCTGTGATACCGACGACCAGATCGAGTTCCGGAACCACGATCAGCAACTGTCCGCCATTGCCACTGGCCTGATACGAAGTGTAGCTGCGCTCACCGACCTCTATTGTGTTTACGCCCCAGATGTAGGCTTGAGATCCACCGAAATAGCTATTCTGGAACGCTTCAGGGGTCATCCCGGTCGTCTCAGGAGAGATGTCGATGCGAGCCTTCGTTGATTCCTCGACCCAACCCCTGTTGACGACCTGCTTCCCGTTCCACATGCCGTCGGCGGCGTACATCGCGCCGATCTTCAAGATATCGCGCGGGCGCATGTAGGCGCCGCCCCCCAGATATCCCTCGCCGTTCGGCGCGAGCGCCCAGTGATACGGGCCGAAGTCCAACGGCTTCGCGATGAGCTTGTCGAAGAGCTCGTGAACCGGAGCCTTGCCGAACTCGGTGAGACTGGCTCCCACGAGATTGGCGCTACCCGAGCAATAGGCATAGCGGCTTCCCGGATCATGCAGCATTGCGAGCTTGGCTGTGTAGAGCCAGTAATTCGGCTCTTCGTCCTGCCGCCACATGTTCCACTCGGCGCCGGCTGAGTCCTCGGAATTGACATCGCAGTCCAGACCGCTGGTGTATGTCATCAGGTGGCGAAGGGTAATGTCGGCCTTTCTGGTGTCGTTGACGGGAAGACCAGCATCTTTCAGAAGATTGATAACGGGGCGGTGTTCGGCCGTGATCGCATGCCCTTGCTGCTGCAATGCGCCGACCATGACCGAACCAAACGCTTTGCCAAGCGATCGGACATCATGACGCATTTCGCGATCATGTCCGTAGAAGTACTCCTCATAAACGAGTTTCCCACCGCGTGATACGAGCAGCGAATGGATCAGATGCGGTTCCGTTCTCGGATCGAGAGTGCCAATCCTCTCGGTCAAGGCCTCAAGCGCGGCGCGGTCGAAGCCCACCTCTTCGGGTGGAGCGACAAGCCAGCCGTCGTCGAGCTTTGGCGGAGGAGTAAACTGTTCTGCTGTTTGGCTAGCGAGTCGACTGTAGAAGGCCGATTGGGCCGTTTCACTCGCGGGTGTGAGAGAGATTGGTTCTTCGAAGCGATCATACTGCAGCAAGACCTCGCCCTCCTCCTGCTGAAAGACGCGATGGCGCTGTTCGCGGTCCCCACTGCCGCTGACCAGGCTCCAGCCTCCATTTGCTTCGGCCTCGACGCGAAACCGGCTTGCACCAAGCGTGTTGTTCCCTTCCGGATTTCTGATGACGGCCGAGATGGTCTCATCCTCACCCTTGAAAACGTCCAGAAACACTCGGAATGGCCTGGACTGGACCTCAATATCGGCCTGCCATCGGCCCATGGCCATAGCGTTCAACACCACCGGTGTAGCGACATATTGGTAGTCGAGCGGAGATTGGGGCTGGAACCAATGGCCTCGAATCTCGGATTGATCAGCAGTCAATTCACCGCGGAATGCCTGTCCGTCTGGCAAGCTCAAGGCAATCCTGTTCTTGTCGCGTGTGGCCGTGACCGTTGAACCATCAACTCTGGCAAGCCAGACGCCATCGACCATTTCAAGCGCCAACGATCGTTGGCTGTCGGTTTCCTCCGCGCTCCAAAACCATAGACCCAATGGCGCTGAACGTGTCGTCGCATCGCTTTGCGCGGTGGTAGATCCGGCGCTGGAGGCGGCGAGTAATGCTGCGCAGAACAGGGCGGTTCCAAAGGGTTTTTTCATCAGGCTTTTCCCTTTCATTTCGATTGCGGAAACATCGCTCCTGCACTTTTCGGCGTCACGTGAAGAAACTTGAAGATTCTTGAACCATCGCCTTTCAACCGCAATAAGACGGCCTATCGTGCACTACGTTTTGAATGACCTGTCGATCGACACCACATCGCGCACCGTCCATCGCCGGGCGAGGCCGATCAAGCTGCCAGATCTGAGCTTTGACGTATTCGTGGCGCTGATTGAGGCAGCCCCAGAACCTGTGGGCACAGCAGCCTTGTCCCAATCTGTTTGGGACGCCGAACATGTCAGCGACGAAACCGTGGCACAGCGCATTGCACTGTTGCGAAAGACCCTGGGCGATAACCCGAAGAACCCGACCTATATTCGCACAGCTCGCGGATCAGGATATGCGATTGTGGGGACAGTCGATCAACTCGAAGGCAAGTCGGCAACAGCATGGCCTTTGCCTCTGAGCCGACCAAATATGGTTGCGGCAACCGTGGCCATGGTCATCGCTCTGCTTGCTGGACTGGCGTTTCTTGTTACCCCCAATCCCGATCCGCCACCCACCCAGAGCTTCGCAAGAGCCAGTGACGTGTCAGAGACGTCGCTACTGGTCACGCGCGCCCATCAGCAGCTTAGCCTCCACCAGTCGGCAGAAACCGATCGCGCCATTTCGATGCTGCGGGACGCGTTGACACAGGAACCCGGCAGCTTCGATGCTCGGCTCACTCTGAGTTTCGCGCTGTCAACGAAAGCTACAAAGTTCGGCGGCGGTCCTTCCGAAAAGAAGGAAGCCGAAGCTCTTGCTCGCGCATTGATTAAGGAGAGGCCCGAAAGCAGCAATGCCTGGTCCGCATTGGGCTACACGCTCGGTTCGCAGGGGCGCATGGATGAAAGCCTGTCAGCGCTGCAATACGCCTATCAACTTGATCCGAACAATGCCCCTGCAGCGTCTAGCGCGGCCTATGTCCACCTTGTGCAAGGGCAATTGTATCAGGCCTTGGATTTGGAATTTCAGGTGCTGCAGGCGGGCGGCAGATCGCGCTATGCGGAAATCCAGATTGCCCAGAGCCTGGAACTGATCGGCCATCCTGCGGCAAAGCGGTGGCACGACAAGGCCCTGGCCCTTAATCCTGGGCAAGTTGTCGTGCTGAGTGAGATGGCCCGATCGCATCTGCGCCATGGCCGCGCAGACGCTGCGCTCGAAACGCTCTCACAGGCCAAGGGAGAGGACCAGTCAGCGCCCCCCATCTTGCAATTGCGAGGACGCGCCAACATCGCGCTTGGGCGCATTGAGGATGCGAAACGGGATCTGGAGGCCGCAGGGTGGCGCGGGCATTACGATCTGGCAGCGCTCGATGCGAAGACCGGGAATCCGGAGCGTGCAAAAGAGCTTTTCTCCCCCGCCAAGCTGGCCGATCTGAACGGCGACCCCGATCCCGAATTTCGGATTCAACTCGCAGAAGTGGTTGCGGCGCTGGGCAAGGAAAACGAAGCGATCGGGTTGCTTGCACAGGCAGTCAATCTGGGCTGGAGAGACATCATGTGGCTGAAACAGTCCCCCTTTCTCGGTGAGCTTATGACTTCAAGTGAGGGACTGAAGCTAGAGAACAGAATTGCACGCGAGTTGAATGCGCAGCGGAGGTTGACCGAAGGCAACAAAGAGCTGGTGTTCGCGATCAACGGCTGATCGAAAAAACGGCATCCGCCTGTTCTCGGACCTTGAGATCGAGGTTTTTACCATCGCGCCTGAACGCTTCTGCGGCATATGCCCGAAGGTTCGAACAATCAACCGTACCCAGCTTTGGCGTCAGCCACATTGCCGACGATCCGCGCCGGATGCAGCTGACCCCGCTTTTTCATGATTGGGTGTAGTGGGGGTGTCTTAAGATCAGCCAGAAAACGTTGAATGCGCCATCGCCATGGTAAACATCTGGGCGTTGATCCGAATTGATGATGGGAAGACGCTGGCATCGGCCACGTAGAGATTCTTGTGTCCATGCACTCGCAAGTCGCTTCCAACGACTGAGTTACCGGGCCACGATCCCATGATATTGCCCCCTTGCGGATGCGAAGTGCTGACAATGAAATCGCTCGATTTGCGCATGTGCTCCTCGACGACCGCCTTGACGTCATCGCTTGGCTTCAAAGTCACGCTCTTAGCTGAAGGGAGATACACTTCTTCAGCGCCGGCAGCGAAATGCATCCGTATCGTGTCGACGATATAACCGCGCAGTCTCTTTCGGTACTTGGATTTGAGTTCGATCCGAAAATCACCCCCATCAACCTCGCCCATATCGCTGACTGGCATGAGAATGCCGAGGCATACCAGATTTGAATAAGACTGCATCCGGCGCACATATTCTTCAAACCAACCGCCCATTGAGGCGGAAAAGCTTGCAGGCGGATGAAACCAACTCTCTATCAGATGGCTGCCGCGGTCGACATATGATCCCATTTGCACGCCATTCCAGCTGTTCACCGCGTCAGGCATCTTGGCGATAACGGGGCAGGCCAAGTTGCAGGCGATTGTTTCCCCAACATTGGCGACGTCCAAACGCTCCAGCAGATGCGATGAAGCAGCGGTGCCCGCTGCAATGACAGTTCCCTTCTTGGGACGGATCCGGTGGTGCTCACCATCCTGAATGACTTGGACTGATTTAACTGGTTTGTCGCGCAGATGCACACCAATATTGATCCGATGCGCCACAGTATTGGCTGCAATTAATGCGCCATTGTCTTCTGCATCTTTGAGCAAAGTCTCAACAACCGAGTTTTTGCGGTCATAAGGGCATCCTGAATTGCAATAGCCGCAGCCCCAACAATCGCGGTCTTGTGTCTTTAATCCATAGTTCTTTTCAAACAGTCCAAAGGGTGCTTGCCTATCGCCTGGCTTCGCATTCCCGCTTTGAAGAAAGGCATTCCATGCGTTTTTGAGATACTGGCCGTTGGGCCCGGCCTGCTCTTCTGTTATCGGCGCAATTTGCAGTCGACCCCAAAGGAAATCAAAGGACCTGTAGAGCTTTGGGCGATCAACACGGACGCCGAATTTGTCCCACCAATGGCTGATAACATCTTGGGCATTGGGATGAACATCTGAGCTATCTGGTCGAAAGCAGATACCGTTGTTCACAAGTGATGAGCCGCCAACGCACTCTGCCTGCATAATGGCAATCTCGAAATTGCTGGAAGCCATTAATCCGCCACCATTGTATAGCTCGGCATACTGCCTGGCATCGTCATGACGCAATTCAACGGTTGACCAATAGTCGCCCTTTTCGATGATGATTACCCGTTCGCCCTTGGCCGAAAGGGCAGCAGCAGCAGCAGCGCCTCCGGCCCCGGATCCGATGATCAACCAGTCGCATGGCTCCTCCCCGGTGAGGGTAACGGGTGACAGATCCTGCTTGTCCGAAAATCCGGGGAAGTTTGGGCGCTCAGGCGCCGGGATAAATCCGATGCTGTCCCAGCTGCAGGGTAACTGGTAATAGGCCGAGTAGAAGACTGAGCGAAGTCGGCCGAGCGTACGGATAATCCCGAACTTCGAATTGACGATACGGCCCTCGATACGCTGCTGGCGTTCCTCGATCGTGCGATCCGGGAAACTGCGCCCAAGGACGATTTCCATCACGGTCAACCCAAACTTGACCTCACGCCGAGTGGATCTTGGCAAGATTTCTATCCAGCGCATCGCTGAATCGAGCACTTCAGCCGCGCTGCAACCAGGCGGCTGTCCATTAAACAGAGCCTCGATGAAAGCCAGTTCAAACGAAATCTGTCGGTCGATAATCTTGCGAATGACCGCATCATCAACGACGATTGTATCAGCCGCGCTGCGATCAATGGGCTGATCGTCGCGGGTAATTGCGCCAGCATCTGTGATTACATATTCAAGCTTTTTACCATCTAGTCCCTTGCCAGCCCGTACGACCGGATCGCCATTGGTTGTGTGGCCCAGCGGTTTGACATCCGAAGGGCTTTTCGCAGCGATCGTTGAAAAGGAAATGGCAGGCACCGAACTCTCCCCACGTTCAAGTTTGACTGCAATGCAGTGTGGCTAATCTACCAACATCTGCACTTGTGTTCCAGCAGAGCCTGATCGATCTCACACAGCCTTGAGTGTCAAAAAGTCATTCGGCACTACTATGTTCTTTGAGGATCACTAATCCCGCACACTATATTGTAGCTGAACTGGCCTCTATCGCCTCAGTTTCTCGCCAAAGAGCCAATCCCCGACAACTGGCATAGCCTAGCAGGTAACCGGGCATGCCGGTTGGGCAGCGGGCTGATGGCAGTGGACCGGTCTCTACCCAAATTTCCGTCGGCTAAGCCTGGTTGCAACGGAGCCGGGTATGGACAGTTCTCCGTAGTCGACGGCTTGGTCGGATATGATGTTGTTTGCTGGTTGGAGCGGTCGTGCTTCTTGTGTGCCTTGAGACACAGGGGTCGGTGGTTCCTTCCCGCCAAGCGCCATCATTCACTGGCAGAACGCAAGCGGACTGTATTGTTCAAACCCAAAGGCTCAATGCCGTCAGAAATTCATGAACAGATTGACATTGGCGATATGATCCATGCGGTCTTCACCGTCCCGCACGACATACTGATTCAGGTAGCCCGGCACGATCTCGATACCATCGGCCAAGGGAACGGAGACGCCTGCAAAATTACGCCAAACGCTAAGCCCTCCGCGCTGAAATGGGGTCTCATTAAGTTCAATGAATGGCTCGGTGTAGGCGACGAATTTATTGTTTTCGCTGATCGGCGCGCGAAGCTGCACGAAATTGCGGAATCGCCAGGCGGTCTGGTTGCCTTCTTCGAACGTGCGCTGTTCAAGTCTCGTTCTGGAATCCAACGTCACACCGCTGCTGGTCTGGATCAGACGGACATTGAGTTCCTGATAGAAACGATGCTCGTTGATCTCCACCGGACCAACGGGATCTGTGAGAATGTAGGCATAGCCGCCGCCAATATTCACGCGGTCATCTATCCGATAGCCGACGAACGAACGCAGCAAGAGCTGGCCAAGCCGATCTGCATCGTTGGTAAATCGTTCCTGTGCCTCACCGCGGATATACCAGTCGCCGTCTTCGTCCAAATCGACACTGATGAACTGGCCTGTCCAGATGTTGAAGTCATCCTCGGTCGCTGCGGCAGGTGTGGCGAAAAGCAGCGTCGGGAGTGCAAGGATACCGAGACTTGAGACACGAATAGGAAGCATACAGGTACTCATGGCAACAGTGAAAGAGCACTGTGGAGAAGGGGTTGGCGGTCAATCCGTCGGGGGTTGGGGAGGATTGGATTGACCGCCGGGAAAGATCAGAAGCGATATGCGAGCCCAGCGCTTATAATCCACGGGTCCAGATCGTGCTCGGTCCTAAGAGCAACGGTGTCACCGGCGCGGAAGGTAGCCGTAGTACCGATGAAGTATCGCTTGGCGTCGAGCGAAAGGCCAAGTCCTCTATCGTTCAGGCTGATATCGACGCCTGCCTGAAGTGCCACCCCGAATTCATCGGAAAGGTCGACGTCGGTCACACCGAGTGCGGCTGCATCTGCACCGACGCCTTCACTGAAGATCAGGAAGTAGGCTGGGCCGGCACCGACATAAGGCTTGATTCCGTTACCGAGTTCAAAATGGTATTTTGCCGTAACTGTTGCAGGTAAGATGATCGCGTCGTCGATCAGTTCCGTGCCTGCGAGCCCACCGGTTCCACGAACGTCATTCGGCGAGACACAGCAATAGGTCTCAAGCGAGAAATTCTCGGTCAGAAAATATTCGATAACAACCTTCGGGATGACCGAGTCCGTCGCTCGAGTATCGGACCCTGTCGGCAAGCCGATCGTATCGGTCTCAACCTCGTCGATCTCGCCGTCGGGCAGAACGCCGGTCACAAAGCCCTTGATCTGGATTGACCCTTGACGGTCCTGTGAAGCAGCAGGCGCAGCCAACGGCAAGGCGATAGCGCCAGCGAAGAGCGCGATTTTCGCTTTGAACATGGGAGTTTCCTTAGACGGTATATTAGGGGGTGCGGCCAGGCGGGCAGCCTCGCTGATGAAGTCGCCCGCCAGCCAGAAAGCTCGGTCGGTTAGCTGCCGCCCGCAACTTCAGCAGGCTGAAACGGCATCGAACTGTGATGCGTGTTGATTTTCAGCTTGCCGTCCGATCCCCGGACATAGCCAAATGTATACTCGACCTTCGTCACAGAGCCGTCCGGACCTGTGAAGTAATAGTTGCCCATGGCCATTGCGTTGTCATCGTCTGTAACGATGCCTTCGTTTTCAAAACGAACATTGGTCCATCCCTTGATCGCGAAGCCGGTATCTTCCGAGCGCATGCCGGTTACGAAATAGCTCAGCGCTTCATTGTAAGTGCCACGAAACTGATCGTCGGCAGCCAAGGTCGGCTTGAACAGCACCATACCATTTTCGTAATTGTAGAGGCTGTCGAGGTGCATACGAGCCCGCTCTTCGTAATCGCCGCCGCTGGTATGGGCAGCGCTGATTGCGACGATGCCATCACCCCAGGCTTTCTGCGCGGCTTCGACCTCTTCGGTGGTGATCGCAGCATTCTGTGCAAATGCCGGCACAGCAAGAGTGCCGATGGCGACGAGGCCGATTGCCTTGGCGATGGTTTTACTCATATGTCGTCTCCTGTTGCATCGAGGGTCGACATCGGCGGAGCCTCGATCAATTTCCTGTCGGGTTCTTCTATGGCCCGTGCAGTTCAGATAGCGGCGATCCTTCCCGTCGAAATCCGCCGATTGGCAAGCTCTTTGGCGTAGGCCAGATGGCCTATGCAGTTTTGGCAAGAAGCTTTAGATTGGCTTCCATGAACAAGGACGCTGGCATTTTCCCTTCCGGCAGCGAGACGATTGCCGAACTACGGGACCTGTATCGCGAGGCAGAAGGACGCGCGGCCAGAATGCGGCTGATTTCGGCATCGGAGCGCGCGCTGGCGCAAGCCGATTTCGCTAACCTTGAAGGCATCCTGCAGCGTTGCGGCGATCGAATGGCCTTTTTTGTCGGCAGCCGTAGTGCCGTTCTGCATCCGGCAGATGAAAGGAATGGCATCGCATTGAGGGCCCCGGGGCTCGAAGGCGAAGTCGTTGCCCGTATTGAAATCGATGGTCTCGAAACAATCGAGGCAATCGCCGATCCGGAAGACCGAGAAGCCGTTCGAATTCAGCTTGATCTGATGGGGACGGCAATTGATCGCATCAGAAGAGAGCGCGAAAAGGGCAAGCTGCTCGCGACCCTGCAGGATCGGGAAAGGCGCCTTGAACAATTGGTGGAGCGCATCTTTAGCGCTCAGGAAGAGGAGCGCCGCCGCGTCTCGCATGAACTGCATGATGGTGTCGCGCAAACAGCGACAGCGCTCGTCCGGATACTCGAAAGCGCGGAATCAGGCGGCGCGGCCATGTCGATGGGTTCGCATGCCTCCAAGCCCGCTGAGATTGCTCGGGGCCTGGTTTCCGAACTGCGTCGAGTAATCGCCGGGCTGCGTCCAACTCTGCTCGACGATCTTGGTCTGATCCCGGCATTGCAATCATTGGCCGAGAGCCTCGAAGAAGACGGCTGCATCGTCACGCAAAGGTTCGAAACCGGCAAAACCCGGCTATCGCCACTAGCCGAGACTGCCCTGTTTCGCGTTGCGCAAGAGGCGGTTTCGAATATCCGCAAGCACGCTTCCATCCCCTGTGACGTTACAATCGAAGCCAATTTCGATGAAAGTTCGCACGCAATGGTGCTGCGAATTACCGACTTTGGGAAAGGGCCCGTATCGCACAACCGCAAAAGCGCGCTAACATCGGGCGACAGCGTAGGTATCGAAGTCATGAAGGAGCGCATGGCAGCAATTGGCGGGACTCTTGTCTGGAAAGCTGGTGAGGAGCGCGGCGTAGTGGTGGAAGCATGGCTCAGAAAGGACAACTGACTTGGCCGCACCTCGTATCCTGATTGTCGATGATCACCAGCTTGCGCGCGAAGGGCTTAAGGCGCTTCTGGTCGAAAGTGGCATCGACGTCGTCGGCCTCGCATCGACCGGCGATGAAGCGATCGACCTTGCCGAGAGGCTGATCCCGGATGTTGTGCTGATGGACGTCAGGCTGGGGGATGGCATCGACGGGCTCGAAGCGACCCGTCAGATCACTGCTCTTGCCCTGCCGACCCGGATCATAATGCTTACGCTGCACGATATGCCTGCCTATGTGCGCGAGGCGCTAGCGGTTGGTGCAGCTGGATACGTCCTGAAGGATACGGCGATCGGCGATCTTTGCACGGCAATAGAGCAGGTTATGTCAGGTCAGTCGGCACTGCCGCTGGAACTTGTCAATGCCGCGATGAAGGACGATCATACGCGCATCCCGGCGAAGGATCTTGAGAGCATTCTTACCCAACGCGAACAGGATGTCGTGGCGCTGATCGCAGAGGGCCTGACCAACAAGGAGATTGCCCGCAGGCTCGACATAAGTCCCGCGACGGTCAAGGTGCATGTCGAGAGGATCATCGGCAAACTCGGAGTCGCGGATCGCACTCAGGCCGCAGTTCTTGCTGTCCAGCTTAAGTCGACAACGGTTTAGCCGGGAATGCAGCAACCGCTGGTCAAACCAAGTCTGCGATTTTGGGCTGATCGCCCTTTGGCATTCAAGGGGATCGTTGTCATTGCTTTGCCGTTGGCAATCCTGCTCGGATCGCTCGTTTCCCTTTACCTTGCCAGCGATGCCGAAACGCGCGCCGAGGATGATGTTCGCCGCGCTTTTGCCATCCAGCGAGATGCGTATCAGGTGCACGCTCTTCTTGCAGAAGCTGCCGCCGGAGTGCGTGGATATGTTCTGACGCGCGAAGAACGTTTTCTCGAGCCCTATCGCCGCGCCGAGGCAGATCTGCCGGCGACGATGGGGCGCCTCGACATCGCGATCGAAGATCAGGTTGTGCGCGGCCATTTTGAAGACCTTCGACCTGTCGTTGCCGAAAAGCGCGAAGGTTTGCGCTCGACCATAGAACTTGCCAACAATTCCGTTTCCATCAGTCCGGCAGACGTTGAAAGGTCGTTTGTCGCGAACAAGTTGGCGCTTGATGCGGTACGCAGCGAAATCGAAGACGTTCAGCGCGCCGAAGCTATCGTCCTTGATCGCCGGCAGCTGCTCGTTGACGAGGTGAGGACGGGCTTCCTGCGGCTGACGGCGGTAAGTGCCGCGATCGGACTTCTCGGCAGCATTATCGGAGTGTACCTCTTTTCAACCGGCATCGTGCGCCGAGTGAGCCGGCTCGAAGACAACGCCGGCAAGCTCGCTCGCGGGGAGCGGCTCAGCGACTTGCCCGAGGAAGCGGACGAGATCGGTCGCCTGGCGCAAAGACTGGGGCGCGCCAGTGCACTGTTGCGGGCCCGCGAAGACGATCTTCGAGCGAGCGAAGAGCGCTTTCGTCTGGTGATTGAGCGGGTCCGAGATTACGGCATATTTACTCTGAATAGACATGGCGTCGTCACGAGCTGGAACTTGGGCGCGGAGCGCATCAAGGGCTGGCACGCTGGCGAGATCTTGGGTCAGCATTTCAGCCGCTTCTATCCTGAAGAAACGCGAGATTACCTTCCAGCAGACATGCTCGAACGCGCGCGTGATCAGGGCGCTGCCGAGGATGAAGGATGGCGTGTACGAAAGGATGGATCGCGCTTCTGGGCCAATGTCGTGATCACAGCTCTGCGTAACGAGGTTGGCGAACTCCAGGGATTTGCCAAGGTCACGCGTGACATGAGCGAGCGGCGGCGCAGCGAGGAAGCCCTGCGGCTTGCTCGTGAGGAAGCGGTTGCCGCGAACCGAGCGAAGAGCGAATTCCTGTCGCGCACCAGCCATGAGCTGCGCACGCCGCTCAACGCCATTTTGGGATTTGGGCAGTTGCTTGAAATCGCCGAAGAGGAATTTGAGAAACACCATCGCGAGGCGATCGGGCAAATTGCCAAGGCGGGGCGTCATCTTCTTTCGCTGATCAATGACCTGCTGGACATTTCGAGTATTGAGGCCGGGGCAACTGAACTCGAGATCGAGCCAATCGACGTTGCACCATTCTTGGAAGATATGCATGCACTCGCGGCTCCGATCGTGGCGAGCGCGGGACTGAACTTCGATCTTGAGCAACCGGAGTTACCTCTGACCATTTATGCGGATCGTCGCAGAACGACCCAAGTCATCCTTAACCTCATAGGCAATGCAGCGAAGTACAACCGCACCGGACAGCGTGTTCGGCTTGCGGCAGACACCGAACGCGATTTCGTTCGCTTCATCGTAGAGGATGATGGCCCAGGGATAGCCGAATCCGACTTACCGCGTCTCTTTACCGCCTTTGACCGGCTCGGCCAGCAGGATCGTGCCCGAGTTGAAGGAACGGGTCTGGGGCTCGCGCTTTCAAGAAGCCTGGCGGAATCGATGGGCGGCGATCTTCGCTACGAACCGAACAGTTCGGGCGCACGGTTTTGTTTCACGCTGAGCCGGACACACCAACAGGCAAGCCAGCCTCAGTCGGATGGAACGGAGATCGTCAAGTGACGGAACGCCTGGTCGACAGCAGCGAAATCTTGTCGCGCCGGATCCTGGCAATCGACGATGAAGAGGCCAATATCGCGCTCTTGCGCAATGTACTCGAGCGGGAGGGTTATACGGAGATCCAATGCCTGACGGACCCTCGCGAAGGGTTGTCGACCTACATCGAATTCGAACCCGATCTGGTACTGCTTGATCTCATGATGCCGGAAGTGGACGGATTTGAGCTTCTTGAGGCGTTTGGCCGACACGATTCGGCAGACGAATTCAGGCCGATATTGGTGTTGACAGCTGACACTACGATTCAGGCCAGACGCAAGGCTCTTGCGCTTGGCGCAAAGGACTTCGTGTCAAAGCCCTTCGATGTAATCGAAGTCGGATTGCGCATTTCAAATCTGCTGGAAACACGGATACTCTATCAGCGGTTGAGGCATAGGTAGGGGGAAACCCAACCATTTGTGGTCGATTGCCGACAGTCCAGTTGTTGAGCGTTACAGCCAGACGTTACCTTGCTTGTGACTTGTTCTGGCTGAGCGATAATGGCTTTCTGGGCGGACTCTAATTGGTTCCGGTTGCGCGAGTTACCCCGCTGGTAGAAGACAGCCCGTGCACCACTCCAAAGGCTGACAAGTTTCGAGTTGAAGCCTGAATCTGTGAGCGGCCTGTTAGCTCGTCATCGAGTGCAACCAATAGTTGTTCCAGCGCTTCCGACCCAAAAAGGCAGACGTTCCGCTCTCGGTCCGGAATTTGTGATCCGCTTGTCATGGAGCGATTTCGAACTAGAGACACAGGCGATGAAATCGCATGATCTACGACTTATTCTCGATCAGAAAACCAAGCCCATTGGTTCGTTGGGTCAATTGGAGGACGTGGCGGTAAGGGTCGCATCGGTAACCGGCGAGACTAAATCTGAAAGGCTAAGTGTTTCTCTGACTATCTTCGCGGCCGACCATGGCATCGCCGCCGAGGGAGTCTCAGCATTTCCGCAGGAAGTGACGGGCCAAATGGTCGCCAACTTTCTTGCGAAAGGGGCGGCAGCCAATGCGATTGCCGACGAACTGGCAATCCCGGTTTCCGTCGTAGACTGCGGAGTGAAGCAGCCTCCTACCGATACCAGCGAACTCATCGACATGCGTCTCGGGTCGGGAACTGCGAACAGTGCTTGCGGCCCGGCCATGCCTCAAGAACTTGCAGCACGAGCCATCAGCCAAGGACAGTCCTACGGTCAGTCCCTTTCAAGCAACATCGCTTGTTTTGGGGAAATGGGCATCGCCAATACCTCATCGGCTGCATTGCTAGCGCACAAACTCAGCGGCATGCCCATTGCCCAACTTGTCGGCCGAGGAACCGGGCTTGATGATGCAGGGCTCCAGCACAAGCGAGCCGTCCTTGAATGCGCAGCGGCGCGGACTGGTAACCTTGAGCCAATGGAGGCCCTCGCAGCGGTGGGCGGTTTTGAGATCGGGACCATGGCTGGCGCGATGATTGGCGCAGCCTCATCACGAAAGGTTGTCGTTGTTGATGGCTTTATCGCGACGGCGGCCTCGGCGCTTGCTCGAACGCTGGAACCGGAATGCGAAGCGTCGATGATTTATGCGCACCGGTCTGCTGAACACGGACACAGAACGCTGCTCGAGTGGCTGAAGGTAAAGCCGCTACTTGATCTCAAAATGCGACTTGGGGAAGGGACCGGTGCCTTGCTTGCTGCCCCGATTATTCGCGCGAGCGTTTCGCTATTTGGCATGGCGAGTTTTACCGACGCTGGCGTTTCTGGACGATCGGCTGGCGCGTGACAAACCTGTTTGCGAGTCTCTGCGCGGCATGGATATTCCTGACCCGCATCCCGCTTCCGCAAATGGATCTTAGCGAGGACGATTTCGCGCAGGCTCCTGCATTCTACCCGCTTGTTGGCATCTTGATCGGGGGTATCGGCGCTGTGGGTTACGCAGTCGGGCACCTTATCGAAGGACCGCTCGTTGGCGCGCTGCTTGCGCTCGGCGCTACGTTGATGGCCACAGGCGCTTTCCATGAAGACGGACTCGCCGATCTGTTCGATGGTCTTGGCGCGCAGACAAAGGAGCGCATGCTTGAGGTGATGCGCGATAGTCGTCTGGGCACATTTGGCGCGGTTGCCCTCTTCGTAGTGTTGGGACTTAAGGTAGTCAGCCTTTCGTCGCTCCCGCCGCCGATTGCACTTGCTGTACTTCCTCTGGCGCACGGCATCTCCCGCATGTCGGCTGTCGCTGTCATTGCAACGAGCAGGTACTCACGATCGGAAGGGACGGCGAAGCCTGTTGCGAAAGGCACATCGCGCGGCGCGCTCGCTATCGGATCGCTGACAAGCATCGCGGCAGTGGCGGTCTTTGGTGCTTTGCTGTCGAGCGAGCTAGCAATCGCCAGCCTTATTGGCATCGCAATCGGTCATGTGGCGACCCGTCTTCTCTTCGAGCGAAAACTCGGGGGCTACACCGGAGATTGCCTTGGAGCGGTCCAGCAAGTCTCCGAGTTGGGTATCTATCTAGCGGTTGCCGCATGGCTCTGATCTTCTTGCGCCATAGTGAGCCGCTGATTGAGCCGGGCATCTGTTATGGCCAGTCGAATATCGGCGCGCGACTGCTCTCCCAGAGCGAGCTACAAGACATTATAAGCGGGCTACCGACAACAATTGCTTATATTGCCACGAGTCCCTTGTCGCGTTGTGCAGATTTGGCAGCACAAATCGCGGAGCTTCTCGCTGTTCCGCTTCAAACAGATCTGCGGCTGCAGGAAATCGATTTCGGGCGTTGGGAAATGCAGGCCTGGGATGACATCCCACGTGGCGAAATCGATGCTTGGGGAGCGAATGTAACAGGGGCGAACCCTCACGGGGGCGAAACTGTCGACGAAGTGACTGCCAGAGTGCAATCCTATCTTGACGATACCCCCTATGACCAGACCAACATCTTGGCGGTTACGCATATGGGGGTCGTGCGCTGCGCTCATGCAGCGCTTGGATATGAGGGCGCGCTCGAAATGAAGCTCGGTTATACGCAGACTATTACACTCGATGCGAGGCCAATCGGATGACAACGGATCGATTTTGGCCCTTTGATCGACCATGACTGATACCGAATTCCATGTCCTGAAAGAGCTCATCGCCCGCCGCCGGGACGTTCGACGTTTCCACACCAGAAAAGTGGAGCAACATGTTGTCGACGAAGTTTTCGGCTTGGTCGAAGCCGCACCGTCGGTTGGCAACAGTCAGCCATGGCGATGGATTCAGGTCAATGATCCTGTGGCGCGTTCTAAAGTCAAGGCCAGCTTTGAATCCTCAAATGAAGCCGCGCAAAAGGACATACCTGGCGAAAAGCAATCTCTTTACAAAAAGCTCAAGCTGGCTGGACTTGATGAGGCACCATTGCAATTCGCGGTGTTCTGCGATCCTGAAACCGCGCAAGGGTCTGGTCTTGGAAGGCAGACCCAACCAGAGGCCCTGCATTATTCCGTGGCTTGCGCAGTCATGATCTTCTGGTTGGCTGCCAAGGCCAAAGGGCTCGGAGTTGGCTGGGTATCAATTCTCAATCCGTCCGAGATTACCGCTTGCCTTGCTGTTCCAGAAACTTGGGATCTGGTGGCTTACCTATGCGTGGGATATCCCGAAGAAGAGCATTACGATCCGGAACTCGAACGGCATGGATGGCAGGATCGCCTGTGGTCCAGCGATGATGTGATCAAGCGCTGACGCAATGCGGCGCGCCGGGCGATTTGCCAAATTGACTTCCAAAACCTTGCTGGCTAGTTGGCCAGTCAGACGGTGCTGCATGTGCGAAAGCGCCTGGAGCTAAGAGGGAAGCCGGTGTGATACCGGCGCTGTGCCCGCAACTGTAAACCGGGAGCCTTGAACCACTTATGTCACTGACCGCGTCCCTTTTTGGGCGAGGCTGGGAAGACGGTTCACAAGGCAATGATCGGCAAGCCAGGAGACCTGCCGTCGCGTCGTTCGTCCGGGGCCGGGTCCAGCCCAGTGGGACAGGAAAGTATTTTCCGAAGTAGCGACAGCCAGGTCGGTCTCCGATGCTGCGGCGTGAGAACACTCGTGGTGGACCAACTGTCGAATGCGCCGTGTGGGGTTCGGGGCCCTCGTGCGGCATCACTTTGGATACCATAATGAAGCACACAGTTCCTTTGCTTGCAGCCGCTTCAACGCTTGCTCTGCTCCCATCATCTGTCTTCGCCCAATCGGTTGATGAGCCAAGTCCCGACCGCCCGGTCACTGATCGCCAGGGCGGTGAGAATCCGGACTCGGTGGACATCGTCGTTACGGCCAACCGCACAAGCCGAGCCCTCTCGCAGGTTGGCGAATCCGTCACCGTCGTCGGCGAAGAGGAGATCATCAATCGCCAGTCGACCGAAGTGCTCGATATCTTGCGCACTGTCCCTGGGGTCACCTTCACGCGAAATGGTGGCCTTGGCACCAACGCCGGCGTTTCCATCCGGGGCGCGCAATCGGACCAGACGCTGGTGCTGATCGACGGTATTCGCATCAACGACCCGGCTTCACCCGGGGGCGGGTTCAACTTTGGTCCGCTGCTCACCGGCAATATCTCCCGGATTGAAGTGGTGCGCGGGTCGCAATCAGTGCTTTACGGCAGTCAGGCAATCGGCGGCGTCGTCAACCTACTGACGCGTGAACCGACCGAAGAGCTCGATGTCTTCGCCCGCGCCGAATATGGCGAGCGCGATACCGCAGAACTCATTGGCAATGTCTCCGGCCGGATTGGACCGGTCGCCGCGAGCTTCGGTGCCACGTATGCCAGAACAGACGGGATTTCCGCTTTCAGCGAAGCGCGAGGCGGAATAGAGCCTGACGGGTTCGAGAGCCTTGGATTTAACGGCAAGGTCGACGTGGCGCTGGCCGACAATATCTCGCTCGATCTGCGCGGTTTCTATGCTGACGGTGATACCGATATCGATGGCTTTGCAAGGGATGCGAATATCGTTTCGAGCCGGCAAGACTTCGTTGGCTATGCTGGCTTGAATGCCTCATTTCTGAACGGCCGCTTCCGCAACCGCCTTGGCTTTGGCTATACCAATATCGATCGCCGTAATTTTGATCTTGACGCAGACTCAGAAACCTTCGACGCGAATGGCGAGAACCGGAGGTATGAGTACCAAGGTGTCTTGGATACAGGTGATCTAGCCGAGATCGTATTTGGCGCCGAGCGTGAAGAATCCGAGTTCCGCTCCTCCAGCTTCGGTGCTTCGCCCTCGTTTGCCGATGTCTGGATCAACTCCGTATACGGGCAGGTCAATCTGACGCCAGTCGAGGGCCTCTCACTGACAGGTGGCCTTCGCTACGACGATCATGAAACCTTCGGTAGCGCTACAACGTTTGCAGCCAGCGGCGCTTACTCGCCCAATGATGGCGACACGGTCATCCGCGCAAGCTACGGCGAAGGCTTTAAGGCACCGGCGTTGTTCCAACTCTTCAGCGAGTTCGGCAATCCCGATCTGGACCCAGAGGAATCAGAAAGCTGGGATGTCGGCGTTACGCACACCTTCCTTGATGGCCGGGCGCAGGTCGGCGTGACCTATTTCGAGCGTGAAGGCACGAACGAGATTGTCTTCCTGAGCTGTGTAGACAGTCTTTTGCCGCCATGTCTTGTTGAGGATCCACCATTTGGAACTTACGATAACATTGCCCTCACCCAGGCCGACGGCTGGGAGTTCGGCGTTGCTCTGCAACCGATTGACGGGTTCGATGTGTCGATCAACTATTCGATCATTGATGCCTTTGACGAAACGACGGGAAATCGCTTACCGCGCCGCGCTGAAGAAACCGTCAGCCTGGTTGCTGACTATCGAATGGAAAACGGTCTCGGCATTGGCACGACCATCCTTGTCGTCGGAGATAGTTTCGATAACGCCTCCAACAGTCGCCCGCTGGATGGCTATTTCGTCGCCGATCTGAGAATAAGCTACGGTATCACCGAGAACCTCGAGCTTTTCGGGCGCGTCGAGAATGTCACCGATGAGGAATACGAAACTGTCTTCCGCTTTGGACAGCCCGGTCGAGCCGTGTTTGGCGGCGTCCGATACAGAATGTAATGCGAATTGGGGCGATCCTCGCGGCGTTTCTAAGCCTTTCGCCGGTAGCCTGCTCGCAGGTTGTTGAGCGCAGTTCAGACGCGCCGCAAAGGATCGTCAGCCTCGATTATTGCGCCGACCAATATGTCCTGCGCTTTGCGGATCGGGGCGATATTCTGGCACTGTCACCCGGCGCGGATAAACGCTTTTCGTACATGCGGGATGAAGCGAGGGGACTTCGACAGGTGCGTCCACGCACGGCCGACGTCCTGTCGCTCGAGCCCGACTTGATAGTGCGTTCCTATGGCGGCGGCCCAAATGTCAGCAGCTTCATGGAGCGCGCTGGCGTTCCCGTCGTGCAGATTGGCTTTCCGCAAACGATCGAACAGGTCCGCGAAGAAGTCGTGCGAATTGGCGGCGAGCTCGGGCGACCGGATGAAGCCAAACAGGTTATTGGAGACATGAACCAACGCCTTGATGCGCTGGCGGCGAAGGCGGGCAAAAATCCAGAAGCTCTTTACATGACGCCGGTGGGAGTGACCACAGGCCCCGGTTCGCTGGTTCATGAGCTTATTGCAGCTGCTGGCCTCGCGAACTTTCAAACCCAAAATGGCTGGAATCCTCTTCCGCTGGAGCGCCTTGCCTATGAGCGTCCCGATCTGATTGTTGCTGCCTTTTTTGAAAGCAAGACCAATCACGTCGATAACTGGAGTGCAGCGCGTCATCCTGTGGCGCAGGCCCAGCTTCGTGAACTGCCTGTTTCATCGATCGAGGGCGCGTGGACAGCATGCGGCGGTTGGTTTTTGATCGAAGCGGTTGAGACTATGTCGCAGCATGCGAGGCGCGGCCCATGACCCGCACTTCCAGCTTGCTGTCAGCCGGTCTCATTACAGCGCTTATCCTCTCCCTTCTGCTGGGATCAGTTCCACTCCCGTTGGAGCGAGTGCTGGCTGCGATCGCTATGCAAGCGAGCGAAGGGGATCAGCTGGTTGTCTGGCAGATTCGTCTGCCGCGCAGCATAGCCGCTGCCGTAGTTGGAGCAGCGCTCGGCATGAGCGGAGCGGCCCTGCAAGGCCTGCTGCGTAACCCGCTCGCTGAGCCGGGCATTCTAGGTGTTTCCGCCACAGCGGCGTTGTTCGCGACCTTCGTGCTCTATTTCAGGCTTGCGACCGCCGGGCCACTTGTTCTGCCTCTTGCGGCCGTCGCGGGAGCGCTGACAGCGACGCTTCTTGTCGCCGCCGCAGCGCTTCGAAACCGTTCGGTCGTTACGCTGATCCTGATAGGGGTTGGTCTGTCCAGCTTCTCAGCAGCGCTTATGGCTCTGCTGATGAATCTCGCGCCCGACCCCTTTAGCCTATCCGATATGGTCAACTGGATGCTTGGCACCGTCGCCAACCGCAGCTTCGAAGATATAGCCTTCTCCGCGCCGTTCCTGATCCTGGGGATCGCGGTCATGATGGTGACCAGGCGCGGTCTCTCCGCGCTCGCGTTGGGAGAGGAAACGGCTGAGGGACTCGGGCTAGATCTCAGAATTCAGCGCCTCGGCGTAATCATCGGCGCTGGGCTCGCTACCGGAGCAGCGGTTGCGCTTGCCGGATCGATTGGCTTTGTCGGCATAGTCGCGCCGCATTTGGTACGCCCGTTTGTGCGCTACGATCCGGCTCGGCTGCTCGTGCCTTCGGCCCTGCTCGGTGCACTGCTGCTTGTGCTCGCAGATATTGGTGTCCGGCTATTGCCCACTGACAATGAGTTGAAGCTTGGAGTGGTCGCATCGCTCATTGGCGCCCCGATCTTTGTCTGGATCGCATCACGTCGGAGGCTGTCATGAGCCTTCTCACCGCCAACGGACTCTCTTACTCGGTCGATGGCAAGGCGTTGGTCCTGGATGCGAGCTTCGCACTGGATCCGGGTTCACTAACCACGCTCGTCGGGCCGAACGGGGCGGGCAAGACAACTTTGCTTCGGCTCGCCCTGGGGCTTGTTAAGCCGGATGCGGGTCACGCCGAGATAGATGGCGAAAACGTTGCCGCCCTCAGCCCGCTTCAAAGGGCACGCAAAGTCGCTTATCTTCCCCAGCAACGCCCCTTGGTCTGGCCGCAGCCGGTTCATGACATAGTTGCACTCGGCCGCTTCGCTTACGGCGCGGCACCAGATCGGCTTTCACACGAAGATCAGGCGGCCATTGCCAGCGCGATTGCCGCTTGCGACCTTGCAGGCTTCGAGGAGCGTGCCGCCGATACGCTTTCGGGCGGAGAGCTTTCGCGCGTCCATCTAGCGCGCGCATTGGCCGCTGAAACTCCACTTCTGATCGCGGATGAGCCTGTCGCTGCGCTCGATCCGCGTTACCAGCATGAGGTTCTGCGGATCTTTTCAAAGGCTGCAACTGAAGGTCGAGCCCTGCTAGCCGTTGTGCACGATCTCGCGCTGGCAGCGCGATATGCTGACAGGCTGATCTGGATGAAGGGTGGCCGGATTGTCGCCGACGGAACTCCTCGCGAGACGATTACTGCCGAACGACTGCAAGACGTGTTCGAAATCGAAGCACGGGTAGACGCTGAAAGCGAAGGCGGTCCCTTTCTTGATATCCTTGGGCCAGCTTAGACCGATGTTCGGATGACTGCTCGCGTCATCATGTTCCAAGGAACGGGCCGGATGCAGGCCAGTCGCTGCTCATGGCCGAGATCTGCCGGATTACACTTCGACGCAGGCTTAAGCTGGTTCCTGCCTTGCTAACGTAAGCGGAGCTTTGAAAGAGCATCTCGAACCTCTCTTTCATACCTCGCGAATCCCAAAAAACTATGGAATAGCAATGGTTTGGCTGCACAGCGTGCGCTGCGACGCTTCACCTTTGCCGATCAATTGGCATATTGCCAGTAAAAGAGGGTTTCGAACCGTACAACCCACTGTTCCATATCAGTTTTCAGGCCTGCTCGACCCAGAAAGTGAACTGGCGCACCCGAGAGGATTCGAACCTCTGGCCTCTGCCTTCGGAGGGCA